>JAIEMI010000185.1 GCA_019752235.1 Rhodospirillaceae bacterium
TCTATTCCTTTGTCGTCATGGTGTTCGGCGGAAGGACGTGGACGGTGTTCAGCACGGCCATGCTGCTCCTGCCCGCCATCGGCATCGGCTTCGCCGTTCAGAACCCGCAGACGCCTTACAACGTCATGGTCACCCTATCGCTCCTCTGCGGCCTCGGGGGCGGGAATTTCTCCTCAAGCATGGCGAACATTAGCCTGTTCTTCCCGCAGCGCATGAAAGGCAATGCGCTGGCACTCAACGCCGGTCTCGGCAATCTCGGCGTGAGCGCCGTGCAGTTCGTGGTCCCGCTCGTCATCACCACCGCCATTTTCGGCGCATCGGGCGGACTGCCCCAAGGGGCCGAGGGCAAACTCTGGCTGCAGAATGCGGGCTTCATCTGGGTGCCTTTCATCCTGGCATCCACCTTCGCCGCCTGGTTCGGCATGAACGACATCGCCGAAATGCGCGCCTCGTTCCTTCAACAGCTCGTGGTCTTCAAGCGTAAGCATACCTGGGTTCTGTGCTGGCTTTACACCGGCGCCTTTGGTTCCTTCATCGGCTTTTCCGCGGCCTTCCCGCTGCTGACGAAGACCCAGTTTCCCGACGTGAACCCGATGACTTTCGCCTTTTTAGGTCCCTTACTCGGCGCGTTCGCGCGGGCCGGCAGCGGATGGCTCGCCGACAAGTTCGGCGGCGCGCGGGTGGCGGTGGCTTCCTTCCTCGCTATGGCGCTCACCGTAATAGGCGTCGCGTATGCGCTGCGTCTGGGCAGCGGGCCCGCCGCCTTCTCGATCTTTTTCGCCTCCTTCATGCTGCTCTTCATCGCCAGCGGCGTCGGCAACGCCGCCACCTATCAGATGATCCCCGTGGTGTTCACACGTGCTGTGGGCGCGCTTATGGCCGCCCAAGGCAAAGGAATCGACCGCCGCGTCGTCGCGCGCGAGACAACGCCCGCGATCGGTGTCATCGCCGCGATCGCGGCTTACGGCGGCTTCCTCATACCGAAGAGCTACGGCACTTCGATCGCACAAACAGGGAGCGCCGAAGCGGCACTGATCCTGTTCATCATCTACTACGCGTCCTGCGTCTTCATAACGTGGTGGTATTACCTGCGGCGTGCCGCGGAGATCCGCCTGGTGTCCGATACGCCGCAGAGCCCGCAACTCGGCGCCGCGTCCGCATAAGGAGAGTCGACATGAGCCACATTCTCGACCGGCTGACGTTCTTTCGCAGGAAAGCGGAGCCATTCGCGGCGGGTCACGGCATCGCCACACGCGAGGACCGGACCTGGGAAGACGGATACCGCCAGCGCTGGCAGCACGACAAGATCGTGCGCTCGACCCACGGCGTGAACTGCACAGGCTCATGCAGTTGGAAGATCTACGTCAAAGGCGGGATCGTCACCTGGGAGACGCAGCAGACCGACTATCCCCGCACGCGACCCGATCTGCCCAATCACGAACCGCGCGGATGTTCGCGCGGCGCCAGCTACTCCTGGTATCTCTACAGCGCGAACCGCCTGAAGTATCCGATGGTGCGCGCAAACCTGATCCGGCTTTGGCGGGAAGCGCGCGCGACCTTAAGCCCTGTCGCGGCATGGCGCTCCATTGTCGAGGATGCGGTAAAGCGTAAGAGCTATACAAGCCAGCGCGGGCTTGGCGGCTTCGTCCGGCTTGGCTGGGACGAGGCCAATGAGATCATTGCCGCCTCCAACGCCTATACGATCAAGAAATACGGTCCCGACCGCATTGCCGGGTTCTCACCTATCCCCGCGATGTCGATGGTCTCCTACGCGGCGGGCACGCGCTATCTGTCGCTGCTCGGCGGCGTGTGCTTGAGCTTCTACGACTGGTACTGCGATCTTCCCCCCGCCTCGCCCCAGACCTGGGGGGAACAGACCGATGTTCCGGAGAGTGCTGACTGGTACAACGCCGGCTTCCTCCTGCTCTGGGGCTCGAACGTCCCGCAGACCCGCACGCCGGACGCCCACTTCTACACCGAGGCGCGCTACCGCGGCGCCAAGAGTGTGGTGATTTCGCCCGACTACAGCGAGGCGGCGAAGTTCGGCGATCTGTGGCTGCACCCGAAGCAGGGCACGGATTCGGCCCTGGCGATGGCCTTTGGGCACGTCATCCTCAAGGAATTCCACGTCGAGAACCAGACGCCCTACTTCACCGACTACTGCCGCGAATACAGCGACATGCCGTTCCTGGTGCGCATTGTACAAAAGAACGGCCGTTATGTGCCCGACCGCTTCCTGCGAGCCAGCGACTTCTCCAACGCCCTCGGCGAAACCAACAACGCGGCCTGGAAGCCGGTCGCCTTCGACGAACAGGGCGAGGTCGTGGTTCCGAACGGCTCCATTGGCTTTCGCTGGGGCGAAAGCGGCAAGTGGAACCTCGAAGCCAAAGCCGCGGGCGCGGCCTGCGAGCTTGCGCTCAGCACACTACAAAATCGAAAAGACGTTCTGTCCGTGGCGTTCCCCTACTTCGGCGGCCGTCATCATGACTACTTCACCGGCACCGATCACGAAGACATTCTGATGCGCAACGTGCCGGTGCGCTCCGTGCCGCTGGCCGATGGCGACGCCTATGTGACAACCGTCTTCGATCTTCTCTGCGCCAACTACGGTGTCGACCGCGGCCTTGGTGGCGACAACGTCGCACGCTTCTATACCGACGACGTTCCCTATTCGCCCGCCTGGCAGGAGCGCATCACCGGCGTCAAAGCCGATTCCGTGATTTCCGTGGCGCGCGCGTTTGCGCGCAATGCCGAGAAGACCAAGGGCAAATCCATGGTAATCCTCGGCGCCGGCATCAATCACTGGTACCACATGGACATGACCTACCGCGGCATCATCAATCTTCTGGTGATGTGCGGATGCATCGGCCAGGAAGGCGGTGGCTGGGCGCACTACGTGGGTCAGGAAAAACTCCGGCCGCAAACTGGCTGGCTGCCGCTCGCCTTCGCCCTCGACTGGGCCAGGCCGCCGCGCCAGATGAACTCCACCTCGTTCTGGTATGCCCATACCGACCAATGGCGCTACGAGACCCTTGCCCTCGATGAGATCATCTCGCCGTTGGCCGACAAGTCCGCGTGGCGCGGGAGCATGATCGATTTTAATGTCCGGGCCGAGCGCATGGGGTGGCTGCCGTCCGCACCACAGCTCCAGGCAAACCCTCTCGATATCGCCCGCGCTGCGGAGGCCGTCGGCAAAGAAGCCAAGGACTATGTGCGGGACGAACTCGCCGCCGGGCGTCTCAAGCTTGCCTGTCAGGACCCGGACAATCCGGTCAACTGGCCGCGCAATCTCTTTGTCTGGCGCTCGAACCTCTTAGGCTCAAGCGGCAAAGGGCACGAATACTTCCTCAAGCACCTGCTCGGCACTAGTCACGGCGTGCAGGGCAAAGATCTCGGCGCGACCGGCGGCCAGAAGCCGTCCGAGGTCGTGTGGCGCGACGATGCGCCGGAGGGAAAACTTGATCTCCTCGTAACCCTCGACTTCCGCATGTCGACGACCTGTCTCTGCTCCGACATCGTGCTGCCGACCGCGACCTGGTACGAGAAGAACGATCTCAACACGTCCGACATGCACCCCTTCATTCACCCCTTAAGTGCGGCGGTCGATCCCGTCTGGGAAAGCCGCAGTGACTGGGACATCTACAAGGGGCTTGCCAAGAAATTCTCGGAAATCGCGCCCGAAGTTCTCGGCAAAGAGCGTGATGTGGTGCTCGTCCCGCTGCTCCACGATACCCCCGGCGAGTTGGCCCAGCCCTTCGCCGTCCAGGATTGGGGCAAAGACGGCTCGGCACCTGTCCCCGGCAAGACCATGGCGACTATCACCGTCGTGGAGCGCGACTATCCCAACGTCTATAAGAGATTCACCGCCGTTGGGCCGCTCATGACCTCGCTGGGCAACGGCGGCAAGGGAATCGCCTGGAAGACCGAACACGAAGTCGAACAACTCGCGAAGCTGAACGGCGTGGTCACCGAAGAGGGTGTCAGCAAAGGTCTGCCAAGAATCGAAACTGATATCGACGCGACCGAAGTGATCCTGGCCCTCGCGCCGGAGACCAATGGCGAGGTCGCGGTAAAAGCGTGGAAGGCGCTCGGCCAGTTTACCGGGCGTGGCCATGAGCATCTCGCGCATTCCAAGGAAGACGAAAAGCTCCGCTTCCGCGACCTCCAGGCCCAGCCGCGCAAGATCATCTCCTCGCCGACCTGGTCGGGCCTTGAATCCGAGAAGGTCTGCTACAATGCGGGCTACACGAATGTCCACGAGTTCATTCCTTGGCGCACGCTGACCGGACGACAGCAGCTCTTCCAGGATCATCCCTGGATGACGGCGTTCGGCGAGCAGTTTGTCGTCTACCGGCCGCCCATCGATACCAAGTCCATCAAGCCGATCCTCACGGCCAAGGAGAACGGCAACAAACAGATCGTGCTCAATTTCATCACGCCCCATCAGAAGTGGGGCATCCATTCCACCTACACCGATAACCTCCTGATGCTGACCTTGTCGCGAGGCGGTCCGATCGTCTGGATGAGCGAGATCGACGCACAGAAGGCCGGGATCGTCGATAACGACTGGATCGAAGCCTACAATCTGAATGGCGCGCTGGTGGCGCGCGCGGTCGTCTCGCAGCGTGTGCCCGAAGGCATGGTGATGATGTACCACGCCCAGGAGAAGATGGTGAACATGCCGGGCTCGGAAATCACGGGACAGCGCGGCGGCGTGCATAACTCCGTGACCCGCACGGTGCTCAAGCCGACCCACATGATCGGCGGCTACGCCCAGCAGAGTTACGGCTTCAATTACTACGGCACCGTCGGCTCGAACCGCGATGAATTCGTGATCGTGCGTAAACAGGCCAAGACCGATTGGCTCGATGGACCGGCCAAGCAGGCGGAGGCCGTGTCATGAAAGTCCGTGCTCAAATCGCGATGGTGCTGAACCTCGACAAGTGCATCGGCTGTCACACCTGCTCCGTCACCTGCAAGAACGTCTGGACCTCGCGCGAAGGGGTCGAATACGCCTGGTTCAACAACGTTGAGACCAAACCCGGCCTCGGCTACCCCAAGGAATGGGAGAACCAGAAACGCTGGAACGGCGGCTGGCTCGTCAAGCGGAATGGCAAGTTGCAGCCCCGCATGGGCGCGAAGTGGCGCATCCTTGCCAATATCTTCGCGAACCCAGACCTGCCGGAGATCGACGACTACTACGAGCCCTTCACCTTCGATTACGAGCACCTCCATAACGCGCCCACCTCCAAGGCCATGCCGACCGCGCGGCCCCGCTCGCTGATCACCGGCGAGCGCATCGAGAAGATCGAAGGCGGCCCCAATTGGGAGGAGATCCTCGGCGGCGAGTTCTCCAAGCGCGCCAACGACGTCAATTTCGAGGGGGTGCAGAAGGAGATCTACGGCCAGTTCGAGAACACCTTCATGATGTACCTGCCGCGCCTGTGCGAGCACTGTCTCAATCCGGCTTGCGTTGCGGTCTGCCCGTCCGGCGCCATCTATAAGCGCGCGGAGGACGGCATTGTCCTCATCGATCAGGACAAGTGCCGCGGCTGGCGCATGTGCGTCTCCGGCTGCCCCTACAAGAAGGTCTATTACAATTGGCAGTCGGGGAAATCCGAGAAGTGCATCATGTGCTACCCGCGCCTGGAAGTGGGTCAGCCGACGGTCTGTTCGGAAACCTGCGTGGGACGCATCCGCTATCTCGGCGTCGTGCTCTACGATGCCGACCGAATCGCGGAAGTGGCGGCGACCCCTGACGAGGGCGATCTCTACGAGGCCCAGCTTTCCATCTTCCTCGACCCCCACGACCCGAAGGTCCAAAGCCAAGCCGCCGCGGACGGCGTCGCGCCGGCATGGATCGAGGGCGCCAAGAAATCCCCGGTCTGGAAGATGGCGATGGAGTGGCGGGTCGCGTTCCCGCTGCACCCGGAGTACCGCACACTTCCGATGGTCTGGTACGTGCCGCCGCTTTCGCCTATCCAGTCCGCGGCCGAGAACGGACATATCGACTTGGAAGGCGACATGCCGGATGTCCGCTCCTTACGCATTCCGCTCAAGTATCTCGCCAACATGCTCACCGCGGGACGGGAAGAGCCGGTTGCGCTCGCGCTGGAACGCATGATGGCCATGCGCGCCTACATGCGCTCCAAGACTGTAGACGGCGTCATCAACGAGGGCGTGGCGAACCGGGTCAACCTATCTCCGCCGCAGATCGAGGAGATGTATCGCTATATGGCCATCGCCAACTTCGAAGATCGCTTTGTGATCCCGACGGCGCACCGGGAAGTCAGCGGGGATGCCCAAGACCTCAAGGGAAGCTGCGGCTTCTCCTTCGGCAATGGCTGTTCCGACGGCACCACAAGCGCCAATCTATTCTCTGTGTCCAAGAAGCACAAAATTCCCGAACCGGCGGGGCGATGACATGATCGCTACATACAAAATCCTCAGCACCGCGATGTGCTATCCGACAGCGGAGTTCCAGGCCGTCACCGAGGGCCTGATTGAAGCCCTCGAAGCTGAGAACCTGCTGCCTGCCTCACAAACTAAAGCGCTCGCAATCCTTCTCCGGGAGATCGGCACGTTCGATCTCCTGGAAACGCAGTCCCGTTACGTCGACTTGTTCGACCGCACGCGCTCGCTCTCCCTCCACCTCTTCGAGCATGTTCACGGTGAATCCCGAGATCGTGGTCAGGCGATGGTCTCTCTCCTGGAGCGCTACCGCGAAGCCGGGCTCGATCTCTCCGCCAACGAACTGCCTGATTACATTCCGCTGTTCCTGGAGTTCCTCTCGACGCTCCAGCCAAAAGAGGCGCGGGCAATGCTTGCCGACACCAACCATATCCTCTCCGCGCTTGGCGAGCGGTTACGAAAACGCCAGAGCGCCTATGCCGCAATCATGGAAGCCCTGGTCACGCTCAGCCATTCGACCCCGGACGCGGACGCACTGGCGGCCTTAACAGAAACCCACGTCGAGAACCCCAATGATACCCGCGCGATCGATCAAGCGTGGGAAGAATCCGAAGTCCGGTTTGGGCCGGACGATAGCAACGACAGCGGATGTCCTCGCGCGACTGAGATCGTCCAGCGCATGGAAGCTTATCTTCCAGATCAAACCTCAGGAGCCCGCAAATGACAGACTGGGCCAATACCTTTCTCTTTGGGATCTACCCTTACGTCTGCCTCACGGTCTTTCTGGTGGGCAGCATCATCCGCTTCGACCGCGAGCAGTATTCCTGGCGGAGCCAGTCGAGCCAGCTCCTGCGCCGACGCCAGCTCACCTGGGGAAGCAATCTCTTCCACGTCGGCATCCTCGTCATCTTCTTTGGGCACCTGGGCGGCCTCCTGACACCAGTCGCCTTCTTCGACTGGGTCGGGATTTCCCATGGCGCCAAGCAGATGATGGCTATCGTGGTCGGCGGCACGGCCGGCACGTTGTGCATGATCGGCCTCATCATGCTTATCCATCGCCGCTTGTTTGACGCCCGCATCCGCGTCACCTCCTCGTTCGGCGATATTGCCATACTGTTCATCCTCTTCGTGCAACTTGGCCTGGGCCTTGCCTCCATCGCCGTGTCGCTTAACCACCTCGATGGTAGCGAGATGGTCCGGCTCATGAGCTGGGCGCAGCACATCGTGACGTTCCGCGCAGGTGCAGCGGATTTTGCGGCCAGCGTCGCGCCGATCTTCAAGGTTCATCTCGTGCTTGGGATGACGATCTTCCTGATTTTCCCCTTTACGCGCCTTGTCCATATCTGGAGTGCGCCGATCTGGTATCTCGGCCGGCGTGGCTACCAGGTCGTCCGGGCGCGCTGATCATGGCCCCGCGCAGTCCCATCAAGCTCAACGGTGTCGTCCTCCCGCCGCAGGTGATAGCGGCGGAGGCGCAGCACCATCCTGCCGCCACACCCGCCGATGCCTTTACCGCCGCCGCGCGGGCGATCATCATCCGCACTCTTCTTCTGGAGGAAGCCAACCGTCGCGGGATCGCTCCCCAACCCCAACTTGTCGCCCCTGGCAAACGCGAGCTCGACGACGAAGCCCGCATCCGGACGCTCATAGAAGCGACCGTGTCGGTCCCGGGAGCCGGCGAAGACGAATGCCGGGCCTACTACGCCGCAAACACGGCGCGGTTCCGCGCAGCGGATCTGTTCGATGCCTCCCACATCCTATTCGCGGCCCATCCCCACGACACGGAGGCTTTTAAAGCCGCGTTAGAGCGCGCGGAAGCGACCATCGCCGAACTGAATCAATCCCCAAATCGCTTCGAGACAATCGCAAAGGAAAAGTCGGACTGCGACTCACGCGCCAATGGCGGTCGGCTCGGCCAAATTCTCCGTGGCGAACTGGTGTCCGAGTTCGAGCAGGTCCTCAACGCGCTCGCGGAAGGCCAGATTGCGCCTTCTCCGGTGAAAACTCGTTTTGGAGTCCATATCGTCAAGCTCGACGCCCGCGCCCTCGGCGAGATTCTGCCCTTTGAGTATGTGCGCGATCAAATCGCCGCCTTCCTCTCCGAACGCTTCTGGCGGCAGGATGTGGCGCGCTTCATCGAGGGCCTTGTTGCCACGGCCTCTATCGAAGGCGTCGCCATGAACCCGAAGACGGCGACGTCATGAACATCTTAGCCCTCTTGAGGGCAACACTCTTCAGGCTGGCGATTCTAGAGCCTCTCCAGCCCCACTCTGACTGCGTTGCTTAATCGCTTACAGGGCCTTAATGCTGCTCATTTTGGAGGACGTATGAAAAAAGTAAAGTTGCTCGAAAGCGGAGCTATTTTGCCGCTGCTGTTATGTGCGTATTTGGCATCCGCCGAAGCGCTGGAGCCCACCACGGCTTTCAAGGACTGTGCCGAATGTCCAGAGATGATTGTTTTGCCAGGCGGGAGCTTTCTGATGGGTACGCCGGAAATCGCTCAAAACGCGTCTCGTGTCAGCGAGGGACCGCAACATCAAGTCACGATCAAATCGTTTGCGCTTGGTAAATTTGAAGTAACCCAGGCACAGTGGACAGCAGTGATGGGCGATAATTCCAGTTCTAACATAGGAGAAGATCTCCCAGTCGAAGGTGTTTCCTGGAATGCAGCGAAAGCTTTTGTCGAAAAACTCAGTGAAAAAACCGGAAAACCGTACCGTCTGCCGACTGAAGCCGAGTGGGAGTATGCTGCTCGCGCGAACACCATAACAAATTACAGCTTCGGCGACGATGAGGCCCAACTGAACGAACATGGCTGGTTCGATGGCAATTCTGGCATGGCCACGCACTCTGTTGGCGAGAAGCCCGCCAACAAGTTTGGCCTTCACGATATGCACGGCAATGTTTGGGAGTGGGTAGAGGACTGCTTCCACGAAAACTACATCGGAGCGCCCGCGAACGGCGGGGCGGCATCGGAGTATGATTCTTGTTACAGGGTCAGCCGTGGGGGCTCATGGTACGATATTCCTGAAGCGGCTCGCTCGGCCTCTCGCATCAAGGATGTTCCAAACAATATCGTGGGCGGAATGGGTCTTCGCGTCGTTAGAACAATCCAGTAAAGCGTACGGGACAAAACAGAGGCCTGTATCATTCCTTTGCTGAACGAAGCGCCCTGTTAGGAGATGGGAGACTGGTATGGGCCATGCCGATGCTGGAACGTGGAGTCGAATGACGCTCAGTTCTTTGAGAAAAACGAATAGAACTGGTCCAAGCATACAGAGCCCCGCGCCAGCCGCTCGTTGTCATCACTTGTGCTTGAACAGATGCCAGACATCATAACCCCAAATCCGGCAGCTTCCTGGCGTCCGAATTTTCCTTCGTCAACGTCGAGATCATGGATGATCTCGGCGATATGTCGCAATGCTGCGTCTGCGCGTAATTCAGCCCGGCGGACTAAGGTTTCAAAAGTGCAGTCATTGCCTTCGTGCGTGAACTCGGCGTTGGCCATATCAAAGCGAAGCTCACGCGGACGGCCTTTATAGCTTCTTCCGTCCACAAATTTGAACTTGGCCGATGGATCAATAAAACGCCGGATCAGCCACGCTGATGCGATGCGGTCGATATGGATATGTTTGCGCGTCACCCAGACACGATTTTGCAGGTCTGCACGCGTGAAAGTAGGCACCATCTTGGCGCTAGTAACATCGACGTGTCGATTAACAAGCCGGTCAAGGTCCGCAATGAGGTCATCAACGGACTGGCGTCCGTGGGCGGAAAAGAAATCAACTTTGGCTATTTCCTCGCGGCGGCGATGTAGGCGCTGCACGTCGGCCCGGCTGGCTGCTTCCGAGACCAGCATGGCTTGGGCCTCTCGCGCCAGAGCCTCGTAATCGTCATCGCGCGCTTTATCGAAAAGCGCGCGAACCTCCGCATCCGTAAGACCTTTCACAAAGCTCGTTTCGCAAACCAGAGCATCACCACCGCCTTGCACAATTTCTTCCGCAAGGACCGTCAAAGCGGCTGTTGCGCCTTCATCTAACGGCAGAGCGTAGACGGAATTTTTTATGGGGACAGCCCCAAGCCCCATTAGCTTTCTGCCGATCTTCACGCGCAGATAGGCGGGCTTGGCGGGCATCTGATGAATCATCAGGAGCCACCGGGTTTGTGGAACGGATTTCTTAGTAGACATGATACATCTGTATCACATGCCTATGACCCTAAAACAGTTGCATCACCGATATCATGGGCGTAGTCAAACGTCATGGGCTAGATGTTCGCGCTTGGCACGAAATCACCTGCTGCGGAGAAAAGCACATGATAAACCATGTCAGAATCACACGCCTACTCTCCTGCATGTCCCTATTCATTGGATTGGTCACAACGCCCGCGTGGGCGAACGGTGACGTCTTTTTCGAAGCCGAAGAAATCCCCGGGCAGACCGAGTACGTGGTCTTCGGCAGCATCAAGGACGAGAACGGCAAGTTCCTCGATGGCGTGACGGTCACAATAGAGGTCGCCGAACCGCACCTCAGTTACGATTCCTATACAAATGTCTTGGGGCGTTTTCGGACGCTCGATGTTGGCCGTGCGGTCAAAGACCTTGGCTACACCATGGATGCCAGAAAAGTATCCCTGACGCTCTTCAAGTCCGGGTACAAAATGGTGAGGCAACTCAACCGTGGCAGGGTTGGACAGAACGAGGGCGCTGTAGAGGTCAACTTCGTTATGGCGCCTAATGATCCAGTTTCAGCGGCAAGCAGCCGTCGCTAACGCCGCAGCGGGGCCGATGTGAAGTGGATTACCAGGGCCCGGCCAAAGATTGATCGCATTGCCTGTCCCTGGCTCGTGGCGCGCTATATCGACCGCGAACCCGAATTTCTTTTCGTGGCGACGGATAAGGTCCTTGCCGTGGCGTCGGCCACCGGTGCAATTCCTTATGACATTCCTGATGTAGAGCTATCGCATGACGGCCAGCTCTGCAGTTTCGACGCCTTTCTCCGCAAATACGAATTGGAGGGTCCGGCGCTTCATCAGCTTGCCGTTATCGTTCGTGGTGCCGACACAGGACGGCTTGATCTCGCGCCGCAGTCGCATGGGCTCCTGGCAGCATCACTAGGTTTGTCCGCGCTCTTTGAGGACGACCATGAAATGCTCCAGCACGGCATGGTGCTTTACGATGCGCTTTTCGCCTGGTGCCGGCAATGTCAGGGCGAAGCCCATGGCTGGCCACCAGCGGTTTAACTCATGGACGGAGCATGACGGATACCATCGCCGCAACACATCTCGACCAATCATCCCGTAGAACCGCACGGGCAACGTCGCCGCACGTTATGCGGCCCGCGGGCCGGCAAGATAGATCATGGAGGCCTCCAATGAGACTATTTCGTGTCGCCTGCTATTTACTCGGCATTGGGGCTTTTCTAACCGCCGCGGCTACGGCGGAAGCGGCGCAAGTGGACAATATCCGCGTCGACTTCGAAGACATGGCGGAGAACGCAGCGCCGCAGGGGTTTTCCGTCGCGCTGACGGGTGCGGGCGGTCCGCCAATCTGGGTTGTGAAAAGCACCGACGGCAACAAGGCGCTTGTCCAGATTACGAGTGAGGATCGGAACTTTCGATTTCCGCTCTGTATCTACCAATCTTTTTCCGCGCGAGATGTGGACGTCTCGGTGCGCTTCCGTGCGCTCACGGGGCGGATCGACCAGGCTGCCGGTGTCGTGTGGCGATACCAGAATGCGGACAACTATTACGTCGTGCGGGCAAACGCGCTCGAAAATAATGTTGTTCTCTACAAGGTCGAGAACGGGAAGAGGATCGACCTGAAACCCGTCGGCGAAACACTCTTTTCCTATGGCAAGAAGGCGATGGTCGCACAAAAGGAATGGAACCGGTTGCGCTTGGTGGCGCGCGGCGACCATTTTAGCGTTTGGCTCAACGACACGAAGGTATTCGACGTAGAGGACAACACATTTATGGACAGCGGTCGCGTTGGATTATGGACGAAGGCCGATAGCGTAACGTCGTTTGATGAACTCACCATGACCGCATTGCAGCCATGAACAGGGCCGGTCTCGGAATACTTTTTCTTTGTTGCGCAAGCGTGTGGTTGTTTCGCGCCGAACCCGCGGCGGCATTTCCGCCTTACCGCTCGACGGATGCGGGGACTGCCGCCCCGTATGACCTAGAACTTCGCCTTGGATTGGGCAGGTTCGAGCGCAAAGCAGGGGAAACAGAATTCCTCAGTCCACTGCTTCGCGCGAATCTAGGACTACCGCGCGGCTTTGAGTTGACGACCGAGTTCGAGTACTCGCCGCGCGAAGGTCGGGCGACGGACGGCGCAATTGGCGGGAAATGGGTGCCGGTATCGGGACCGTTCAGCCTAGGGGTCGAGGCTCTTGCTTTGATGCCAGTCAATCGCTCGCACCAAGGCGCTGGCATTGAAGCCCAGCTTCTTGGCACTGTCAGAGAGCAAAGCTATCGCATTCATGTGAATGCAGGCGGCTTTCATGACCCTCGCGGCGGCCCCGCGGAAACGGGCTGGAGAGCGAGCGCGCTTGGCGAAATCGTCAAGACCAACTACCGGCTCGGCCTGGAACTGTTTGCAAAGGATTCCAACATCCGCCGCACAGACATGAGAGCGGGCCTGGGGTTCATTTACTCGTTTGCAGGCTTCGACGTGCGGCCTGGGGTCCATGTGGGTCTGACGCCGGGAGCGCCGGATATCAGCGCGAGTCTATGGATAGCCACTAAGTTCTCGCTGCTTGGGGACGCTTCATAGGCAAAGGATGCGTGCATGACCGAGACCGCCGCCACAACAGAGCATAACCAGACCACCCTTGAATCGCACGCGGTGACACTCCGTGACGCCATCCGCGTTTGGGCGCGTATCGGTATTTTGAGCTTTGGCGGCCCCGCCGGGCAAATTGCACTTATGCACCGGGAACTCGTGGAGGAACGCCGCTGGATCAGCGACGGGAGGTTTCTGCACGCATTGAACTACTGCATGTTGCTGCCAGGTCCCGAGGCGCAGCAGTTGGCCACTTACATCGGCTGGCTTATGCACCGAACCCTCGGCGGCATTATCGCAGGTGGGCTATTTGTTTTACCCGGCTTTCTGACGATTCTCGCCTTGAGCGCCGTGTATGCGAGCTATGGCGACGTTCACTGGGTCAGCGCGATCTTCTTCGGCCTTAAAGCATCCGTTCTCGCGGTCGTGCTGGAGGCGGTGATTCGCATCGGAAAGCGGGCGTTGCGCAACCGAATAATGGTGACGCTGGCGGCTGCCGCCTTCATCGCTATCCATTTCCTGCATTTGCCCTTTCCCCTCATTGTGCTGGGCGCTGCAATCTTCGGACTTCTGGCCGAACGCCTGCACCCTCGCCTATTGCCCGCGACGACGCTGCGCGATGGAGAGACGAGTCGAGCTTATGTCGTGGACCGTCTGATCGCCGATGGAGAGCTT
>JAIEMI010000190.1 GCA_019752235.1 Rhodospirillaceae bacterium
GCTTTCTCACATCCAGCCTCGGACCGGACGAACGGCAGGTATCGCGGCGCTTTGGCTGACGATCTGGGCGGCACCGCTTGTCCTTTGTTTTGCGCTGCTCGGTCCCGACCATGTGTTCACGCAGATCGGCGTCTTTTTCAGCAAGGCCGCCGTCGTGACCTTCGGCGGCGCGTACGCCGTGCTGGCCTACATCGCCCAACAAGCTGTCGATGTCTACGGCTGGGTCTCTCCTGGTGAGATGCTTGACGGCCTTGCGCTTGCCGAAACCACGCCGGGCCCTTTGATCCTGGTCGTGCAGTTCGTGGGGTATTTGGCGTCGTTCCGGTTCGATGGCGGGCTGTCACCTTTGGCTTCGGGCGTGATTGGATCAATCATTACGGCCTGGGTGACGTTTGCGCCGTGCTTCCTGTGGATATTCGTCGGCGCACCCTATATCGAAACACTCATCGGGAACCGCTGGCTCAATGCCGCGTTGTCATGCATCACCGCAGCCGTCGTCGGCGTCGTGCTAAATCTTTCTATTTGGTTCGCTATCCATATACTTTTTGCGCAGGTCGATGAGGTAACAATCGGCCCGCTTTACCTCTTGGTTCCATCGCCGGACAGCCTTAGCGTTGTTTCTTTATTCATCGCCGTTGCAAGTATAGTCGCGCTCCTGCGCCTCCACGTTGGGATCGCCAAGACCCTGGGAGCGGCGGCGGTGGCGGGGCTGCTCTGGCGCTTAGCATTTAATTGAAGGCACTCAAACTCAAGCAAGGAGACGCATCGATGACGCACGAAATTGGCAGACGCGAGCTTATGACCGGCGCGGCGATTGGCCTGATGGCCGTGGCCGCGCGGGACACGCTCGCGCAGACTGGCCCGGCTTTGGGCGCGAACTACGAACCCAAGCCACTTTCGATAAATCCGAAGTCCATAAGAGGACTCTCGGAACAAATCATCACCAGTCACTACGACAACAACTACACCGGGGCGGTGAAGCGCCTGAACGCCATCAACGCCGAACTTGCGAAAGTCGATCCGGCGACAGCGCCCGCGTTCTTGCTGAACGGCTTGAAACGTGAACAACTCCTCGCCACAAATTCGATGACCCTCCACGAAATCTACTTTGCGGGTCTTGGCATGGGCGGTGAACCCAAAGGCGAGATCGCTACGGCGTTGGCGCGTGACTTTGGGAGCGTGGCCGCGTGGCGCGCCGAATTCGCCGCCACTGGCAAGGCCCTCGGCGGCGGCTCGGGGTGGGTGCTGTTGACCTACTCGTCGCGGTTAGGCCGCTTGGTCAATCAATGGGCGGCGGATCACTCAATGACGATTGCGGACGGATATCCCGTACTTGCGCTCGATATGTATGAACACGCCTACCATATGGACTACGGCGCCAAAGCCGGCGCTTACGTGGATGCCTTCATGGGCGTGATTAACTGGGACAGCGTCGCGGCTGCCTACACAGCGCATAGAACGGGCAAATAGACCGGGAGGCTACTTGCGCATCAATGTTTCGACTTTTCTTTGAAGGTAGGGGGCAACCTAAAGCTGTGACTCTATTTGCCGGTATCTTTTTAACGTGAGCCCGTCCGATTTCACGGCTTGCTCGATTTCTTGTAGTTATGCGGTGTACCGAAAACCCCCCCGAATACGTCGCAAAAAAGTGCTCGTTTAGTTGGCGTTTGAGCTAATACCCGAGTTCACAGAACGGTGTACCGAAACCAAGTGATATTCGCACATGTTGGCGAGGCAATCGACGACCCGATTTGGGCTCAGCCGTTTATATCGGTATATGTGTAAATTGAATGCCAAACCTCGCGGGGCTTGCTGAATATTGCGTTGCCGTTGGGTCGATGAAAGCGAGCCAATATTCGGATGGCGGTCTGGCGGGCACATCCACAGATGAACCTCCGAGCATCGTAAGATAAGAGGGCGATGGCTTGTCCAAGTAGCTGAGTTCGCGCCGAATGCCGAGCACTTCCTTTAGCGTTTCCTTCTTAAGTGATGCTTCCGACTTGCATTCGACACCAAGCATTATCTGATCATACGTGGGCCGACCAGTGGTTACATCAGCCACGACTACAATATCTATTTCATGATGGCAGCTAAGGTCAGGCACGGCGGCCACTGCTGCTCCCAATGTTTCAAATTCAATATTTACAAAAAGTCGCAAAGACGAGGAACTGGCTCGTGGTGGAATAACCTCAAAGTGTGGGTCCGATAACTTGATATAGCCAGGCCCAGCCTTGAATTTGAGCGATTTGCCCACGAACGTGAGACTAAACCCGCGTGCCGTTAGATCGCGCACGACATAAGCCAACACGAATAATTCGTACAGCTTTCCATCTGTCAGCGCCTTCAATAGCTTCTGATCCGATGGTCTAATTTTTCTGTAGGCCGAGAAGACACGCTTTACCTCGGCTATAGCTTTTTTTCTGTCCATTTTCCGTCACTGCTCCGAAGTAGGAGAGTGATCTGAACTCTCACGAATATCACGGATCAACTCAATTACTTCACCTCGTAAAGAATACAAATCTGGAGCTGACGAGAGATCCACGGCCTGCTGGTCCTCACCCTCTCTGCCTTCCATCACAACGACCGCTCCGGCAGGGGCATTGCCACTTAGATTTGCATCGAGAGTTCGCATTGCTTTGTCGTATGTAGTCCTGTCTTGAATGGCTAGAAAGCGCTCAAACGCACTCAGCAACTCGACGGCATGTTCACGGGGTGGAAGGAGGAATAACTCACCATCTGCCGAACGCCGAACATATTGCCGTTCGTCGGCAACTTGTGGGACGCCAACTTCTCGCAACTGCTCTTCGACAGCGGCGATAACCGCGCGAAAATCATTATCGTTCATCTGGCAACTCCCCGAAACACTCTGGCTTCCTATTTGTGCGGTATCAGTCGGTGCAGCGGGGCCGCCACGGTCGCCCCCGCCATTTTTGCAAACTGGAGCGTCCGCAATAACGCGTGGGTTTCCGGAACTGCGTTCTTCCAGGTCGTATTGGGAATCCCGGCCATTATCTCGGCGGTCAATTCCTGACTTGTGACTAGCCTGCCGCCACCGATATCTCGGTGTTTGTCTGGACTTGAAGCGTAACCGTGGACGACGACTTGGTCTAATTCGGCTGGAAGCGGCATACCTTCAAACAGCGCCCGGGCGTGTAAATACCCCGCACGAAATTTTCGCTTAAAATGCCCTTCACGAAATTCCCATGATTTGGAGTCCACTGAACATTCAACATGAAGGAAATGTTGGGATAAAACATTAAACCCAACCACATCAAGCTCGCCATCCCAGCCACCTTTCGCTCGCTTGCCGACCTTGACGGCAGTGCGGATGAAGTAACCTTTGTAATTCAGCCATTCGGCGGTCAGGGCTTCTAAGTGGTTCATTAGGTCTCACTACGCCGACATATATATGCTTAATAACTCCAGCTTTCATGCCGGACGGGTAAGCGATTGAGCGTCTCGCGCACGAACTGCCACTTAGGGAAGAACCGATCCATGAGGGCCACGAAATGCTTGTTGTGTGTCGGCTCCAGCAAATGAGCCATTTCGTGGACCACAATATATTCTAGACACTCACGCGGCTTCTTCGCCAATTCGGCATTGAGCCGTATAGTCTGGGCCGTGTGGCTACAGCTACCCCACTTGGTCTTCATACGTTGGACATAGAAGTTGCCGACCTTGACCTTCATCAACCGCTCCCACTTGGCGATGAGCGGAGGAACGGCGCTTTTGACTTCCTGGCGATAAAAGGAGTCCAGCAGTGTTTCCTTACGGTGCTCAGGCGATCCAGGCCGAACACGTATCACTAAGGTTCGGGGCCGGAGCAAAACTTGCGGCGGTTCCGACCGTTCTTCGACCTTTAGCAGATATCGTCTACCCCACACGTAATGGCTCTCGCGATCAAGATACTCCCGAGGGCTTTCGCGCTCTTGCCCCCGGATTTTCGTTTGTTGCTGTTTGATCCAGCCCAGCTTTGAGATCGCAAAGACCCGGATCGTGTCGAGTTTCATGCGGAGCGGGGCGGCAATCCTAACCCTTCCAGTCGGCGGATAGACGCTCAGATGTACGTTCTTGATGTCTTTCTTGATGACGTCCACAACGAAGCCACCCAATTCGATTTGAGTAGCCATCAATATTCTCTCTGAGCTTTGATAATGAGGAATATCCGCTCGACTTCGTTTGCATCCTGCAGAACACCGTATAACGCAGCTTTGATAACCTGCTCGCGAGCCTGAATGCCACGCCAGCCATCGGGTCGGGTTTGCTTCACCGCGTCATCAATCTTCAATGCCAGAGCTTCGTTCTGTCCGAGGTTATTGTAGAGTGCGCGGCGTCCAGGTGTGTTGAGTTGCTCGGGCGTATCGTCGGCCTGTCCAGCTTGGACGGTTTTCGCCAGTTCTGCGATCTTCTGAAGATACTCTTCGTATTCGATACGTTTCGCACGTAGATCAGAAATGACTTCATCCAGAAGCGTGGACATCTTGTCGTAAAACGCCGGATCGTTGAGATGGTCTTTAATGATCTTGCTGCGGACGTTGTTGGCGACGGCCTCCGCAACGGCACCCTTATTGCCCCTAATTCCGTCAGGCAGCGATTTAACAGCGTCCGCTATGCCGGACTTCACAATCAATTCGAGCAACGACATATTGTCGAACGCAGATATGTTCCTCGGATCGTCAGCCTCGATGTAGGTGTCTATGAGATGCCGCATATCGGCCTCATAGGACTTTAAATCTATAGTTTCACCGCTGGCCTTGCGGATGATTTCGCGCAGTTTCAGGTATCGGTCCACGTCACCCTTGATCCGAGCGATTTCAGTCGGGGTGTACTTCGCCGCGTCCAATTCGTCCGCCAGGTTGGCATAGGCGCGGACAAGCGTCACGACGCCCTTATAAAGAGCCACGCGCTGCGGTTCTCGCTCCACCAAGTCATTGGCAAGCTCGGTGTTGCCACAAAAATAGTGGATATGTTCAAGCTCGCCTTTTGGCGGCACCACCGGCTCGCATAGAAGAGCAAGCTGTTCCACAGCGTTGTCTAGGCGCTCCCGACCTTTGGTCAGGCGGTTCTGCATCATCACAGCAGGATCGACGCCGCCTGTGCTGCGATCCAGTTCCGAGGTGTAAACGGAGATGGCGCTTTCGACCTTCTTGAATAGGTCTTTGTAATCGACGATATAGCCGAAATCCTTGTCGTCCCCATCAAGCCGGTTGGTGCGGCAGATGGCCTGAAACAGACCATGATCCTGCATACTCTTGTCGATATAGAGGTAGGTACAGCTAGGGGCGTCGAATCCGGTGAGCAACTTATCGACCACGACCAAGAGCCGCATATTCGCCGGCTGCTCCTTGAACAACTTCTTGGCGTTGTCCTCGTAGGTTTCGGTCTTTGACTTTCCGGGGCGCGCTTCGACACATTGCAAGAGGGCTGTGTAGGTGTTGTAGATGAACTGTTTGTCTGTCTCGGTATTCGCGCCGGTATCCTCCAGGGTGATGTCTTGCGCATGGGGGTTATAGGACGTAATGACAGCGCACTTACCCTTGAATACCGTTTTCTGAAACAGCTCAAAATACTTGCACGCTTCATAGATGCTGGAGGCCACTAAGATTGCGTTGCCGCGAGAATTGCTGAGGCGCGGCTTAACCCCGAAGTCGAAGACAATATCCTTGACGACCCGCTCCATACGCGAACGAGAGCTGAGGACATTCTGCATCGTGCCCCACTGCTCACGAAGAGCGGCTTTCTGCCAATCGTTTAGGCCCCTGGTCTTGGCCTCGAACCATGCATCAATCTTGTCCTCGGACCCAAGGCGCTGCTCGATATCCCGCGCTTCATAGACGAGATCGAGGACCACCTTGTCCTCCACCGCCTCGCTGAATTTGTAGGTGTGGATGTAACCGCCAAAGACCTCCAAGCTGGTTTGCTTGTCTTGCTTTAGTAGCGGCGTTCCTGTGAAACCAATAAAGACGGCATTGGGCATGAGAGCCTTCATGGTGCGGTGTAGTTTGCCGCTTTGGGTGCGGTGGCACTCGTCCACAAAGACAAACAACTCGCCCACGGTCGGGCACGGTTGCGCCGATAGTTCCTTGATGAATTCCTCGAAGTTATCGACATCCCTGCGTCCAAACTTGTGAACGAGGGAGCATAACAGGCGCGGCGTCGCCTGGCCGAGGCGGTCCATGAGGTCGCGCCCGCTACTGGTGCGAGTGATCGGTTCTCCGGCTTCGGTAAAAACGCCCTCGATCTGTTTGTCGAGTTCGTCGCGGTCGGTGATGATGGCGACCCGGGCGTCGGGATTGTTCTCTAGTATCCACTTCGCCAGAAGCACCATGACGATACTCTTGCCGCTCCCCTGGGTGTGCCAGATGATGCCGCCCTCGCGGCGGCGGACATGTTCCTGGGCGGCCTTGATGCCAAAATACTGATGCACACGCGGCAGCTTCTTCATGCCGCCGTCGAAGAGGACGTAATCATGCATCAGCTCAATAAGGCGATCCTTCGCGCACATTTTAAGCAGGTATTTGTCTAGCTTGAACCGGCTGTTGTCGGCCTCGTCTTCTTTCCAGGTCAGGAAGTAAGTTTCCGGCGTTCCTACAGTTCCATAGCGAAGCCCCTCGGAGTCATTGCCCGCGAAAACGAACTGGATCGTGCTGAAAAAGGGCGCGTTAAACGTCGGGCTCTGGTTGGAACAGCTTTGGCGGATGCCGTCGCCGATAGAGACGCGGCTATTCTTGAGTTCGATCACGCCCACCGCAATGCCGTTGACATACAACACCAGATCGGGCCGACGCTCGTGGTTCCCGAACAGCGTCACTTCTTCTGCGATGGAAAAGTCATTCTGGGTTGGGTCGTTCCAGTTAATGAGATCTATGGTCTCAGTGTTTTCGTCTACAGCAGCCTTAACCGGAATGCCATAACGCAACAGGCCGTAAACGGCTTTGTTATTGTCGTAGAGGCTGCGGTTAGGGTTGCTCGCTTCAGCACGTAGCTTGTCAAGCGCCCGGCTGATCTGAGTTGACGCGTAACCCCTCCTTGTCAGATAGGCCGCGAGAACATCGTCCTCAATGTTGCGGTTGTTCGGTCTATCGGTCCAATCCCCAAGATAGCGGTAGCCAAGGCCATCTCGAAAGAGGGCGACGACCCGCTTCTGCGTCACGCGCTCGGCTTGCCCGATACTGCTCATATCATTCTGGTCCTGCCGGTGAGGAGGTTATGCATCATGCCCTGCTTGATCTGGCGGGCCTTAAACAGCTTTGCTTTCAGAGCAGAAATTTCAGCATCCATGTCGGAGAAGATAGCAGCGATGGTGACTTGTTCCTCAATGGTCCTCGGAGTCTTGTATTTGAAAGTAACAAAGTCCTTTTGGTAAAGGTGATTGATCGTGGAGCCAGCACTCAATTGCGCGAGGAACTCCGAAAAAACATTTGAGCAAAGCAGGTAGTAGAAGAAATCCGGATGAAACGCCCCTTCAATTGGGCGGATCACAAACACGCCACTGTTCAACGTCGCGGGTTTATCAAGGCAATTAACCATCGCCACTTTTCCAATGGTCCCGTCCTTAGTTACCAAAACATCATGTAGCCTTAACTGAATGTTCCGATCCTGCTTATAACGGAGTTCCTCGACGCAAGGACAGTTGTCCCAGTCGATGTAGCCGTCTTTGAAATCTGTACCTGTGACGAGATAATAATCGCCTGTATCGAGGTATTCAGCGGTTGTGAGCCCCTGCCACCCGATCCGGGCTTTCAGCGTCGCTGTATTTTGAAGTGTCTTTTCGACCCATCCATCTTTTGGGCTGAGCAATTCCTGCATCGCGCCTTTTTTGACGTGGCGCTTCTTGGCGATCAGTTGTTCCAAGGCTTCGATGAGGGCGTCCGCGTCGCTCAACGCGGAGGCAATAGCACTTTGCTCGGCTTTGGAAGGAACGGGAATTCGTACAAGTTTGAAAGCTGTGTTAGTGACATGAACTTGCGTGCTACCGACCATTATCGAATTCATCAACTTCCGATACCAGTTGGTATTGGACAAATGGACTAGAAAGCGCGTATCGAGCACATGGTTAACCTTGAAGCCATAGACACCTTGAGCCAAGACATAAGTGTCCTCAGCACGAATCTGTACAACCAGTCCAATACTTGGCCCGCTTGGGACCAAGTCACGTAAGACAACTATTGTGTAGGTTTGATCGACTTGGTTTCCGCGGTGCTCTGCGGCGTAACGCCGCGAGCAATATTGAAAGTCACCGTCCTTCACTTGAAGCCAGCCGGTTCTACCGACACCACCCTTGGGAAGAACCTTCACACCGCTGGCGGTAAAATCGCTGGGCTTTAAGGGTGCTCCACCCCGAAACTCAGTGAAGAGTTCACCGAGGGACGTCATTTCCCAATCAGGCGGGAAATACCCGCCCTGTGTTCCCTGACCGGCAGATCCGGTGGTGCCCCCGGAATTCATTTTACTCCCCCTTCGCGGAGACGCCGAAACTGCTTCGGCCACGCTCTCGACGGCCTCAGACACATTCCGTCCTCCCGCACAAATGCACAAACCTTTGGCGTCGAGTGATTGCCGCAAATGTCGGGGTTCGAGTGGCGACAACCTTCCGTCTGAGTTTCAGTGTCATTAGGGCCTAGGGGGCAGTGATACCTACTGGGGGGCTTTCCGATTGGCGTCACGACCTAAACCCCATCTTACTTAAATGTTCACCTACCCGCGCAGAGAGTTGAGCCACCTCATCAGACAGCTTCGTTAGCGTCGTTTCGTAGCGTTCAGCGAGTTCCTTGACGCGCTTTGTGAGAGCCTGGCTGATGCAATCCATTTCACCGTGGATGGCATCGGAGATGGCGGCCATCCATTTGTCGTCAACAACGAGAGATTTAATTTCGCCCTCGGTAAGTTTGGGATATTTCGCCAGCGCCTTGGCATCCAAGTCCACCTCGACCTCCTTCAGCGTCTTCTTGGCTCCCGCTTCCTCGTTGGCGAGCTTAAGCCATGAATTGAGCACCTCGGCTTCGTCCTTGGCGTCCTTCTCGCCTTCGATCTCTTTCAGGCGGGTAGCGACGTTAGCTTTGTTCACCTTTTCAAGTTCTGAGAACGCGCCGTCCTCGCCGCCATGTTCTTCTTCAAGTTCCACCAGTTTGGCGGCGACGCTCTCAAGGTCGGCTACAATCTGGTCGATGGTGGCCTGTTCCTTTGCAAAGAAGCGGCGAACGACGAACGGCTTGGGTATGAGATCGCAAGCCCAACCTTTGTCCTTCTCTTTGCCCTTCTTGTCCGTCTCAATGACGCGATAGGTCTCCGCCTTCCAACCATCAGCGGCGATTAGATAGCAGTCGTCCTGCATCGCGGCGGCCCAGTAGTCCATGAGGTGCTGGTAGACGTCATATTTGTCAGTCAGCGGCTTGCCGGAGTAGTGGGCCAACAAATCTTCCGCGAGATCGTGGATTACCGCCTTCGGGTGGCACCCAACAGTCAGTGCCTTCAGAGTGACTGAACTACGCTGCCGCCAGTCCGCGAACAACGCCTCCATGTTGGCGATAAATTTGGCGAACTCCGGGTGTTCATAGATCCTGGGTTTGATCGCCGTCTTCTCCACGGTGAGGTCGAGATATCCGGGGCGATTGGACTTGAACAGTGATTGGCGGAGTTGCGGGCAAACAGCCCAGTACGATTGAAGAGCGTCTACGTCGGCAACTGGGATACCGCCTTTTAGGTGCCCCTCGATGTCCTGAATGTCCTCGGCCACCTGACTGTCGATGTAACGCGGGATGTTGAGATTGAACTCGTTCTTCTCAATCTCCTCGAAACTCACCATCCGTGCGTATTTCGGCACCTCCAACCGCTTGTTGAATACGTCCACGATTTTGTGGATGTCCTGCTCGCGTAGTCGGTTCTTGTTGCCGTCCTTGAGAAACCCGGTACTGGCGTCGATCATAAAGATTCCCTTGCGGGCCTGGGCGTCTTCCTTGTCGATGACCACGATACAGGCTGGGATGCCGGTGCCATAAAATAGGTTAGGTGGCAGCCCGATAATGCCCTTGATGTAGCCGCGTCGTATGAGGTTGCGACGGATGTCTGCTTCCGCGTTTCCACGGAAGAGAACGCCGTGCGGCAAGATGCAGGCCCCTTTACCAATGCTCTTAAGCGACCGGACAATGTGCAAGAGGTAAGCGTAGTCGCCTTGCTTGCCGGGCGGTGTGCCGAAGGGCGCAAAGCGACCGTGGGGGTCATCTTCCACGTTTACGCCGTTGCTCCAGCGTTTATCGCTGAACGGCGGATTGGCGATGACATAATCGAAGGTCTTGAGTTGGCCGTCGTCGCTGGTGAACAACGGACTGGCGAGGGTATTGCCCTGCCTGATAAGCGCCGTAGGGTTGTTGTGTAGGATCATGTTCATGCGGGCCAGGCCAGCCGTGGCGGCATCCTTTTCCTGCCCGTAGAGCGTGACCTTTGCGCTCGCCTCATCGCCCACCTTCAAGAGCAACGAGCCCGATCCGCAGGTGGGATCGTAGACCGTCGTGTCGTTGGTGGTCTTGGCGTCATGGATGCCGATGATCTTCGCCATGATTCGGCTGACTTCGGCGGGCGTGTAAAACTGCCCCTTGCTCTTGCCACTCTCGGTGGCGAAGTGCCGCATGAGGTATTCGTAGGCGTCGCCGAGAATGTCGTCGCCCTCGGCGCGGTTCTTGCTGAAATCGAGAGCCTTGTTCTCAAAGATGGCAATGAGATTGGTGAGCCGATCCACCATCTCCTTGCCGGTGCCAAGCTTGGTGGCATCGTTGAAGTCCGGCATGTCGGACAGTTGGTTGGCGTTCGCCAACGGACCAATGACCTTCTTGTTGATCTGGTCGCCGATGTCCGCCTTGCCCTTGAGGGTGACCATATCCTTAAAGCTGGCCCCTTCGGGGATCGTGATCGGCGCGTAGGCGACGCCAGCGTATTTATCGCTGACGTATTTTACGAACAACATGACCAGCACGTAGTCCTTGTACTGGCTCGCATCCATGCCGCCGCGAAGTTCGTCGCAGCCGGACCACAGTGATGAGTAGAGTTCAGACTTCTTGATCGCCATTTACAGTTCTACGGAATGAGGGTTAAAGATTTTCAGGCACGGAGAGGCGTCAACAAAGGAGGAGTACAGTATGGGCCGGGCACTCATACCAATACCGCTCCACAGCCATCCGCCGCCTCTTGCACTTCTTTTGCCACCTCACGCAGGAATTGGTTGCGGTCAAGCGACGGGGTCACATCGGGAATTGGTGCAGCAGGGACGAAAATCTGCCGACCGATGATTTCCGCGCGCACAAACGTCGAACCCTGCCCATGCTTATCCCACGCACTTTGCCACTCTTGGGCCTTTTCCTTCCACACACGCTGATCTGCGAGCACAAGCATCCTGCGGGCGATGGCGTCAGCTAAATTGTCAAACACGATCTGCTTTTCATCATCGTCCGGTTCCGCGCCTTCCCATTTCAGCGGGTTCTGCACGAACACATAAATGCGGTCTTGAAGTTCTTTGCGTAGGTCCGCAACGGGTTGCAGCGTGTCGTAATGGTCTGCCATGCCGGTCGCAAGTCGGCGCGTCAGCGCCTTAACGCGCGTCCAGTGTTCCTTGCCCACCCCCGGTTTATTCTGCAATCCAAGGCGGGGAAACCATCCGTCCTGGAAGCTCTCCGCCGCGGCCTTAACGGCGAGCACAAGGTTCATGCGGTCGTATGATGGCCGTGTCTTCACCGCTTCGGGGCGCTCGATCACTTCATCAATGTAAGCAAGTAGTTTTCCAAGTTGGGCAGCAGTTCGCGTGCCTTCTTTGCTGGTGGTTGATATGGGCTTGTCAATCCCGGCGAGAAACACCCGCGCAGTCTCAATGCGCTTACGCAAGGCACGCTCCGCAAATGGCCCAAGATCCTCGCCAATGGACGCGAGTACGTTCTCAGCGGATGCCATAACATGCTGCACCTTTGCGCTAGGTGTTAGAAGATTGTCTCCCTTCACCTCGTCGAAGTGCGTGAACGCCAAGATTAGCTTCGAGGCGTTTCCCGAGCTGACCAGTTCGCGCATCGCGGCCACGGGAGCCGCCTGCATCGGCTGGGTGGCATTATCGACGAGCAGGACGGCGTCAACTTCCTCGATCCTACGACTGACAGTCGTTGAGACTGACGCCGATGTCTTAGGTGTGTGCCCAAGCCCCTCACCATCTATCAATACAATTTTCGGAGGAGCCCCTTCCATCCATGTCGGCATGAAAGGCCCGCAGACTCGTATGCCGTTGACTAACGGCGTCAGGAGCTGGCCGAAGTACCGCGCGTAATTGCTTGAGAAGCGCGAAACCGCGCGGATGAACGCCTTGCGGTCGCTTGTTTCCCATGACCACGACAGCGGCCATCCCTGCTTCGTGCGGCGGATCTGGGCGGGGTCAAGCGCATCAAACCGTTTTTCAATTTCGTCGAGCAAGTCGTCGGTTACGCCATGGAATTGCTCATCTTCACGCACGACGTTGTCGAATTCCTCCTCGAAAAGCTCGTCAATGACGCGTTCATCGGACTCAGTTGCGGCTCCAAGTTTTGCTCGAAGGTCATCACCGTGACGGCGCGCTATTTCTCTTAGTGCGGCAATCACATTGCTTAGGAGCTGATTTGTCTCCTGGAGGTCGGTGGCCTTCATGCTTTCATCTCCCAGCATGTCGGATTGAACGTCCTCCTCCTCTTCATCCGCATCGTCGAAGTCTGCTATTTGCACCTGCGGACCATTTCCAAGCACATAGTTGAACCGGAACCGTTGGTTGACGTGATTGAGCAGCCGTCTCAGGATTTCACTGTCCGGCGCGCGTCGCCATGCAGCCAGCACCGCAGCCGAGACGCACTCTGTGAGGTACTCGCGAACCTCCTCTACCGAGACGAACGTGACGACAGCTCGCCACGGCCCTTCGGCAACGACAATCTCGGTGTCGGCCACCGTGGTTTTGGCTGTGGACGTTGAGGGAAATCGTTCAGTGTCCGGGTCTGTCCCGATGATCTGTCGTCCCAGCGTGGTCTTTCCAGCGCCGGTCGTGCCAAGTAACAGCACGCGCCGATAGCCGTCATTTTTAGAATCAGGCAGCCTGATGACGTTGTTCCGGATAGTACGGAAGTCGGTTTCCTCGGGGATCATCTTGTAGAAGAAGATTTCGACAACGCGCTTATCGAAGCGCCGCTCGGCTTCGGCCTTTGCTGCGGCGTCGTGATACCGGGGTTCGGCGAGAAGTTCGTTGAGTTGGACGAGCAGTTCCTTGGCTTCGGGTTCGTCTCGCGTTCCGAGCCCCTGTCTCACACGAACTCCGGGCTTGCCGGTGGCCTCGTCCTTGCGGACGGGATGCCTGAAGATGACGGACCAGCCAGCTCTTCCTTGGCTCTTACTGAGGCTCGCCACGTAGGTTTTTCCGGTCATTGGCTTCCCTGAAGTTTCCGGGGCATGGTTAGCAAAGGTGACGGTTGATTGGTTGGACTTGATATCTTCTAGCATGACGGGTCTCCGTTGTTCCAGTGTTGTGCTGAAGACTTCTAATGCCATGCATCTCCGCATGTCAACATATTTGGTACAACGCTGGAACAACGAAAAGTGGCTTCAACAACAGGAGTCAGAGGCGCGCCTGCGATGCTTGGTCTGTGAAATTCGTTGAACGACTACACCGTCCGCACTGTTTTTGCAGAGAAACCCGCGTCTGTGATTGCGGTACAGGGTTTCGGTACAGGCGAAAGCCCGAAAGCGGCTTATCGAGCCATGGCGGGTAATAAAATTACTTGCCCGGCCCACTTGGCCCTCAAATGGGGCACCGAATAGGCGGCCCAGGCACGCTCGGGGCCGGTGGGCGGCTCGGGTAGTAGCGCCCATGGGC
>JAIEMI010000178.1 GCA_019752235.1 Rhodospirillaceae bacterium
AGGGCGGTTCTGCAAGGAATGAGACCAGTGATGCCCACATTCAAAACCGTTTCCCTGAAAAGCTTTGCCGCCGCCGCCGCACGCACCACCCGAACCCACGCCGCAGCAGGCCGCGCCGAAAGCCGCGCCCGGCCCGGGTCCGGTGACATCCGGTCAAGTGGCTTCGGCGCCCGCCGCGACCGTCGCGCTGCCCGCCGGCACGCCGAAGCAGCAATACGAATTCGCGTTCGATTTCCTGAAGAAGCAGGACTATCCGCGCGCGGAATCGGCTCTGCGGCAATTCCTGCAGGGGCATCCGAAGGATCCGCTCGCCGGCAACGCGCAATATTGGCTGGGCGAGACCTACTATGTGCGCGGCGACTTCCAGCAGGCCGCCGTCGAGTTCATGGCCGGCTACAAGAATTATCCCAAGACCAACAAAGGCCCGGATAACCTGCTGAAGCTGGGCATGTCCATGTCCAAGCTCAATCAGAAGGACGGCGCATGTTTGGCGCTGGGCCGCATCGGCAAGGATTATCCCGACGCGCCCGACACCGTGCTGAAGCCGGCCCAGGCGGAACGCACGCGCCTGAAGTGCAAGGCGTAAGGGCAGGGTGCGGCCGCAGCCCGCGACCGATACATCGATCACCGCCGCGCAATTCGGCGCGGCCATGGCGCCGTTCCGCCTGACGCCCGGCGCGCATATCGCCGTGGCCGTGTCCGGCGGCGCCGACAGTCTCGCCTTGGTGCGCCTTCTGGCGCAGTGGGCGCGCGGCCCGCGGATCACCATCACCGCGCTCACCGTCGATCACCGCCTGCGCGACGCCGCCGCCGTCGAAGCCGCGCAAGTCGGCGCGTGGCTCGACCGGCATGAGATCGCCCATCGGATTTTGCGGTGGGACGAGGGGCTTCATGCCCGCACCCTGAACCGCAGCGCCCAGAAGGCGGCGCGCGATGCACGCTATCGCCTGATGACCGACTGGTGCGCCGTCAACGGCGCTTCGCATCTGTTTGTCGCGCATCATGCCGACGATCAGGTGGAGACCTTCCTCTTGCGCCTGGCGCGCGGCAGCGGCGTCGATGGCCTCGCCGCCATGGCGCCCATGTCCAAACGCGACGGCACCGTCATTGCCCGCCCGCTGCTGGCCTTCGGCAAAGCCCAACTGGTCGAAACCTGCCGGACCCTGGACCAGCCCTGGATCGAAGACCCCTCCAACCAAAGCCCGGCGTCCGCCCGGGTCCGGTTCCGCCAGGCGAGCCAAGTCCTTGAACAGGAAGGGCTTACCCGCGAGCGCCTGCTGGCCACGGTCGGGCACCTGCAGCGCGCCCGGGCCGCCCTGGACTATGCCGTCGGCGGTCTCCTGGCCAAGGCTGCCTGGGGCGATCTCGGCGTGGTCTGCATGCCCGTCGCGGCCCTGCTGGACGCGCCGGAGGAAGTCGCCTTGCGCGCCCTCGCGCGTTTGCTCACCGCCGCCGGCGGACAAACGTATGGACCGCGCTTCGAGAGTCTCGCGCGTCTCTACGCGCGTCTCACGTCCGGGCCGTGGCGCGACGCGTCGCTGCACGGCTGCCTGCTCACGCGTGACGGAAATGTGTTGATGATCGCGCGCGAGCCCGCGCTCATCACCGACGAGAAAATTTTGTGGGCCAACGATTCCGCGGTGTGGGATGCGCGATTCAAAATCACGCTCGCATGTGCCGACGTGAATGCAACTTTCACGGTGTCGCGTTTCACGCCTGGCGCCGCGGTGCTTCCCGAGTCTCTGCGCGCGAGCCTTTCCGCCATTCCTTCACGTCTGCGCGAGACCCTGCCTGCGTTGTATGACAGCGCCGGGCTCGCGGCGGTGCCCCATGCGCGTTACACCCGCGCTGATCTTGCGGGCGGCGACCGCTTTATCATTGGTGTGACTTGTATTTCCGACGCCGCCAGCGCGGTCATCGACGGGTAAAGCCGCGGTATAGGCACACTCCGGGTGGTGCGGATTTGTGACACCGCCCGGAAGCATATTTCCCAAGCCCATAAACGCTTTGCTTGCAATGTAACTTTGGCGCACTATTTAGGTCAGAAGCTTTCTAAATAAGCGCAGTTCGAACTCAAACCCGTATGGGGATTCGCTTTGAATATCAGCCGCAATCTCATGCTGTGGGCCATCATTCTGGTCTGCGTCGTGGCCCTGTTCAACCTGTTCCAAGGCACGTCGCCGCGCAACGCGAGCCGTGAGATTTATTTCTCCGACTTCATGGCGGCGGTCGAGCGTTCGGAAGTTCAGGACGTCACGATCCAAGGCAACAACATCACCGGTTCGTTCAAGTCGGGCGGCGACTTCCGGACCTATGCGCCGGAAGACCCCGGCCTGGTCCCGAACCTGCGCGAACACAGCGTCACCATCAAAGCCGTCCCCCGCAGCGACAACGAGCTGTCCTTCTGGGGCGTGATCATTTCCTGGTTCCCGATGCTGCTGCTGATCGGCGTCTGGATTTTCTTCATGCGCCAGATGCAGTCCGGCGGCGGCAAGGCCATGGGCTTCGGCAAGTCCCGCGCCAAGCTGCTCACCGAAAAGCAGGGCCGCGTCACCTTCGAAGACGTCGCCGGCGTGGAGGAGGCCAAGCAGGAGCTGGAGGAAATCGTCGAATTCCTGCGCGACCCGCAGAAGTTCCAGCGCCTGGGCGGCAAGATCCCCAAGGGCGTGCTGCTGGTGGGCCCTCCGGGTACCGGTAAGACCCTCCTGGCGCGCTCCATCGCGGGCGAAGCCAACGTGCCGTTCTTCACCATCTCGGGCTCCGACTTCGTCGAAATGTTCGTCGGCGTGGGCGCCTCCCGCGTGCGCGACATGTTCGAACAGGCCAAGAAGAATGCGCCGTGCATTATCTTCATCGACGAAATCGACGCCGTCGGCCGCCATCGTGGCGCGGGCCTGGGCGGCGGGAACGACGAACGCGAACAGACCTTGAACCAGTTGCTGGTCGAGATGGACGGCTTCGAAGCCAACGAAGGCGTCATCCTCATCGCCGCCACCAACCGTCCCGACGTGTTGGACCCTGCCCGGTTCGTTCGTCACCTATGGCATCGGCGCATGGTATCTGAAACGCGCGGCGCATATCGAAGCAACGGAGCGTAAGCTGCGCTGGTTCCGCGCCCGCAAAGGCGTGGTGTTGAGCGCGGGCGGCTTCATCCTCAACAACCCCATGATTCAGCACTTCGCGCCCAAGTACACCAAGGTCATGCCCAACGGCACGCTGGGCGACACAGGCACGGGGCTGATGCTGGGCGCGTCGGTCGGGGGCAAATTGGATCTGATGGAACGCGTCAGCTCCTGGCGCATGATTAACCCGCCCAAGGCTTGGTCCGACGGCATTCTGGTGAATGCGCGCGGCGCGCGGTTTGTGAACGAAACTTATTACGGCGCGGCCATCGGCGACGCCATGGTCGAGAAAAACCACGGGCGCGGCTATATCATCCTCGATCTCGCTCTGCGCAATCAGGCCCTCAAGCAAGCCTTCGGCCCTGAAGTGCTGCCGTTCCAGCGCGACATTACGCTGGTCAACGTGCTGTTCGCCGCCAAGCGCGCGCAAACGGCTGATGCCCTGGCGGATGTCATGGGCTTCGACCGCGCCACGTTCCGCCAGACCATCGAGACCAACAACCGCGCGGCGCGGGGCGAAATCCCCGACCCGTTCCACAAAAAGCGTGACGACATGGCGGAGCTGACCGCCGGTCCCTACTACGCCGTGGATGCCTCATCAGACAGCAAGTTTTTCCCGCTGGCGAGCATGACGGTGGGCGGCCTCGCGGTGGATGAACCGACCGGCCGCGTGAAAAACGCCGCCGGCCAGACCATTCCCGGCCTTTACGCGGCCGGACGCAACGCTGTCGGATTATGCTCACATCTCTATGTCAGCGGACTTTCTTACGCCGACTGCATCTTCTCCGGCCGCCGCGCCGCGCGCGACATGGCTGGGGCCTGAATTCATTGGGGGACTTCATGCGTTTCAAAACAATCGTCGCGGGCCTGCTGTGCGCCCTGCCGTTGATGGCCATGGCCGCCGAGCCTGCCCCCAACACCGCCAATGATCCGGCATTGCTGACCGGCGCCACCGGCACGGACCCCAAGGGCGCCGCGGTCTACAAAGAGCATTGCGCCAGTTGCCACGACAATCCGCAGGGGCGCATTCCGCCGCGCTCGACGCTGGCGATCATGCGCACGCCGGAAGAAGTGGTGCGCTCCCTGACCACCGGCATGATGAAGCAACAAGGCATGCCCCTCAGTCCGGACGATAAGCGCCGCGTGGCGGCCTGGGTCACGGGCAAGCAGTTCGGCCGCGCCGTGGAGATCGATCCCGCCGCCAATATGTGCAAGACCCCGGGCACGCTGAAAATCGACAATAAAGGTTGGAATGGCTGGGGCGGCCACGGCGTCGAGCACACCCGCTTTCAGCCGCAGCCGGGCCTGAACATCGAGCAAATTCCTAACCTGAAAGTGAAGTGGGCCTTCGCCTACCCGGGCAACGGCGCCTTTGGTCAACCGACCGTGCTGGGCGACTATCTTTTCGTCACGACTTTGTCGGGTTGGGTCTTCGCCCTGAACGCCGACAGCGGCTGCACCTATTGGGCCTTCGACACGGGCGCGCAGGTCCGTAGCGGCGTCACCGTCGCCGTGCTGCCGAAGTCCAGCCCGGCGCGCGAAGTTGCTTACTTCGAGACCGAGCTCGGCCGCGTGCTGGCGGTGGACGCGCGCAGCGGCAAGATCGTGTGGGAAACCACGATCGAGGATCACCCGATGGCACGCACGCCTTCCACGCCTCTGTTCCACGACGGGCGGCTGTACATCACCATCAGCGCGCTGGAAGAAGTCACCGCCGCAGACCCCAAATATCCCTGCTGTTCGGCGCGCGGCGGCCTGGTGGCTTTGGATGCCGCCGACGGCAAGCAACTCTGGAAGTCCTACGCCATTCTGCAGCCGGCCAAGCCGACCAAGATCAGCACCGCCGGCACGCAGATGTCGGGGCCCGCGGGCGCGGCCATCTTCAACACGCCCACCATCGACACCAAGCGCCGCCTGATCTACGCCAGCACCGGCGACAACTACACCGACGTTTATGCCGACGCCACCAACGCCATCGTCGCCTTCGACCTCGACACCGGCGTGCGTAAATGGGTCATGCAAGGCGTCAAACACGATTCCTGGATTCTGGGCTGTGACGGCAAGAATGTGGTGAACAACTGCCCCACTGTCCTGGGGCCGGATTGGGACTTCGGCACCGCGCCGATGCTGCTGCCTTTAGGCAAAGACAAACAAATTCTGATCGGCGCGGCCAAGTCGGGCGAAATCTTCGCCATGGACCCGGACCAGAACGGCAAAGTGATCTGGCAGAAAAAGATCGCGCGCGGCGGCCCGCAAGGCGGCGTCATGTGGGGCGGCGCTTTCGACGGCGAGAAACTCTACTTCGCCATTTCCGATTTCGATGCGACGCGGCCCAAGGACGCGGGAGGGCTCTTCGCCCTCGACCTCGCCACCGGCAAGGAAGTCTGGAAAACGCCGACGCCGGTCTCCACCTGCATTGTCGACACGCTGTATTGTTCGCCCGCGCAACTTGCCGCCGTGACGGCCATGCCCGGCGCGGTGTTCGTGGGCTCGCTCGACGGCCGCCTGCGCGCCTACAGCACCAAGGACGGCAAGATTTTGTGGACCTACGACACCCTGCAGCCCATCAAGGCCGTTAACGGGGCCACCGCCCACGGCGGCTCCATCGACAGCGGCGGCGCGACGGTGGCGTATGGACGGGTTTACGTCAACTCCGGTTCAACGCGTTTCAACGGCAACACCCTTTTCGCTTTTTCGGTCGACGGCAAATGACATCGCAAAATTGGGATCACGACGTCGACGTCCTGATCGTCGGCTCGGGCAACGGCGGCATGACGGCGGCCGTCTGCGCCTATGAGATGGGCCTGAAGAACACACTCGTCATTGAGAAGAGCGACAAGTTCGGCGGCACCAGCGCCGTTTCCGGCGGCGGCATCTGGATTCCGCACAGCCACTACGCCCAGGACACCGGGTTCAAGGATTCGCTGGAAGAAGCGCGCGAATACCTGCGCCAGACCATTCCGGAATCCTCGGTCGAACCGGCACTGCTGGACACGTATATCATGGCCGGCCCGGAGATGCTGAAGTTCCTGCACGACCGCACGCGCGTGCGCTACGAAGTGCTGGCGCACTATCCCGACTATTACACCAACCTGCCCGGGGCCAAGGAAGGCTACCGCTCGCACGAACCCGCCGCCGTCGATATCACCGAATTGGGCGACGAGGAGCAGCACCTGCAACCCGGCCACCAGATGATGCGCTTCCTCGACCGCATCACCCTGGGCCAGGTCGAAGCGCAGATCATGCTGCTGCAGGCGCCCGGCTGGAAATCGATCGTGGGCCGCCTGCTGTGGGACTACGTCACCGACCTTCGCCGCCGCTTCAAAACCACCCTGCACCGCCGCCTTATGTGCGGCACGGCCGGCATCGCACGTCTGCGCTTGTCGATGATGGACCGGGAGCTGCCGCTGTGGCGCAATACGAAACTTGTGGAACTGATCCAGGAAAATGGCCGCGTCCAAGGGGCAATCGTGGACCGTGAAGGCAAGCGTCTACGCATAAAGGCTTCGCGCGGCGTCGTGCTGGCCGCGGGCGGCTTCGAGCAGAACCAAGCCATGCGCGAGAAGTATCTGCCCAAGCCCACCAGCACCGCGTGGACTTCGGGCGTGGCCGCCAACACCGGCGATGCGATCAGCGCAGGCCTTGCCGTCGGCGCGCGCTTCAAACTGGTGGACGGCGCGTGGTGGTGCACGAACATGCTGGTGCCGGGAGAGCCCTTCCCGCGCCTTGCGATCATGGAGAAATCCTGCCCCGGCGCCGTGACCGTCAACACCAAGGGCAAACGCGTCGCCAATGAGTCGCAGAACTACATGGCGTATATGAAGGAGGCCTTCGCCCGGCACACGCCCGAGCATCCCTCCTCGCCGCTCTACATGGTGTTCGACGCCGACTTCCGGAAAAAATATCTGGTGGGCCCGCTGATGAAGTCCGCCTTTCGGCCCGACTTCACCTTCCCCAAATCTTGGTACGAGCAGGGTTTCCTGGCGAAGGCCGATACGATTGAAGATCTCGCCAAACAGATGGGTATTGATCCCGCCGGGCTCGCAAAAACCGTGGCCGATATGAACATCTACGCCAAGACCGGCAAGGATGATGAATTCGGGCGCGGCGATTCCGCCTACGACCGCTACTACGGCGATCCGACGGTGAAACCCAACCCATGCCTGGGCCCCGTGCGCAAAGCGCCCTTCTATGCCGTGCGCATGGAACTGGGCGACTTCGGCACCCACGGCGGGCTCGACATCGACACCAACGGACAGGTGATGGACGAGAGCGGACGGCCCATGCCAGGCCTCTACGCCATCGGCAACAGCGCGGCGGCGATCCTGCCGACCTATCCCGGCCCGGGCTCAACGCTGGGTCCGGCCATGACCTTCGGCTACCTCGCCGCGCGGCATATGTCGGGCGCAAATGCCGCATGATATCGTCCGGCATGATCAAAATGCCGGAACAGCCAAAAGAGTGGAACAAGAAGCGCGGCGAGAGCCTCATGGAGGATCTCGATATCCTGCTGGGCGATCTGTGCGTGATCTGGGGCTTCTGCAACGGTCTGACGGGCTGGGAACTGGCCCGCGATGACGCCGTCATTACCGCCGCCAGCTTTGCAAACGCGGTGCTGACGGCGGAAGGCCTGAATGCGCGGGACTCAGGCGCTTGGTTTCCAAAAATTCAAAGTGTCTTCGTGGAGAGATACGGAGACTCTATTTCCGGAAAGACGTTCTGATTAGATTGCCGCGGGTTTGGCTTTTCGGGCGCGCGGCGCGGGCTTTGCCGGCTTCGGCGGCAGCGTCGCTTCATGCGCCAGGCGCAACGCGCGCAGGCGCAAGGTCTTCTCGAGATTTGCGGCGTCACGCGCTTTGCGTTCCGCGAAAAATGACTCGTCGCGCTTCGACATGGCGTCGCGCTGGGTTTTGGAGTTACGGGTCTCTCTCTTGCCGCGGGGGGGTGGCAGATCGTTCATGTGCAGCGTCCTTGTTCAGTGATCGCGCAAGTGTCTCGCGCGCGACGCGGCTTCAAAGAAATTCGCCAAAAGAAAAACCCGGCGCTTGAAGGCGCCGGGTTCTCCGTAACCAAGATGTCGGATTGCTTACGCAATCTTGAGATTGGCGGCAGCGTCCTTGCCGCGTTCGTTCACAACATCGTAGCTGATGCTCTGGCCTTCGTTGAGGCCGCTGAGGCCCGCGCGCTCAACAGCGGAGATGTGCACGAACACATCTTTGCCGCCGTTGCTCGGCTGAATAAAACCAAAACCTTTTTGAGCGTTGAACCACTTAACCGTACCGTTAGCCATATTAGGCCTCCTTGATATCATTCTCTGCAAGCGCGACCATCGCGCAGTGCTCACGAATCCAGCGATGTCTTGGAAGGCCTTATGATTGGCAATAGCAAGGCAGGGCGAAGAACTCGACAGCCCCATACTACTGCAAATCAGGCCATTTTCCTACGTGAATTACCGCCACAATACGTTTTTCGGCGATTATTCAATATATTACAATATCTTAGGGGCCAATCGCGGGAGACGCTTGTGCGGTCGGCGCCAGGGCGCTCGCGGCCTGGGCGGGATCCAACTTTGCCCGCATTGCCCCCTCCGGGGCCGCGGGCCGCGCGCCGTTTTCGCGGCGCTGCATCTCCTTCAACAGGGCGCGGCGCGACTTCCGCCACATCTTCCGGGTGGACTCATCAATGCCCAGGAACCCCAGCGCCTTCACGACGGACTGTTTCACCGCACCCCGCCGTTGACCTGACGCTCCAGGACGCCGGGATCCACGGGCTGCCACGTGGTGAGGCGGTCCTGCAGCACCGGCATCCACGGCGCGCTGACGCCGTGCTCCCGCGCATAGGCTAAAATGCTGGCCAGTTCCGCAAGCTGATACTTGTTGTTGATCTGAATGCGGCGGATGTCGTTCACATCCAATTCCGACGGAAAACAGGGCGGCGAGGATTTCGCACCGGCGGCGCTGAAGTTCAATTGCGTGCGTACGCACTTTTCGCAATAGCCGCAATTCTCGGATTGGTCGGCGCCCGCCCAACACACTTTGAGCGTCTTGCAGGCCAGCGAATTTTTCATGATCGCGGCGATCTTGTCGGTGCGCGAGAAGCCCGCGCCGTCGTGCACCACCGCGAAACGGTCACCGGTCATGAGATGATCCGTCACGGAAACCCGCAACACCTGCAACATACGCCCCTCTCGCGCGCTATGCTGTGATCAATAGATGGCAAGCGCGAAGATAATTTGTCCTCAAAACCGATAGCAGGGAGTGCATGCATGTTTGTCGCGGTTTATTGGTGGCGCGCCCACCCCGGCAAGGAAGAACAATTCCGCCAAGCCTGGCGGCGCGGCACGGAGCACATCACCCGCATATACGGCAGCTACGGCTCGCGCCTTCATCAGGACCGCGATGGCCGATTCGTGGGATATGCGGAATGGCCCGATGAAGCCGCCTGGCAGAAGGCCTACGAGGCCAAGATGGTCTACGACGATCCGGAGACACGGCGGCTTTTTATCGACTCCATCGCTGAAACACCGCCCGGCAACGCGCCGGTGTTCACCATGACGGTCACGGATGATTTGCTGGCGCTGCGGAAACCCGCGTAAACTCACCCCATGAAACGCAAACTTCGTTACGCCAATTTATTTTTCTGGGTGGCCGCCTGGGCGGCCATCAACACGCTCATGAGGACGTGGAGCGATCCTGTCCTGGTCGTCCTGCAAGCCGTCGCGCCGCTGATGGTGGGGCTGTTCGTGCATATCGCCCTGCGGGACCAGCCGCCGGCGGAGACGTGATTACGCCGTATCGCGCTGCTCAAAACGGCCGAGCGGAAGATCGGGTGTGTCCGTCATGCGTTCAGTATTGACCGCGGTCACACGCGCCATCACCGGCCCTGCCTGACAAGCGGCGATCAGCGCTTCCACGGCCGGGCGCGGACCGTGCGCCAGGGCTTCAACATTGCCAGTGCTGAGATTACGCACCCAACCTGACAACCTTAACTTGCGTGCCGTGTGTATAGTCCAGGCGCGATAGCCGACTCCTTGGACTCGGCCCTCGATGATCAAGCGAACGGTGATGCTGTCCGCTTCCCCCACACTGTCCCCGTCTGTCTCCTATTTGAGCTTCATCTTGTTCGCGAACGCCGCCACCAAGTCCACAAAACCCGTGTCGGGATTCCGCGCGCAGGCCGTGCCCACGGCGGCCAGAATCTGCGGGCGCGCGTCGAAAGGAATTTCCAAGCCCGGCTGGCCCGCGTTTTTGTATCCCTGAATGAACGCCATGACCCACAGATCGGCGAAAGCCGCCTCGTCGCTCTTGGCACTCTGCGCCGCCGTGTAATTGCGGCACACGTAAGTTCCGGGCGCGAAAGCCGCCGTCGACGGCGGCATGTCGCGGAGGCTCTTCGTTAAGGCTTGGCTCGTCACCGTAATCAGCAGCGCATTGCCATAGGCAGCGCAGGCCCCGCTCACGTCCGCGTCGAAACCGGCGGAGGCCGTGTCGGAGAATTTCAGCTTATCCAGCGCCTTGTAATAGCCCACCAGGTAACCATGAGCCCATGACCGCGCGAGCACCGGCTGTACCGTGGCGCCGGTGGCCAAGGCGCCGCAGCGGAATTCGACGCCCGAGAAATTGCGGGCCGTGTTTCCGGCGCCCGGCGCCGTGAGAAGCGCGGGCGCCGCGGTGGCGTCGGCGGCGCGGCCTTCATCGGCGGCCACTTGCAAGCGCACGATCCGGTCGGGCTCCTTCACCGCGCCGTTCTTACCGGAATCGCCCTTCTTGATCATATCGACGTATTCCATGCCCGAGGTCACCTCACCCCAGACCGTGTATTTGCCGTCCAGCGCCGAACGGCTATCGGCCAACACGATGAAGAACTGACTGTCGGCGCTGTCCTTCTTGTCGGTGCGCGCCATGGCGACAACGCCGCGCACGCCGGGGGTTTTGGTGAACTCCGCCTGCAGCATGCGGCCCGAGCCGCCGGTGCCGTCACCTAAAGGATCGCCGGTCTGCGCCATGAAGCCCGAGATGACGCGGTGGAACGGCAAACCATCGTAGAAGCCGCCACGGGTCAGGTGCTTGACGCGCTCCACATGCTTCGGCGCAAGGTCCGGGCGCATGTGAATGACGACGCGGCCATAGGTCAGATCGAGATAGAGCGTGTTTTCGGGGTCGGCCTCGGCCGCGCGGACCGGCGTGCCGCCGAAAATAAACGGCACGAGCAGCAGCAACACAAAAGCAGCACGCAAACGCATGACCATCAACCCTCCCCGGGGATCATCTTCAGCCGAATTCGATAATCATCTGATCGACCGCCAGCGACGCACCTGCCGGTTCGTAGATTTTCTTCACGGTGGCGTCGCGTTCGGCCTTCAGGACGTTTTCCATCTTCATGGCTTCGACGATGGCGAGCGTTTCGCCGGCCTTCACCTCTTGCCCCTCTTTCACCGCGAGAGACACGAGCAAGCCCGGCATCGGCGACAGCAGATACTTCGACATATCCGGCGGCGGCTTGTGCGGCATCAAGCGCGCGAGTTCGGCTTCGCGCACGGTGTAGACGCCGACATCCATCTGTGCGCCGGCATGGAACAGCCGGTAGCCGACGGGCCGCTTATCAACTTGGATCGTGACCCACTTGCCGTTGACCTCGGCCGAAAACAACGGCGCGCCCATGGCCCAGGCGCTATTCACATGCACGGTTTTCTTGCCGACTTTGACAGTGGCGCTGACGATGTTTTCGCCCAGCGCCTTGCGCTCCGGCGACACCCAGACCGGATGTTCGCTGTGCTTGCCGCCCGCGCCGTAGGACGCCACCACCCAGTGATCGGGCACCTTGCGGCCATGGCCGGGGATTTGCCCCGAGATGCCGGCGGAACGGCGCACATAAGCGTTGTGCACAATGGCGGCGACTGCGACCAGCACCGTCGGATCTTTCGCGGGCAAATCTTTATCCGAAAAGCCTTCCGGATATTCCTCGGCGATGAAGTTGGTGGACAAATCGCCGTCCTCGAACTTCTTCTTGCCGAGCACAGAGGCCAGGAACGGAATATTGTGCGACACGCCGCGGATATAATAGGAATCCAGCGCCGCGCGCATATGCAGCGTCGCTTCCTTGCGGTCCTTACCCCAACTGCAGAGCTTGGCGATCATCGGGTCATAAAACACGCTGATTTCGCCGCCCTGCTGCACGCCGGTATCGACGCGCACGTTCTTGTTCTCCTCGGGCGGGATGTAGCGCACCAGACGGCCCGTGGACGGCAGGAAGTTGCGGTACGGGTCTTCGGCGTACACGCGTGATTCCAGCGCCCAGCCGTTGATCTTCACGTCCTTTTGCTTGATCGGCAGCTTCTCGCCGTAGGCAACGCGGATCATCAGCTCGACAAGATCGAGGCCGGTGATCAGTTCCGTCACCGGATGCTCCACCTGCAGGCGGGTGTTCATTTCCAGGAAGTAGAAGTTGCGCTTGGTATCGACGATGAATTCCACCGTCCCGGCGCTGACGTACTTCACGGCCTTCGCCAGCGCCACCGCCTGTTCGCCCATGGCTTTGCGGGTCTTGGCGTCCAGGAACGGGCTCGGCGCTTCTTCGATGACCTTCTGATGGCGGCGCTGGATCGAGCACTCGCGCTCGTTCAGGTACAGCGTGTTGCCGTGACGGTCGGCGATCAGCTGGATTTCGATGTGGCGCGGCTGTTCGATGTATTTTTCGATGAACATGCGGTCGTCGCCGAAGGACGACTTGGCTTCCGACTGCGAGCGCTCGAAGCCTTCCTGCACTTCGCCTTCGTTGCGGGCGATGCGCATTCCCTTGCCGCCGCCGCCGGCGGAGGCTTTCATCATCACCGGGTAGCCGACGTCCTTGGCGATCTTCTTGGCGTGCGCCACGTCCTTAATAACGCCCAGGAAACCGGGCACGGTCGAGACTTTGGCTTTCTGCGCGAGTTTCTTGGACTCGATCTTGTCGCCCATGGCTTCGATGGCGTGCGCGTCGGGACCGATAAAGACGATCTTCTCTTTGGCCAGGGCCTTCTGGAATTCCTTGTTCTCCGACAGGAAGCCGTAGCCCGGATGCACCGCTTCGGCCTTGGTCTGCTTGCAGGCCTTCACGATGCGGTCGATGAGCAAGTAGCTCTTCGACGTCGGGCTTTCGCCGATGTGCACGACCTCGTCGGCCATCTCGACATGCATGGCGTTGCGGTCGGCGTCGGAATAGACCGCCACGGTCTTGATGCCCATCTTGCGGCAGGTCTTGATAACGCGGCAGGCGATTTCACCGCGGTTGGCAATCAGGATTTTCTTGAACATGCGCGGTGTGCCTTAGAGCGGAATATTGTCGTGCTTCTTCCAAGGATTGGAAATGTCCTTGGTCTTCAGCATGGCCAGTGAGCGGCAGATGCGGCGGCGCGTGCCGTGCGGCATGATCACGTCGTCGATGAAGCCGTAATTCGCGGCCTTGAACGGATTGGCGAAGTTGGCTTCGTATTCCTTGGTGCGCTCGGCGATCTTCTTGGCGTCACCGATGTCCTGGCGGAAAATGATCTCCACCGCACCCTTGGCGCCCATGACGGCGATCTCGGCCGTGGGCCAGGCGAAGTTGACGTCGCCGCGAATGTGCTTGCTGCTCATCACGTCGTACGCGCCGCCGTAAGCCTTGCGGGTGATGACGGTGACTTTGGGCACGGTCGCTTCGGCATAGGCA
>JAIEMI010000238.1 GCA_019752235.1 Rhodospirillaceae bacterium
TGGGCGCGCTGGGGCCGGAAGCCCACGGCACGCTTAACATCGCCATGAACCGCATCGGCGCCAAGTCGGACTCCGGCGAAGGGGGCGAAGTGCGCTCGCGCTACAAACCCGCGCCCAACGGCGACAACGCCAACTCGGCCATCAAGCAGATCGCCTCGGGCCGTTTCGGCGTCACCGCGGAGTACCTGAACCAGTGCCGCGAGATCGAGATCAAAGTCGCGCAGGGCGCCAAGCCCGGCGAAGGCGGCCAGTTGCCCGGCTTCAAGGTGACGGTGGAGATCGCGACCTTACGCCACGCCACGCCGGGCGTGATGCTGATCTCGCCGCCGCCGCACCACGACATCTATTCCATCGAAGACCTGGCGCAGCTGATCTACGACCTGAAGCAGATCAATCCCAAGGCCCGCGTCTGCGTGAAGCTCGTCGCGCGCACCGGCATCGGCACCATCGCCGCCGGTGTCGCCAAGGCCAACGCCGACGTGATCTTGATTTCGGGTCACTCCGGCGGCACGGGCGCGTCGCCGCAGACCTCCATCAAGTTCGCGGGGCTTCCCTGGGAAATGGGCCTGACGGAAGCCCATCAGGTGCTGACGCTCAACCGCTTGCGCCACCGCATCGTGCTGCGCACCGACGGCGGCATCAAAACCGGGCGTGATGTCGTCATGGCCGCCATGATGGGCGCCGAGGAATTCGGGATTGGCACGACTTCGCTGATCGCCATGGGCTGCATCATGGTGCGCCAATGCCATTCCAACACCTGCCCGGTCGGCGTCTGCACCCAGAACCCGGAGCTGCGCAAGCGCTTCACGGGCACGCCGGAGAAGGTCGTCAATCTCTTCAGCTTCATCGCCGAGGAGGTGCGCGACATTCTCGCCGGTCTCGGTTTCCGTTCGCTGGATGAGGTCATCGGCCGCACCGACCTGTTGCATCAGGTCAGCCGCGGCGCGGCGCATCTGGACGATCTCGACCTGAATCCCCTGCTCGTGCAGCCGGATTCCGGCGGCCTGCCGACGCGCAACGCCGTCAAAGGCCGCAACGAAGTCGCCGAGACCTTGGACGCGCAGATGATCGCCGACGCCAAGCCGCTGCTGGAGGAAGGCGAGAAGATGCAGCTGACCTACAACGTCCGCAACGTGCACCGCGCCATCGGCACGAAGCTGTCGCACATGATCGTCAAGAAGTACGGCATGGACGGCCTGCAGCCCGGCCACATCACCGTGCGCCTGCGCGGCAGTTGCGGCCAGTCTTTGGGCGCTTTCGCCGTGAAGGGCCTCAAGATCGAGGTGTGGGGCGATTCGAACGACTATGTGGGGAAAGGCTTGTCGGGCGGCAGCATCGTCATCCGTCCGACGACGTCATCGACCTATCGCTGGCGTGAAAACACCATCATCGGCAATACGGTGCTCTATGGCGCCACGTCGGGCAAGCTGTTCGCCGCCGGCCAGGCCGGGGAACGCTTCTGCGTGCGCAACTCCGGGGCCGTGACGGTGATCGAGGGCTGCGGTTCCAACGCCTGCGAATACATGACGGGCGGCATGGCGGTCATTCTCGGCGCCGTCGGCGCCAACTTCGGCGCGGGCATGACCGGCGGCATGGCATTCGTCTACGACCGCGACAATCTGTTCGAGCACCGCGTCAACCGCGAGAGCATCATTCACCAGCGTATCGAAGTCGGCCACTACGAGACCGAGCTGCGTAACCTCGTGACCGAACACTTCCGCGAAACCTCTTCGCCTTGGGCCGAGCAGCTCCTGGTCAACTGGGACCGCGAAGTACGCCACTTCTGGCAGGTGGTGCCGCGCGAGATGCTGTCGCGCCTTGAGGTTCCTGTAACACGCAACGTCGAGGCCAAACTGAAGGCCTAGCATAAGGCTGTCACCCTCGACCGCGCCCGCAGGGGCGCGTGCCGGGGGTCCATCGCGCAAACAACGCCCACTTCCGTAACAGGATGAATGGATTCCCCGCATGCGCTTTCGCGCGGCGGGGAATGACATATGAGAAGAATTTCCAGTAGGGAAATGTTCTAATAGTGGTGGGAGGGACCACCTATGTTTTTATCCACACTTCGTCACGCTTCGATTGCCGCCCTGTTGCTGTTGGCAGGCACGGCCTGGGCGCAAAGCGCGCCCGTCCCCTCGCCCATGCCCCCCGAAATCATCGCACCCCAAGATATCGCCTATCCCGGCACGCTGCGCCTGGAGGTGGACGCCACCGATGTCGAGCGGCGCATTTACAATGTGCGCGAGACCATTCCGGTGCGCGGCGGCACGACCGTGACGCTGCACTATCCCAAGTGGCTGCCCGGCACCCATTCGCCGCGCGGACGTGTGGATTCCCTCGCCGGCCTGATCGTCAATGCCGGAGGGGCACGCATCCCCTGGCGGCGCGATACCGTCGACGTCCACGCCTTTCACGTCGATGTGCCCGCCAACGCCACGGCGCTGGATCTGGAGTTCCAATACCTGACGGCCAACGACGGCAACGAAGGCCGCATCACCATCACGCAGGAAATGCTGAACCTGCAGTGGGAAACCGTCCTTCTCTATCCCGCCGGTTATTACACGCGCCGGATTCCCATCGACGTCAGCGTCAAATTGCCTACGGCGTGGAAATTGGCGGCCGCGCTGGAGACCGCCTCCACCAACGGCGACGTCACGACCTTCAAAACCACCACGGTGGAGGATCTGGTGGATTCGCCCATGTACGCCGGGCGGCATTTCAAAACCTTCGATCTGGGCATGACCGGCGCCGCGCCCGTGCGCCTGAACGTCATGGCCGACAAGCCGGAGTCGCTGGAGGCCAAACCCGAGCACATCGAACTGCACAAAAATCTCGTGCGCCAAGCCTACCGGCTGTTCGGCTCGCACCATTATGATCATTACGACTTCCTGCTGGCGACCACGGACCGTATGGGCGGCATCGGCCTTGAGCATCATCAGTCCAGCGAGAACGGCGTGGGCCCGGGCTACTTCACCGAATGGGACAAGAACGCCGACGGCCGCGACCTCCTCCCGCACGAGTACGCCCATTCCTGGAACGGCAAGTTCCGCCGCCCGGCCGATCTGTGGACGCCGACCTTCAACGTGCCCATGCGCGACAGCCTGCTGTGGGTCTACGAAGGCCAGACGCAATATTGGGGCTACGTGCTCGCCGCGCGGTCGGGCCTGCTGACGCCCGAACAGACCATGGCCGCCTTCGCCGACATCGCCGCGACCTACCAGCACCGCATCGGCCGCACCTGGAAACCGCTGCAAGACACCACCAACGACCCCATCACCGCCATGCGCCGCGCGCTACCGTGGCGGAGCTGGCAGCGCAGCGAGGACTATTATTCGGAAGGTCTGCTGGTGTGGCTCGACACCGACACGCTGATCCGCGAACTGTCCAAGGGCAAAAAATCGCTGGACGACTTCGCCAAGACCTTCTTCGGCATCAACGACGGCAGCCGCGTGCCCGTGACCTATACCTTCGAGGACGTGGTCGCCGCGCTCAACAGCGTGCAGCCTTACGACTGGGCGGCGTTTCTGCGGGCACGTTTGGATGGCCTCGGCCCCGCGCCGCTGGACGGCGTCAGCCGCGGCGGTTATCGCCTGGTCTATAAGGAAACCCAGACGGATTTCGCCAAGGGCATGGAAACGCGGCGCAAGTACACCGACCTCACGTACTCGCTGGGCATGGTCATCGGCAAGGACGGCAAGCTGACCGGCGTGCTGTGGGACGGTCCGGCTTTCAAACTCGGCCTGACATCCGGCACGCAGATTGTCGCGGTGAACACTATCGCTTACGAGGCAGACCGCTTGAAGGAAGCCATCACCGCCGCCAAGAAGTCCGGCGCGGACCTCGAACTGCTCGTGCGGAACGGCGATAAGTTCCGCACCGTGAAGTTCGACTATCGCGATGGTCTGCGGTATCCGCATTTGGAGCGCGATACGTCCATACCGGACCGCCTGGGCGGAATCCTCAGCGCGCGGAAGAACTAGGTGGGGACATAACATGACCACGGCGATCATCATCCGCGAACACGGCGGCCCCGAGGTCTTGACGGTCGGCGCACAGGATGTGCCGCCGCCGGGCGAGGGCGAAATCGGCCTGCGCCAGACCGCCGTGGCCGTGAACTTCCACGACACCTATGTGCGCAGCGGACTCTATAAAACCCTCAAGCTCCCGGGCGTGCCCGGCCTTGAAGGCGTAGGCGTCATCACCGCGCTTGGCAAAGGCGTGACCGGCTTCGCCGTCGGCGACCGCGTCGCCTACATGACGCTGGGCTACGGGGGTTACGCCGCCGCGCGCAATCTGCAGGCCGGCATGGCGGTGAAGATTCCCGCCAACGTCGATGACGTCACCGCCGGCGCGGCCTACCTCAAGGGCCTCACCGTCGCATGCATGGTGCGCAACGTGCATAAGATCGCGCCGGGGAAAACGGTTTTGGTGCACGCCGCCGCCGGCGGCGTGGGTTCTCTGCTGGTGCAATGGGCTAAACATCTCGGCGCCACCGTCATCGGCACCGCCGGCAGCACGGAAAAGTTGGAAGCGGCGCGCCGGTCCGGCTGCGCGCATGTCATCAACTACCGCGAGCAAGATTTCGTCGCCGCCGTGCGCGAACTCACCGGCGGGCGCGGCGTCGATGTGGTCTATGACGGCGTTGGTCGCGACACCTTCAAGGGTTCGCTGGAAGCCTTGGCGCTCTGCGGCCACCTCATCAACTTCGGCCAGGCCTCGGGGCCGGTCGATCCCGTCGCGCCGACCGAACTCTTCGTGCGCTCCGCGACCTTGTCGCGGCCCAATGTCTTTCACTATGTGCAACAGCAGCGCGCCACCCTGGAAAACGCCGCGGCGGAGCTCTTCCGCGGGCTGGCGGAAGGCTGGCTGCGCATCCCGAAACCCGCGCTTTTCCCCCTCACGGCCGCTGCCGACGCCCATAAAGCCCTGGAATCCCGCGCCATCAGCGGTTCCATCGTCCTCCAGCCGTAACTCACCTTTCTGGAAAGTGCTATGTAAAGTGCGGCGGCTCAGCCCGCGCACTGCAAAAGCACAGTGCGCTCCAGACCGGCGTAACGGTGCATCAGGGCGTCGCGATACCGCTCATCCGCCATCATCGCCAGGAAATGCCGGCGCGACGGATATTGAACAACGAGCACCTTGTCCCAATCCGTATCCCTACCGCCCGGGACTCCGATGAAGACCTGATTCACCGGACCGTCGTAGAGCACTTTCGCCGCGCTCACGTCGCCCACGGTTTCGGTGAAGGCGGCTTGATAGCGCGCGTAGGCTTCTTGCCCGGAACAGGGCGCCACGCCGCTATGTTCCGGGTAGCGCGCGACCTCGCGGAATTTCAGCAGATTGACCATGACGATGGGCCCCTCGGGGCCCTTGTCGCGCAACGCCCGCACCTGTTCGGCGGTCGGATCAATGCTGCGGTCCACGCTCATTACTGTTTCCCGCTGCGCACCGCGCCATCGACATCTTTGGTCCACGGGAGCGCCGAGCGGCACCAGATCTCGCGCTTCGGCGGTAAATCCGCGCGCTGATCCAGAGTGCCGATGCGCAAGGCGTAGTCCGTGGGCTCTTTGTTGACCGATGCGGAGTATAAGCGCGTCGCGCAGGTGGGACAAAACCCGTGCGCGCGCTTGTTGCCGCTTTCGGCGGTCTTGATGTAGGTCGCGGGCGCGCCGCTCAGCAGCTTGAAGGTGCCGGTGTTCACCACGACGTTGGTCGTAAACGCGGTGCCGCCCAAAATTTGGCAATCGGTGCAGTGGCAGGCCCGCGCCGACGCCGGGTCTACATCGGCTTCAAAACGGATCGCGCCGCAATGGCAGTGGCCGGTGACATGCATGATCTTAGCCTTTCCCGAATTTTGCGCTCACCAACGCGAACAACGCCCGCAACGCCAGCGCCTCGCCCCCCGCCGGACGGCCCGGGCGGTCGGTGGCGTTCCAGGCATAGGTGTCGACGTGAATCCACGGCTGCCCTTGGGGAATGAATTCCTTCAGGAACAGCGCCGCGGTGATGGCGCCCGCGAAGCCGCCCTCGCCCGCGTTGTTGATGTCGGCGACCTTGCTGTCGATCATCTTGCGGTAGGGCTGATGCAGCGGTAGGCGCCACAACAGATCGTGGGTCTCACGCGCCGCGGCCATCGCATCACCGGCCAGCCCGTCGTCGTCGACGAACAGGCCCGGCATGTCGGGGCCCAACGCCACGCGGCAGGCGCCGGTCAGCGTGGCGAGATCGATCACCAGCGCGGGATTTTCCGACGCGGCTTCCGTCAGCGCGTCGGCCAGCACCAGGCGGCCTTCGGCGTCGGTATTGCCGATCTCCACCGTGATGCCCTTGCGGGTTTTCAAAATGTCGCCCGGGCGGAAGGCGTTGCCGGACACCGCGTTCTCGACGGCGGGGATCAGCACGCGCAGACGCACCGGCAGCTTCGCCGCCATGATCATATGCGCAAGGCCCAGCACGATGGCGGCGCCGCCCATATCTTTCTTCATGAGGGCCATGCCGCTGGCGGGTTTGAGGTCAAGTCCGCCGGTATCGAAGCACACGCCCTTACCGACCAGCGTCAGCTTACGTGCGTTTGCATCACCCCAAGTCAGGTCCATCAAACGTGGCGCGGCGGCGCTGGCGCGGCCCACGGCATGGATCATCGGATAATTCTGCGTCAGCAAATCGTCGCCGGCAATCACGTTGATGGCCGCGCCGTGCGACGCGGCGAGATCGCGCGCCGCTTTCTCCAGCGCGTCGGGCAGCATGTCGGCGGCCGGGGTGTTGATGAGATCGCGGGCCAGCGTCGTGCCCGCCACGGCGCGTTGCACATAGCCGCGGTCGCAGCCTTCGGGCCACGCCAACGCCGCACGTTGCGCGACAGGCTCGCTCTTATAACGGCTGAAGCTGTAGCCGCCCAAAGCCCAGCCCAGCGCGATCCATGTCGGCGCATTGGCCGCCGCGCCCGTCAGAGTATCGATGCGATAGGTGCCCTTCGGCAGTGTCTTCGCGAGATTCCCGGCCACCCACGGATCGTCGCCGCGCCCCAGGCCCAGCACCGCCATGGATATAGCCCCGTCGTCGGCGGGAACCACGACCGTACCGCCGGCGTCGGCCTTGAAACCGCCATGACCGAGCCACGTGCGCACCCGCGGCGGCTGACCCGCGACCCAGCTTTCGTAGCTGTCGGATGTCATGGCGTGGAGCGGGATGGCCCCGGTCTGGTCGTCGACCAGAAGATTAAGCGGCGGTGTTGTCACGCGAATACTCTACGAACGGTTTGCGCCCGACGCACCGGGCCCACGTTCCGCTTTTGGTTTGGCGGGAGCCGCGGGCGCCTTGGCGGGGGGCGGCACAATCGCCGCCGCGTCCATCAGACCGTTCTCAACATAATAGCGATCGGCGCCGGTTTGAATGGGAATACCGATGTTCCGCGCCGCCAGGCTTTTGTCCATGAGCTTGCCGCGCGGATGTCCGGCCTGAAACAGCGCCCTGTTGCGCTCGTGCCAGACGGCCCGCACCACGCCGTAGGCCAGTTCGGGGTCCATAGTATCGCGGCTGACCAACACCGCGCCCACGTCCAGGGTTTCGACCGCGGGCTGACCCGCATAGGTGCCGGCCGGAATGACCCCCCGGCTATAGAACGGAAACACCTGCGCGAGTTTTTCGGCCACCGGGCCGGAGATCGGCACCACTTTAATAGGAATGCGGGCGGCGATGTCCTCCACCGCCAGGGTCGGCGCACCGCTGACAATGAAGGCTGCGTCTACGGCGCCTTTGGCGAAGGCATCGGCCAGGGCCGAGAAATCCATGTACTGCGTCTTCACACCAGCCTTCGACCCGGAAGACCACTTCACGCCGTAGGCCGAGAGGATGAATTTGGCTGTCGCCGCGGTGCCCGAGCCTTCGGGCCCCATGGCGACCTTTTTACCCTTCAGGTCCGTCACGGCCTTGATGGGCGAATCCGTGCGCGTGATCAGATGGACGTTCTCGGGATAGAGCCGCGCCAGCACCCGGAGATTGGACAAGGGCTCCTGCTCGGCGAACGCGCCGGTGGCTTGCGCCGCCCACAGCGTGACGTCGGCGGGTGCTAAGCCCAATTCGAGATCGCCGCGCGAGACGGCGCGCAGGTTCTCGACCACGTCGGCCGTGGTCTGGGCGACGGCGATCAGCCCGGGCACGCCGCAGCTGCCGCCGCGATCACAGTCGCGCGAGCCGGGCGGATTGGAAATGGCATTAGCCACAAGACCGCCGAAGGGGAAGTCTGTAACACCGGTGGGACCGGCGCCGATGCGGATGACTTTTGTGTCTTGGGCGAGCGCAAGGCCGCTGACCGCCACCAGGACCAGAGTCGCCAGGATTAAAGTCAGACCCGTAACGGCGTCAAAAAGCCGTTTTGCAGATAAACCCGGGAACCGCACGAAATCCTAACTCCCGCAATCCTAACTTCACGTCCAGACTTGGCGTCACATACCATATTCAACGTATAGGCGCTGCCTTTCGTTGCCCAAATGGGACTATAAGATTCATCGCTGTAAAATATGGCCCTAAGACGGCGAAGATCGGGGCAAAGGTAGGGACGCCATGGCCGCGCTCGACATCCATCAGATCCCGGTTTTGAAGGATAACTTCATCTACCTGGCCCGCGAGCCCGACAGCGGCTGCGTCGCCGTCATCGACCCCGCCGAGGCCGGGCCGGTGCTGGACAAGGCCAAGGCCCTGGGCTGGCGCATCACCCATATCCTCAACACCCATCACCACCCCGACCACGTCGGCGGCAACATCGAGATCAAAGAGGCCACCGGCTGCGCCATTGTCGGGCCCGCCGCCGATCCCGACCGTATTCCGGGTATGGATGTTCAGGTGAACGACGGCGACACCTACGACCTCGGCCAGGCGCGCGCCCAGGTGTTCTTTGTCCCCGGCCATACGCGCGGCCACATCGCCTACTGGTTCAAGGACTCCGCCGCGCTGTTCTGCGGCGACACGCTCTTTTCCATCGGCTGCGGACGCCTGTTCGAAGGCACACCGCGGCAGATGTGGACCAGCCTTTCACGGCTGCGCGTGCTGCCGCCCGAAACCCGCATCTACTGCGCCCACGAATATACCGAGAGCAACATCCGCTTCGCCGTGTCGTTGGATCCCGATAACGCGGCGCTCAGAAAGCGCGAGGCCGAAGTGAAAGCGTTGCGCGCGGCGGGAAAGTATTCCGTGCCGTCGCTCATGGGTGACGAGCGCGCCGCCAATCCCTTCCTGCGCGCCGACGACCCCGTACTAGCGGCGGCGGTGGGCATGGCGGGCAAAGACCCGGCTGATGTCTTCGCGGAAGTGCGGCGGCGGAAGGACGTGTTCTAAAACTCTACTGTCATTCTCCGGCGAGCGAAGCGAGACCGGGAAATGACAATTGAGTTGAGACTAAGGTCGGTAGACCTCAATACATATGCTGTCCGCCGTTGATGGACAGCGTCGAACCGGTGATGAAATCGGCGTCGTCGGCCACCAGGAACATCACCCCGCGCGCGATGTCCTCGGCGTGGCCGAGGCGGCCCACCGGAATGCGCGCGATGATTTTTTCCAGAACCGGCGGCGGCACCGCGCGCACCATGTCCGTGTCCACATAACCCGGCGCGATGGCGTTGACGGTGATGCCTTTGCCCGCGCCTTCCTGCGCCAGCGCCTTGGTGAATCCGTGGATGCCCGACTTGGCCGAGGCGTAGTTCACCTGGCCGTACTGGCCCATCTGGCCGTTGACCGAACCGACGTTGACGATACGGCCGAAGCTGGTGTGGCGCATGCCGTCGATCACCGCGCGGCACATGTTGAAGCAGGAGCCGAGGTTGGTGTCGATCACCGCCTGCCACTGTTCCTGTTCCATTTTGTGGATCGTGCCGTCACGGGTGATGCCGGCGTTGTTGATCAGGATTTCAACAGGGCCCAGATCCTTGGCGATCTGTCCGACCGCGGCTTGGCACGCCTTGAAATCGGCGACGTCGAATTTATAAGCGGGGATGCCGGTCTCGGCGGTGAAAGCTTTCGCGGCTTCGTCGTTGCCGCAGTAGTTCGCGGCAACCTTGTAACCCGCGTCCTTGAGCGCCACGGAAATCGCCTTGCCGATGCCCCGGGTTCCCCCGGTCACCAGCGCTACACGTTGCGTCATCGTTTTCCCCTTCTGAGCATCGGCTTTCTAGTGGCCGCGTTATCCGCGATCATAGAGCGGCGGCGGCGCGCGGCAAGCCGAACACATATGATAAAAACGAAAGCGCCTGCGGCATTTACGCCGCGTCTGCTCACGGAACATGAACAATGTTACCGCACCGGGGTTGGATACACGCCTGTACAGAAGACAGCGCATAGCTCCTACCGCATCGTGAAGACACGACCCACGTTTGAGAATGCCAATCCTTGAGAAGATAGAAAACGCGCAAGCGATTGACACGTTGCGCGTGCGGGCGTACCACCCGTGCCCTCGGGCCCGCAAAATGGGTTCAAAATGCACAGGAGGGCCGTTCCATGACGATGAGTGTCGCGCGTAGCACCGCCCCCTTGGGCATGTGCAGCCTCCGACCGGACAACCGACCGTCTCCGGCGTCTTCCCTGCAAATTCACACACTTATCGCCTGATCCGCGGTCTTTCGAGGAAAGCCGCCCGACGGCGGACCCGAACCGAAAGATCGTAAGATGACGACCCTTCAGACCCCCCGCTTTTCGCAAGAACTCCAGGCGACCCTGCGACTCGCCGCGCCCCTCGCCTTGGCGCAGATCGCGCAAATGGGCATGGGACTCACCGACACCATCCTCATCGGCGCTTTGGGCCGCGACGCCCTGGCCGCCGGCGGTTTGGGCGCGGGCCTGTTCTTCACCGTCTCCGCCGTACTGCAAGGCCTGGTGTTCGGCGTCGGCATCCTTGTGGCCCACGCCCGGGGGGCGGCGACCTACGACAAAATTCCCATGATCGTGCGCGGCGGGTTCATCGTCGCGACCCTGGTGGCGCTGCCGCTCATGATCGTGCTGTGGAATATCGAACCGATCCTGCTCGCGCTGGGCGAGCCACCCCAGCTCGCCCATGACGTACAAGGCTATGTGCGGATTCTGCTGTTCGCGACACCTGCGTCGCTGTGGCTCGCGGTGCAGCGATCCTATCTCGCCGCCATGGGACACACGCGTCTGGTCATGACCGTCGCGGTCGTCGCGCTGTTCGTCAACGGCGTGCTCAACTACTCGCTGATCCACGGGAAATTTGGTTTGCCCGAGATGGGTCTGCTGGGCTCGTGCACCGCCACGGTCATCGCCGTGTGGGGCATGATGCTGGCCACCGCTGCCGGTATGCGCCGCACCCGCGATCCGCGCGTCAAACCCGCGCCCGTGGATTGGAAAGTCGTGCGCGAACTTTTGCACCTCGGCTGGCCCATTTCCATTACGCTCGGCGTGGAGGTTTTACTCTTCCTCGTCGGCGCGCTGATGATGGGCGTCATCAGCACCACCGCTCTGGCGGCGCACCAAGTCGCTCTCAACATCGCCTCGCTCACCTTCATGGTGCCGCTGGGCATCGCGCAAGCCGCCAACGTGCGCGTCGGTTTCCATATGGGTGCGGGGAGGCCGCATGCCGCGCGGCGCGCGGGTTTCGCGGCCTTTGGCCTGGGCGTGAGCTTCATGGCCTTGATGGCGGTCGTGATGATCACAGCGCCCTATCAGATTGCGGCGCTGTTCAATCTGGACGCCAACAAGCCCGCCGACGCCGAGGTCATCGCCGTTGTCGTGCAGTTGTTGACGATCTGCGCCTTCTTCCAGATTTTCGACGGCGCGCAGACCATCGGGGCGGGCGCTTTGCGCGGCTTGAAGGACACGCGTGTGCCGGCGATGCTGGCGGGCTTCAGTTACTGGGGCGTGGGTTTCCCCATTGCCTGGTCGCTGGGCTTTCCCCTCGGCTGGGGCGCGACGGGCGTATGGTGGGGACTGGCCTTGGGCCTTGCGACGGCGGCGGTCGTGCTCAACACCCGCTTCTGGAGATTAAGCGGTCGCCTCATAGCTGTTACTTAAGGCGGCGGCCGCTTAAGCGTCCTGGTATTTCTTCACGGCGGCTTCGTCCCAGACGATGCCGTTTCCGGGACGGCCGGGCGCTTCGACCGCGCCTTTGACGACGCGCGGCGGATCGGCCAGCACCGCGCCGGCGATATCGAGATATTCGAGCCAGTGGAATGTCGGCGTGACCGCGAGAAGATGCGCGCTGACTTCCACAAACAGGTGGCTTGAGAAGTCCTTGCTGTAGGCCTGCGCGAGGTCGGCGGCACGCAGCCAGCCGGTGACGCCGCCGATCTGCTGCGCGTCGGGCATCACGTAATCGCAGGCGTTGGCCGCGAGCGCGGCGTGCATGTCGAAGGCGCCGGAGAAATTTTCACCGAGTTGCAGCGGCGTTTTTAGGGCCGCCGCGATCTGGGCGTAACCGGCATAATCGTCGCAGCGGATCGGCTCTTCGATCCATGCCAGGTTCTCGTCGTCCAGCGCATGGCCGCGGCGGATCGTTTCCGCCACCGTCAGGCTCTGGTTGAAATCGACCATGACGGAAAAGTCATCGGGCAGCGCGCGGCGGAAGGCGCGCACGACGGCGATATCCTCGGCCAGCGTCGGAAACCCCAGCTTGAACTTGATGCCCGTGAAACCGGCGTCCAGCGTCTTGCGCGCTTCCGCTTCGGCCTTGTCGGCGCGGACCATGCCCATGCTGTTATAGGCGCGCAAAGGGCGCGGCGCGCCGCCGAGCAGAGTCGCCAGTGGTACGCCGTGACTTTGCGCGGCGATGTCCCACAGCGCCATGTCGAGACCCGAGACCGCGAGACCCGCGAGACCGCGCGATCCGCCCAGCAGCGTGAACTGCGCGCGCATCTTGGTTTCGAGATCGAGCGGCACAACCTTATCGCCGGTGACGACCTTGCCCAGGTCTTCGACCAACCGCGCGAGGCTCTTCAGCACTACCGGATTATAGGCGACGAGATAGCAGCGCCCCGTCAGGCCTTCCTGGGTGTGCACGTCGATCAGCAGCAGCGGCGCGTGGGGCAATTGCCCCGAGGCCGTGATGATGGGCGTGCGCAACGGTGCGATGAGCGCCCGGGCGCGGACTTCGCTGACGGTCGGCGCGCCCGTGGACATGGTGGGTTAGATCGCTTCGACGCAGAGCGCGATGCCCATGCCGCCGCCGATGCACAGCGTGGCGAGGCCTTTTTTGCCGCCGCTCTTCTGCAGCTCATGCAGCAGCGTGACCAGCACCCGGCAACCCGACGCGCCGATGGGATGACCGAGCGCGATGGCGCCGCCGTTGACGTTGACCTTCTTCGGATCGAAGCCGAGGTCGTTGCACACGGCCAGCGACTGCGCCGCGAAGGCTTCGTTGGCTTCGATCAGGTCGAGGTCTTCGACTTTCCAGCCCGCCTTCTGCAGCGCGAGGCGCGAGGCCGGGATCGGCCCGGTGCCCATGATCGCCGGATCGACGCCCGCCTGGGCCCACGAGACAATACGCGCCAGCGGCTTCAGGCCACGCTTCTTGGCTTCATCACCGGACATGACGGTGACGGCCGCCGCGCCGTCGTTGATGCCCGACGCGTTGCCCGCCGTGACGGTGCCGTCCTTGGAGAACGCCGCTTTCAGTTTGCCGAGCGCGTCGGCCGTGGTGCCCGCGCGCGGATATTCGTCGGCGTCGAAGGCTTTCTGTTCGCGCTTCACGGTGATCATCACCGGCACGATTTCGTCCTTGAACTTGCCCGCTTTGATGGCAGCTTCGGCTTTGGCTTGGCTCG
>JAIEMI010000183.1 GCA_019752235.1 Rhodospirillaceae bacterium
GCGCGGCCCACCATGATCGCCGACGAGGAGTTTCTGCCGGTCGCCGAAAATTCCCTCGACCTCGTGCTCAGCAATCTCTCGCTGCATTGGGTCAACGACCTGCCGGGCGCGCTCGCACAAATCCGCCGCGCCGTGAAACCCGACGGCCTGCTGCTCGCCACACTGTTCGGCGGCGAGACCCTGCGTGAACTGCGCACGGCGCTGCTGGAAGCCGAGATCGAAACCACCGGCGGCGTTGCGCCGCGCATTTCGCCGTTCACCGACGTGCGCGACGCCGGCAATCTGCTGACCCGCGCGGGCTTCGCGCTGCCGGTCGTCGACGCCGATGTCATCACCGTCACCTACGCCGATATGTTCAAGCTCATGGCTGACCTGCGCGCCATGGGCGAAACCAACGCGGTCATCGAGCGCCGCAAGATACCGACGCGCCGCGACACCTTTCTCCGCGCCGCCGAAATATACCGCAACCTTTTCGCCGACGAACGCGGGCGGCTGAAGGCTACCTTCCAGATCATCACCATGACCGCTTGGGCGCCGCACGCCTCGCAGCAAAAGCCCTTGCGTCCCGGCAGCGCCACCATGCGTCTGGCGGACGCCCTCAAAACCCAGGAAGTTGCTTTGGACGAAGCGACGCCTTTTACGAAAAAGCCCACATGAAGTTTCACGCGCCGCTGGTCGAAGGCGTCCTCGTCAACCGCTACAAACGTTTCTTCGCCGACGTGCGGTTGCCCTCGGGCGAGATCGTCACGGCCCACTGCGCCAACTCCGGCTCCATGCTGTCGGTCAAGGAACCCGGCGCCCGCGTCTGGCTGTCGCCCGCGTCCAACCCGGAGCGCAAGCTGCGCTGGACCTGGGAAATCATCGAAGTGCATGGCGGCTTGGTGGGCATCAACACCGGCCATCCCAACAGGCTGGTGGCCGAGGCCATCGCCGGCGGCCAGATCAGGGAACTGAAGGGCTACGCCTCCCTGATGCGCGAGCAGAAGTACGGCAAGAACTCGCGCATCGACATCCTGCTGGAGAACCCCGGCAAACCGCCCTGCTATGTCGAGGTCAAGAACGTCACCCTCAAGCGCCAGCCGGGCGACCATCCCGCCGAATTCCCCGATTCCGTCACCGAACGGGGCGCCAAGCATTTGATAGAAATGACGGATATGGTGAAAGCCGGGGCCCGGGCGGTGATGTTTTATCTCGTCCAGCGGGGCGACTGTCAGCGTTTCACGATCGCCGCCGACCTCGACCCCACCTACGCCAAAGGGTTGAAATCAGCCATGAAAGAGGGCGTCGAGGCGGTCTGTTATGGTTGTGAGGTCACCCCCGATGGTATAACCATCGGCCATCCTTTGCAGATTGGGCCGTTGACGTTGGATTTACCCGATTGAGGACATAAGTAAGGGGAACGGCCCAGGCCTTATGTCGAGAAAAAGAGACGATGAGAGAAGCAGCCTTAAAGCGTCCGCGCGACGTCGAGATCCACGGTCCCGAAGCCTTCGCCGCCATGCGTAAGGCCGGTCAGCTGACCGCGGAGATTCTCGACGCCATCACCCCCTACGTGAAGCCGGGCGTGACCACGGGCGAGATCGACGCGCTGTGTCTCGAGATGCACAAAAAGCATAACGCCATTCCCGGCCCGCTGAACTATCGCGGCTATCCGAAATCCATCTGCACCTCCGTCAACCACGTGGTCTGTCACGGCATTCCCGGCGACCGCGTGTTGAAGGACGGCGATATCGTCAACATCGATGTCTCGCCCATCGTCGATGGCTGGTTCGGCGATTCCAGCCGCATGTATCTGGTGGGCGACGTAAAGATCAAAGCGCGCCGTCTGGTGGAAGTCACCTATGAAGCCCTCATGCGCGGCATCGCCGCCGTGAAGCCGGGCGCGACCTTGGGCGACGTCGGCCACGCCATCCAGTCTTACGCCGAAAGCCAGCGCTTCTCGGTGGTGCGCGATTTCTGCGGCCATGGCATCGGCCGCGTGTTCCATCAGTCGCCCAACGTCATGCACTTCGGCGAACCGGGCGAAGGCATGATCCTGGAACCGGGCATGATCTTCACCATCGAGCCGATGATCAACGCCGGGCGCTATGAAACCAAAATCCTCGACGACGGCTGGACCGCGGTCACCCGCGACAAGTCGCTGTCGGCGCAGTTCGAGCACACAGTGGGTGTGACCGAAACGGGCGCGGAGATTTTCACGCTCTCGCCCAAGGGCTACACCTGCCCGCCCTACGGTCCCGAAGCCGCGGCCTAAGCGCCGTGCTGAAACAGCCTGAACATCCGACGATCCATGGCGCCGATGCCTTTATCGGCATGCGCCGCGCGGGCCGTTTTGCCGCCGGGATGCTGGATTTGATCGGTGACTACGTGCGCCCCGGCGTCACCACCGGCGAGATCGACCGCCTGTGCCACGAGTATCACGTGACACACGGCGCGAAGCCTGGACCTCTCGGCTTCCATGGCTATCCCAAATCCATCTGCACCTCGGTCAATCATGTGATTTGTCACGGCATTCCGGGTGACCGCGTGCTGCGGGACGGCGACATCATCAACATCGACGTGACACCGGCGGTGGACGGCTGGTTCGGCGATTCCAGCCGCATGTTTTATGTCGGCGACGTCGGCGTCAAGGCCCGCAAGCTGGTCGAAGCGGCGCACGAGGCCATGATGCGCGGCATCCGCGCGGTCAAGCCCGGCGCGACTTTGGGCGACGTGGGCTTCGCCATTGAATCTTACGCGCAAAGCCAGGGCTACTCATCGGTGCGCGACTTCGCCGGTCACGGCATCGGCCGCACCATGCACACGACGCCGCAAGTGCTGCATTACGGACGACCCGGCCAGGGCCTGCGTCTGGAGCCCGGTATGTTCTTCACGATTGAGCCGATGCTGAATGCCGGGCGCCCCGAAGCGCGCATCCTGGCCGACGGCTGGACCGCGGTCACGCGCGATAAATCATTGTCCGCGCAGTTCGAACACACCGTCGCCGTGACCGAGACGGGCTTTGAGATTTTCACGCTCTCGCCCCGGGGCCACACCTTCCCGCCCTATACCGTGTAAGCTATTTCGGTTTCTTGGGCGGCCCATAGGTTACATCGGATGAATAGCCGAAGGTGCCGATGCCGTACTTCGGGATCGTTGCGTTGACGGCGCGGGCCTGCAACGTCTCGGCCAACAGTTCCTCATCGAATTTGCGCGTGCGGTGATCGACCGGATCGGCCAGGCGGATTTTGTTATAGTGGTTCTCCGGGATTGTGCCGTCCTTCAATTCGCCACGAAAATATTCCTTGCTCCACGGCTGAACTTCTGTCGGCGCGCGGCCGGTAGCTGCGATCTCCTGCTGCTTGGCGCGGATGGCATTGCGGGTTGCGCGATAGCTCGCGAGCTGCGCCTCAAGTTTGGGGTTGCTGGAGATATCGTGAATCTCAGGCGTCATCTGCAGCACCGGCTCCACCTGCACCGGAAGGATGTGACAAAACGGCTGATCCTTCTTGATGCGATAGGTGCCGGGTCGCTGCATTTGCCAGTTCATGGCGAAGGGATACGGCAGCCAGTCGGTCTCGATCAGACCCGTCAGCGGCGCCATGCCTTCAATGGGTTCATTGACCGGCCCCATGGCCAGCAGCATCCAACCCGGATCCGTGACAAACAGATAACCCGCGTGCAGTGTCAGGATGCCGCGCGCGAAGTTGGATATGGCGAATTCTTGGACAAAGGGAAAGCCGTCCTCGGCGGTGACCTTCAGGTCGTTCATACCCATGCCGCCGTTCCAGTCCACCTTCACGTCGCAGGGGCTGAGCAATTCCCAGCCGAAGGTGTTGGCCACGGTCAAAGGCAGGCAACGGTAGGCATGCCGCTCGGGGTACTCGTCCATCCATTGACGATGGGGCCGCGCGGGCACCATGCGCGGGATGACTCTTCCCTGGGTATAGCACTTGAACATTGGACCTCTCGCCCGCCCTCAACGGCATTAAACTAGCATTGCCGCATGGCCCACAAAAGCAAGCCCAAACCCTGGCACAAACGGTCAAATCCCTCCAAAATCGCCCCTTATTCTCCGGGGAGAGACCATGACGTTCGGCCACGACACCACCACCGATGAAGTCCTCGCGGGCATCGACCTCGCGGGCAAACGCGCGATTGTCACCGGCGCCTCCACGGGCCTTGGCGAAGAAACCGCCCGGGCTTTGGCGTCACGCGGGGCGGCGGTGACGCTGGCCGTGCGCGACACCGCCAAAGGCGAAGCCGCCGCGGGGCGCATCCGCGCGTCCACCGGCAGCAACAACATCGACGTCGGGGTTGCCGAGTTGTCAGTCCCAGACAGCGTGCGCGCCTTCGCCAAAACGTGGCTCGCCGGCAACACGAAGCTCGATATCCTCATCAACAACGCGGGCATCATGGCCTGTCCTCTCGCGCGTACACGTGAAGGCTGGGAGATGCAGTTCGCCACCAACCATCTCGGCCACTTTCTGCTGACCTGCCTGCTGGTGCCGGCTTTGCGCGCCGCCGATAAAGCGCGCGTCGTCAATCTCAGCTCCGCCGGACATCACCTCAGCAACGTCGATTTCGACGACCCGCACTTTGAGCGCCGCGACTATGACAAATGGGTCAGTTACGGCCAGTCCAAGACCGCCAACGTTCTGTTCTCGGTGGAACTCACCAAGCGTCTTGCCAAAGACGGCATCACCGCGAACGCCGTGCATCCCGGGGGCATCCAAACCGAACTGGGCCGTCATCTGGTGCCCGAAGACATTCAAATCCTGATGGCGCGTACCCAATCCTCGGGCGGGTTCAAATACAAGACCATCCCGTCAGGCGCGGCCACCAGTGTCTGGGCGGCTACTTCGCCGACGCTCACCGGACGCGGCGGACTCTATCTGGAAGACTGCGGCATCGCGCAGCCGGGGTCCGGCGTCAGTGGCTATTCTCCCTACGCCCGCGACGAAGCGGGCGCGGCGAAGCTGTGGGCCTTATCGGAAAAAACTCTGGGCGAAAAATTCCCGCTGGCCTAAATCTTCGGCAGCATGCGCCGCAGCGTGTTGTCCTTGCGCACAAAGTGGTGATGCAGCGCCGCGCCGATGTGCAAGATCAATAGGCCGCAGAGCGAGAGCGCAAGCGCCGCGTGCAGCGGCAGCAGAATGTCTGCGACTTCTTTGTTCTTCTCGAGAATCATCGGCAGATCGAACAACCCGAACACCGGAATACGCGCGCCGAAGGCCGATGTGCCCGCCCAACCCACCAGGGGGACGACGAACAGCAATACATAGAGCAGGATATGCGTCACATGCGCGGTCCGCGCCTGCCAGGCGGGCATGTCCGTGGTCATGGGCGGCGGCGGAGAATAGAGGCGCCACAGCAAACGCAATCCGGTCAGCGTCAAGATTAACGCACCGAAGGAGCGGTGCAGATCGAACAGCTTGTTTTGCAGCGGACCCTGCCCCACGTTCAGCATCGCGAAGCCCAGCGTAACACCCGTGATCACCGCCAGGGCCGTCAGCCAGTGCAGCACCTGCGCCGGAGCGCGGTAGCGGAGGACAGCATCGCTCATTCCTCAATTCTCCTATGGGTCGTCATATTTCACGGCACGCTCCGTCTCATGCCCGGCAACCTGGGCGGACGGGGCATCCCATCCACATGAGTATTACGCATATCCGTTTCGGCGTAACCCGCGTTGGGCTCAAAACCTTCCGACAAACCCTTAACCAGGCATACCGGATTAATTGCGCCCGTTGGACTGAAGCACGGCACAAGCAACGGTGCATTTTGAATTTTCAAATCGCGCTCGAACTTCCGCGCTAATTCTTTTTCGCGTTCGCTCAGTTCACGCGGCGGCGACGTCTTGAAGATATCCCATAGCCTCTGCGCGCATCGCCGTTGATCTTCCGTCCATAGCCGGTTGTCGTCGGGCAACGCGCAAGACACGTAGGCATCCAGCGCGGCGGCCACCGGGTCACGGGATGGCGATAACGACGGCAAATTCGGCGCGGTTACAGACGGCGCGACCAAAGTGGGGGTGGGCCTTCCCATCATTCCGGTTGGCGCAGGCACAGACGGTTCCGTGACGGGCTCTACGCGTAACCACGTTAAGGGCGGACTTAAGGTGTCCGGCACGAATGGCATGCGCGGGGCGAATAGAAGCTGAAAAAAAAGGCCGTGTACTGCCAAGATGGCCAGCGCCAATCCGGCACGGGGCGCGGAAGGCCGCTTTTGCGTGATCGCCCAGACTCGCATGATCTCGCCTTCAGGCTTATTTCTGCGCGAAATGGTGCTAAAATTCTACGACATCCGGGGATTAACGAGAAGTCCATATGCCGCGGCGGGAGGAAAAAACTGTGGGGCAGTTAGCAGATGCCCAAGGCATTGCCTTTGTGGAAACCACCGAACCGCCGCCCCACTATCACGGTCACCGCGACCGCCTGCGGGCGCGGTTCCTCAGTGCGCCCGATAGCCTGCAGGATTACGAACTTCTCGAGTTGTTGCTATTCACGGCTCTTCCACGACGCGACACCAAGCCTCTCGCGAAGGCGTTGATCGCGCGGTTCGGCAGCTTCGGCGAAGTGATCTCCGCCTCGCCTGAAGCACTCATGGACACCGACGGCGTCAAGGACGTGACCGCCGCGATGCTGAAGGCCGTGCAAGTCGCCGCACAGCGCCTGTTGCAGACCAAGGTCAAAGATATGCCGGTGATCTCGTCGTGGAACGATTTGATCGCCTACTGCACGGCGCAGATGGCCTACAACCCCATCGAACAGTTCCGCGTGATCTACCTCGACCGTAAGAACCGGCTGATCGCCGACGAAGCGCAAGCCGAGGGCACGGTGGACCACACGCCGGTCTATCCGCGCGAAGTCGTGAAGCGCGCGCTGGAACTGAACGCCAGCGCACTCATCATCTGCCACAATCATCCGAGCGGAGATCCTAAGCCGTCGCGCGCCGACATCGACATGACGCGCAAGGTGAAGGACGCCGCCGCCGCCGTGAGTATCACGCTGCACGACCACGTCATTGTCAGCCGCGGCGGGCATACGTCGTTCAAGAGCCAGGGTCTTCTTTAAGGCTAAATATGCACGGCTGCCGCAGCGTGGACCTCTTTCTCAGGCGGAGCGCGTCCCTTCAAGGCCGCCATTTACGCACAAAACCCTTTCATCTCGGCCTTCCGGCCCGAAAATCAGCTTGATGTCCTGCGGCAGATGGCCCAAATGCAGAGGCGGCTGCGGTGGAGCATGAAATGTATCCCCCCTGTAACAAGCTTCACGGGTGAACCCTGTTCCGCGCGGCCTAAATTTATTCCTATGGGAGTTTCGTAATGAGTTTTATCGCGACCCGGACTTTCGTGGCGGCCGCTGCTCTCATGGCTTCGGTTTTCGCCGCGCCGGCAATGGCGTCGAGCGTGAACGCGAGCGACGAAAGCACCATCGAGTATCGTCAGAACATCATGAAGACCAAGGGCGACCAGGCTGCGGCCATCGGCCAGATTCTGGCGCTGATGGTGCCGCCCGACAATCTGATCTCGCACTTCGAGACGATGCTGCAGGCCACGCGCCAGAGTAAAGTGGCCTTTACTCCGAAAGTGCCGGGCGGCGAATCTTTGCCCGCCGTGTGGGAGAACTGGGCCGACTTTTCCGCGCGCCTGGACAAGACCGAAGCCAATCTCGTGAAGGCGATCGAAACCGCGAAGAGAACCGGCGCGGGTCCGGGCGGCCTCGGCGAAGACGCCATCGAGGCGATGAATTCCTGCAAGGAATGCCACGACATCTATCGCAAGAAGAAGTAGCCGCGCCTCTTTAGCGTGACAGCGGGGCGATGAAGGCTTTTGCAAAGGCCTCCATCGCCTTCTTCTTTTGATCCAGGCTTGATGTCATGCCGAGGGTGAGCGCGAAGGGGAAGGCCATGCCCGAGGTCATGCCCTTTTCCTCCAGCCGTTTGAAGGTATCCACCTCGGGCGGAGCCATCAGCGGCACGATGCTCTCAAAAGGCAGGTGACTCCGTCCTGCGGCTTTACGCGCCGCGTCGATCTGCGCCAGCATACCCGGCACATCGTCCGGCATGTTGCCGCCGCCGATCCATCCCTCCGCTAAACGTCCGGCGCGCTCCAGCGCCAAAGTCCCGCCGCCGCCGGTATAAACCGGCAGGGCGTAGCCCGGCATGGGCTCCATGCGGATCGGCCCGAAGTCGTAGAACGCGCCGTGGTGTTCCACCGGTCCGCCCTTCCAGACTTTACGTAAAACTTCGATGCATTCGTCCATGCGCGCGCCACGCTTCGCGAAAGCTACGCCCGCAAGATCGAACTCTTCTTTCATCCAACCGGGCGCTACGCCGACGATAGCGCGGTTGTTGCTGAGGATCGCCAGCGTGCCGGTGGCTTTCGCGGTCACCAGGGGATGGCGCGTCGCCAAGACAAAAATGCCGGTGGCGAATTTGAGCCTGGTGGTGACTGCCGCCTGCGCCGCGATGGTCACCCAGCAGTCGGGGTAATTCCAATCGGTGCCCATGGGCGGCTTGCCGTCGGGCGAATAGGGGTAGGCCGAGGCGATGGTGTCCGGAAACACGAAGTGATCTCCGTGCACCACGCCTTCGAAACCGACGTCTTCCGCGAACTTCGCCACTTCGATCTGCTGGTCGGTCTCGAGCCAGCTTAGATTCTGCCAGAATTTCATGGGCATCCCCCGCCATTTGCACCCGGGAAAGTGTAGAGCGTTTTAGGCGGCGGTGGGAACCGCGCACCGGGCCGCCTTAGCCTGCCGTGAGGCGGCGGCGCGGCGGCACCAGCCGCCATAGCGCAAAATTATAAATCAGGGCGGCGGTATAAAGGACGGTGAATACCCAAACCGGCACGGGCCAGTAGATCAGGTCCAAGAGCCAACGTTGAATTATCGGCATCGTCGAGGCTGACTCACCCGCGCCCCGGGCCAGGGCGGCCTCCCAGTAGGTAAGGAAACACGCGCGTCCGACATAAGCCTGCACGGCGACGGTGCACATCAGGGCGAGATGCAGAAGACGCCACCAAAAGCGGCGGACAAAGGCCCAGCCGCACCAAGCCCCCAGGGGGATCAGTACGAGCGCCGCCACGTTGAACACGACGACGGCAACGTGAATAAGCAGAACCGCGTCGGCGGCCAGGGCATAAAGCGTTGGTGACATAGCTTTAGCGCATGGTTTTGAGCAAGTCCGCCAGTTGGTCGAGGCCCGAATTGGCGCCCGCTTCCATGCCGTGACCGATGTGGTCCTTATACTGGGCGATGGATTCAAAGAGCGTGTGCCAGACCTGGGTGGTCTTGCCGTCCTTCTCCTCGAAGGTCACGGTCATAACCATCGTGCCGGGCGTGATCCCCGGTTCCGGTTTCTCGAAGGCGTTGGTGAAGACAATCTTGCGGTTGGGCACGATCTCCAGATATTGCCCGCCGAAGGGCGTGTTCTGCACACCGCTCGGGCCGGTCATGGCGAAGCGCCACGTGCCGCCGACACGGAAGTCCATGTCCGCCATGGTCACGGGATACGTGAGGGGGCCAAACCATTTCTTGATGTGCTCGGGTCTGGTCCACGCCTCATAGACCAGGCGCGCAGGCGCCTCGAACACGCGGGTGATGGCCAATTCGCGTAGGCTCTCGGGCTCATGGGAGGTTTTACCTGCGGGATTTTCTTGTGCGGCCATGTCTCTTCTCCTTGGTTTTCATCTCTTCCACATAATCTTCCAGCCGGTCGAAACTCTCATTCCAGAAGCGGCGGAAATCGCCCAGCCACGTCTCCACGTCCTTGAGTGGCATGGCATTCAAACGCACGGGGCGTGTCTGCGCCGCGCGGCCGCGGGAAATTAATCCCGCGTTCTCCAACACCTTCAGGTGCTTCGAGATCGTCGGCTGACTGAGCGCGAAGGGCTCCACCAGCTCGTTCACCGTGGCGTCCCCATGGGCAATGCGGGCCAGAATGGCGCGCCGCGTGGGATCGGCCAAGGCATTGAAAACCAAATCTAATTGGGCAGCTGCAGGGCTCATATATCGCCTTTTATATATATTTCTATTAGGCTATATAAAGACCGCGCGGCGATGAGTCAAGGCGATCACACAAATTCTTTTCGCCGCTATGTCACGATCCTCCCGCGAACAACATGCAGAGGTTTCATGGCTGATCTTTTCCGCAACTCAAGCCCCGGCGCTCTCACCCGCGAACAAGCCGTCGCACAAATTAAGAAGCGCGTGGCCGAGCGCCATCGCCAAATGCAGCAAGCCCGCGAACTGGCGGCCCAAGGACGCGGCGGCGACACGGAAGTCGCACATGTCGCACGCGGTGAGCTAATCGTGCCGCTTCAACTGCAAAGCCCGCAACTCATAGCCGCCCTAAGCCGAGCCGCCGCGTATCACAATATCCCGCTGGAAATGCTCAGCATTGGCAACGCCATGAACAGTATTAATCCAAACACCGGAACGCCAGAATTTGGGGTCATGGATATGGCTCCTGACGAATATCACGTATCGGACAACAGACCGCTGCCGCCTTCAAACGACAATCGCCAAACGTGGCCTCAGGCATGTGACGCGGCGAGGTCAGGTTGCATCGCAGACGCAAACACGAATTCACCGCCCGGAGACATTAACTATCGCCGGCTGTGCACCGTCGCATGGGACGCCTGTAATTTCCTGGGTACACGGGCACCTCACCCGGGTAGTAAAATAGCTGAATTACCTGATGGGAGCACTGTAGTGTTTCCGCCGAATTCATTTGATGCGCAGCATTATCCAAAATATCGTCGGCGATGAGGCTGATGTAGCTCTTATGGACCTGACGACAAAAATAGCGCGGATGTTACGTACGTCTCGGCCTGTCGTTACAGCCGGGGCTATCGCAGGCAGCGCGCACACGGATCCATACGACACCTTCGCGCCGTTAAGTCCCGGTGAAGAAACTCAACTCCCAATGGATCCGGAATTTCGAGATGCTTGCTATGAGCTAATGCGAGATTCTGCCAAGAAGTGGTTTTTCGGTACCGAATTTTTTCAGCATCTGACCAATGGACAAAGATATTTCGAGTTGATTTCACCTACCCTGAATGGAACCCCCCCGCCGGGGAATGGCGCCTGTCCACCCTCGTTCATAGAGTGGTTTGCTCCCCAAAAAAGGGGGGGACTGGATCAATATTATGGTGGCGTTTGGACAACAAATCGCGCCACTTCCCCCGCCAGACCGATAGCGGGCAGCTTTATGGCGCAGCCACGCGCCAGAACATGACGCTGGCTGTGGCCGTGGGGCCCGCCACCTTGGGCAAGCCCACGACGTTCTTCTCCCACAGATCGAAGCGTTCGTTGCCGTAGGTGTCGCCGGCCTTTTTATCGCCGGTGAAGGTGTAGAGCGCATAGCCCATATAGGCCCACTGCCGCGAACCGTCGTTGCGCGTCATCACGCTCCAGTGGCCGGACGGTATTGCATCTGCGGGCGCCGCGACCGGGATCCATTGCGACAGGCATTCGCCCAAACAGCCGTTGGTGCCGATCTCGCGGCCCGTGGACGCCGGCCCGCGGTCGCCGTTCTTGGCATGGAAGGTCTGCGTGTAGGCCCAATGCTCGCGCGCATAGAGCGCGCGGCCGGCGGCGTTGGTAAGGATCGCCGGGTGCACGAGATCGTCGGGATTGAGATGGATGGCGATGCCCGCCGGCATGAAATACTGCGTCAGCGCCGCCGCCTGAAAGCGCGCATCCACGCCCCGGCCCTTCATGTCGCCGTCGTCGATATCGCCGCTATAGGTATAAAGCGCGCCGCCTTTGTAGGCCCACTGACGCATGCCGTCCTTGCGTTTCACGGCGGAGAAATCACCGCTGGTGCCGGCCACGGCGGGCGCGGTCACGGGCATCCAGGCCTCGGCGCATTTCGCCGTGCAATCCAACGGGCCGGTGTAAAGCGTCAGGCCTTCGGCATTGGCCAGCACCTGGCCCGGCAGTTCCGCGGCTTCATGCACCGTGATGTCCGGCGGCAGACCCGCGGGCATAGGCGGCTGAAAAACGGCGGCGCGCCAGCCCTCCACCGTGCCCTTGGTCTCGCCGGGCTTGCCGTCCTTCGCGGAGGTGTAAAGCGGTTTGCCCTTCAAGGCCCACTGTTTGACGCCGTCGGTGCGCGTCGCCAGCGTCCAGTCGCCCATGGGCTTTGCATTCGCAGGCGCCACGGCAGGAGACCAGACGTTGGCGCAGTCGCTGATGCAAGCGGATACGCCGCCCTGTTCCGCGTCGGCGGTATAGAGCGTCTTGCCCTCCATATCACCATAAAGCACGCCGGTGCGCGTGGTCTGGAAGGTGATCCCCGGCGGCGTGGCAAGCGGCACGGACGGTGTAACGGCGAAAGCGCTCGCGCTCGCCGTGCCCACGAGCACGGCCACAAACAAAACCTTACGCATCGTCGCCGCCCTCTCTTAACTACGCCAGGATTTCAGTGATGGCTTTCGAGGTGGCCATGGATTCCGTGCCCCACTTGGCGACGGCGACGCCCATCGCCTGTTGCAGGGTGAGGCCCAGCCGCGAGGTGGGATCGCCCTTGGCCTGGATGTGCAGGCCGGTCTTGATGCGCCCGCCGCCGTTACCCGCGGTAAACATCGGGATGTTCTCTAAAGAGTGGATCTTGGCATAGCCGGTTTCCGACGACGCCATGATGAGCACGCGGTCCATGAGCGTGCCGGAGCCTTCGCGCACGTTGTCCAGCGTACCGATCATCTCGGCGAACTGCTCCATGATGCGCGTGCAGAACCACGTCGCCATGGGCTGATAGCCCAGCTTCTCATCAATGGCTTCCTCGTGCGTGAGGATGTGGTGCGTCGTGGTGGTGCCGGGACGGCGCACGGTGGACTGCTCGTCCGTGTAGACCATGTTGAAGACTTGTGTCTGATTGCACGACAGCGCGTGCGCCAGCAGCTTGGCGAACAGCTTGTGGTTCGTGGTCACGTCCTCGATGTCCTGGCCCAGCGTCGTGGCGCCGGGCTTCGCGGACACGGTGCAGGCTTCCGCCGGCGCCGGCTTCTGCAATTGCATGTTCAGCTGATGCTCAAGCTGGCGCAGCGAGGTGAAGTATTCGTCCATGCGCGCCTGGTCGGCGGCGCCCAGATCCTTCACGAAGTCCTTACGCTGCTCGGCGATGCCCGACAGCACGCTTTCGCGCAGCATGATCTTGGTGTCGGGCTTGAAGTCGGCGGCCTTGGGGTCTTGGAACTCGGGCCCAAAGACGCGTTCGTACATCGCCACCGGCGACGGCTCCGCCGCGTTGACGACCTTGCCGCCGCGATAGCTTTGCGTGTGCTTGGCGTCGCCGGTGGAGGTCATTTCCAGCGAGCGGAAACGCGTGCGTGTGCCGACGACGTCGGCGATGATGGTATCGACCGACGGATGCGTGTC
>JAIEMI010000305.1 GCA_019752235.1 Rhodospirillaceae bacterium
GCCGTCACTGTCGCGCCCATGGGTGCATCAAGTGCGACCGGCCTTGTGCCGATGCTGATCGCCATCGTGTTCGCCTTCCTGGGCGGTATCGTCCTCAACGTCATGCCCTGCGTGCTGCCGGTGTTGGTGATGAAAGCCATGAGCTTCATGTCGCGCGGCACGCACGACGCGGGCGCGCTGCGCCGCGACGGCCTGGCTTACACCGCCGGCGTGATGGCGACCTTCGGCGTGCTCGTGGGCGCGCTGCTGGCCTTGCGCGCGGCGGGCGACGCCATCGGCTGGGGCTTCCAATTGCAATCGCCGGCTTTCGTGGCCGTGCTCGCCTACGTGATGCTGGCGCTGGGGCTCAATCTGTCCGGCGTGTTCAATATCGGCGGCACCGTCGGCGCGGGTCAGGGTCTGGCGGCCAAGGGCGGCATGAGCGGCGCGTTCTTCACGGGGGCTTTAGCCGTCGTCGTGGCGACGCCCTGCACCGCGCCCTTCATGGGCACGGCCATCGGCGTCGCGCTGACGCAATCGCCTTTTGAGGCGGTGCTGATTTTCGAGGCGCTGGCGCTGGGCCTGGCCGCGCCGTATCTGCTGCTGACCTTCGTGCCGGGCCTGGCGAAAAAATTGCCGCGCCCCGGCCTGTGGATGGACCGCGTCAAGCAAGTGCTGGCCTTCCCGCTGTATGGCGCGGCGGCGTGGCTGGTGTGGGTGTTCGCGCAGCAATTGGACGCCGAGGGCTTGGCGGCGGCGCTGACGGGCCTGGTGCTGGTGGGACTCATCGCGTGGCTGTGGGGGCTGTCGCAAAAAACCAGCGGCGCGGGACGCGGCTGGGCTTTGGGCGCGGCGGCGGCGGCGCTGCTGGCCACCGTGGCCCTGACCGCGACCTTGAGCGGACGCGCGGCGCCGGCGGCGGCGCAGACCGCCGGCGCCGAAACCTATTCGCCCGCGCGGCTGGCGGAACTGCGCGCGGCGGGCAAACCGGTGTTCATCAACTTCACCGCCGCGTGGTGCCTGACCTGCAAGGTCAATGAGCGGGTGGCGCTGTCCAAGGCCGACGTGGAGGAGGCTTTTAAACGTGCGGGCGTCGTCTACATGAAAGGCGATTGGACCAACCGCAACGCCGACATCTCGGCGGCCCTCACGGCCGCGGGCCGCGACGGCGTGCCGCTGTACCTGTTTTACGCCCCCGGCGCGGCGGAGCCCCGCATCCTGCCCCAGGTGCTGACGCCGGGGATTGTGATTTCTGCCATTGGCGGCTGATTCACCGGTTTTGGCCGTTGCGGCCTCGGCCCAATTTCCCTAAATTCCGCCCGCTTCCCCACCTTAGTCAAAGGAGGGGCCTTGCTGGGGCGTCGCCAAGCGGTAAGGCATCGGTTTTTGGTACCGACATTCCCAGGTTCGATCCCTGGCGCCCCAGCCACGCTTAGTTTTTGTTAGCGAGCCGTTTGGCGAGCCTACAAAAACGAGCGCCCGCGAGCCCTTACGAGGGGCTGGCGCAAACTTGCTCCAATGCGCTTCTTCCTTCGACCGCGCTCCCAAACCCTGGGTGCTCGGATCAAGTCCGAGGACGACGGCGGTGGTTTACGCATGTACCGCGCGTATAAAAATCAAACGCCGCGCGTTTCCGCGCGACGGGGGCCAGTTTTCCTCAGTTCGCTACGCTCACTAAGGAAAACTAGGCCTCCCCCAAGGCAACTGAATTTTGGTTAGGGCACATACCGCCGCGAACCTTCGTGGATGAACGCGGCTATGGCGATGCCGGCTTTCTCATAGGTTTGGGTTTTGGCCGGCGCGGTGTTGGGCACCGCTTCCTGCAAAGCAAGGCGCGTTTGCGCGAAGCGTTCGAAGTATTCGAGCTGTTCCAGCGGCGCCATGTTGTTGTCCTCGAACACCAGGTTGTCGTCGTGACTGACCATCACGAGTTCGATCTCGGAGGCCACATCGGGCGAGGCGTTCAGGGTGCGCTTGGTCTTGAAACTCATTGTTTTCACCGTTGCTTTTCGCGGGGCGTTGTGTTGGGCACCCCGGTGTTATGACAGCGGGCCGGGCCGAGGTGAAATGCGCAAAGGGTTATTCGGCTTATCCTTAAGGATAAGCCGACGGCGTAGTCCGGACTGCGCAAGCTTGGCCCGGCATAACAACCAAATGGCGAAAACCGCGATTGACCTGCCCGGAGCGGGCCTTCCAAACTGCCCCCGGGAGAGGGAGAGCCACACATGAACCATTTCGGTTTCACAAAACTGGTCGTCGCCGACCTTGAGAAAAGCGCGGCGTTCTACAAAGCCACCGCGGGTTTCACGGAGCAGGCGCGCGTTGACGACGCCATCGAGGGCCGGCGGATCCAGGAGATCATGTTCAACCCAACCACGCCGGGAGCGTCGACCTTCGTGCTGCTGAGCTATCCGGACGCGCCCAAGCCGGTGCAAGGCGAGCTGATCACGGGGTTCATCACCGATGACATCGCCGGTTTTGTGCAGCGGGCCGAACGCGCGGGCGGCAGGATCACCGAAGCGCCGCACGCCAAACCCGAGCACGGGGTCAAGGTGGGTTTTGTCCGCGACCCCGAAGGCCACCTGATTGAGGTTGTCGAGATGCTGGCGAAGTAGCCGCTAGAAAATCGGATCGCCCATGCGCCGGTAGGTGTCGGCGATGGCCCCGCCCATGAAGCGGGCTTTTTTGGCGGCGTCCTGTCCGGCGAAGACATCGGCGTAGTGCGTCTTCGGGTCGGCGAAGCCTTCGAAGTGCGGAAAGTCGGACGAGAAGACGATCATGTCCTCGGGCAGGTCATCGATGATGCGCACCAGCGGCTGGTCGTTGCCGCCGCTGAGCGGCGTGGCCTTCACATGCCGCGCCATGTATTCCGACGGTTTCAACGGATATTTCCAATCGCCCAGGAACAGCCGTGCCGTGGGCGAAATGCGGTCGTCGATATCGCGGTACATGAACGGCAGCCAGCCGGTGCCGACTTCGGCCATCAGCAATGTCAGCTTGGGGTGGCGCGCAAAGACGCCGCCGTAAACCATGCCGTTGAGAAGGGTCATGGGCGAGACATGGCGGAAGCTGCTGCCGAATTGACGCAGCAGCGTGACGTCGCCGCCGAGATTGGCCCAGCCCGGGAAGAAGCGGTTGTGCTCGAACCCGGTGTGCAGCATAGGAATCATGCCCAGGTCTTCCGCCGCCGACCATAGCTTGTCCCAGCTGGGATGCACGGGCGGCACATCGTTGATGGGATAGCCGGGCACGAGGAAGATGCGGCTGCCGAGGCCGCGCATGCGCGTGAGCTCCTGCACCGCCCAGTCGAGATCGAAATAGGTGAGTGCCGTGACGGGCAGCAGGCGGCCGTTGCCTTCGGCGCAGGTTTCCGCGAGCCAGGTGTTGGCGGTGGAGATGACTTCCTTGCGCAGGGCGGGGTCGTCGAGGAACGTGTCGTAAATGACGCCCGACAGGCAGATGACGTTCTGCATGTCGATGCCCTGCTCATCGAGCCATTTGAGACGCGCCTTCACGTTGGCGACCTCGAACTGGTTCTTGCCCTCGAATTCCTGGGCGCGCGATTTCTCGCCTTCTTTCTCCTGGGCAAAAAGCGTCATCAGTCCGGGCGGCAGCAGTTCGGCCATGGAGGGCTGGCGGTCCGCCGGGATTTCGCGCAGGAGATCGCCGCAGATGGTGTGCACGGCGAGACGGCCGGCGTCCAGCGGCGGCAATTTGGCCGCGAGCTTGGGATAGGGTTTCAGCCATTCGGCGCCCGGCTCGAAATGGGCGTCCACATCAATGATGCGCGACATCGCAGCTCTCCCTGACATTTTATGCCGTGGGGTCAGTATATAGCCGGGTCCATGTCGCGGCGAAAATTGAGTTGCTTTTTTGGGCCATGCGGTTTTGACGAAAGGACACCGAATATCACTTGGCATACCCTTGCGATTGTTTCTATTTTCGCCGCCCGCTTCTTCACGTCAGGAATGTTATGGCCACAGCCGCAGAACGTATCGCCCACCTCATCGCCGCGGAGATCAACGCCAAACCCGCACAGGTGGTCGCGGCCGTGGCGCTGCTGGACGACGGCGCGACGGTGCCCTTCGTGGCGCGCTACCGCAAAGAAGCGACCGGCGGGCTGGACGATACGCAACTGCGCAACCTGTCGGACCGGCTGGCGTACCTGCGCGAGATGGATACGCGGCGCGACGCGATCCTGAGTTCGATCTGCGAACAAGGCAAGCTGACGGACGACCTGGAAGCCAAGATCGCGGCGGCGGAGACCAAAGCCGAGCTGGAAGACATCTACCTGCCCTACAAACCGAAGCGCCGCACCAAGGGCGAGATCGCGCGCGAACGCGGCCTGGGGCCGCTGGCCGACGCCATCATGGCCGACCGCAAAGCGGTCCCGGGCGAGCTGGCGGCGGGCTACATCACCGGCGACGTGCCGGATGTGAAAGCCGCGCTGGACGGCGCACGCGACATTCTTGCGGAGCAATTCGCCGAGAACGCCGACCTGGTGGGTGAGCTGCGCGCCTATATGAAGGAGCGTGCTTTCCTGCGGGCGCGCGTGGCCGATGGCAAGCAGGAGGCGGGCGCCAAGTTCCGGGACTACTTCGACCACGTGGAACGCTGGAAGACCGTGCCGGGCCATCGCGCGCTGGCGATGCTGCGCGGACGGAATGAAGAGTTCCTGCTGCTGGATATCGAGATCGATGCCGACAGCACTGAAGCCGTAAAGCCGGTGGAGCAGAAGATCGCCGCCGCTTACGCCGTCGGCCGCACGCTGCCGGGCGACCAGTGGCTGATGACGGTGGTGGGCTGGACGTGGAAGGTAAAGCTGTCGCTGCACCTGTCCATCGACCTGATGACCGATCTGCGCCAGCGCGCCGAGCAAGAGGCGATTGATGTTTTTGCGCGCAACTTGAAAGACCTGCTGCTGGCCGCGCCGGCGGGCTCGCGCCCGACCATGGGGCTGGACCCGGGGATTCGGACCGGCGTGAAAGTGGCGGTGGTGGACGGCACCGGCAAGCTGCTGGCCACGACGACGGTCTACCCCTTCCCGCCCAAGAACGACGTGCGCGGCACACAGGCGGAGTTGGCGAAGTTGGTGCGCGCGCACGGCGTCGAGCTGATCGCCATCGGCAACGGCACCGGCAGCCGTGAAACCGAGAAGCTGGTGGCGGACATGCTGGCGGTGCTGCCCGCACCCAAGCCGATGAAGGTGATTGTGAGCGAGGCCGGAGCTTCGGTGTATTCGGCGTCGGAAACCGCCGCGCGCGAGTTTCCGGGGCTTGATGTGTCGCTGCGCGGCGCGGTGTCGATTGCGCGGCGTTTGCAGGATCCGCTGGCGGAACTGGTGAAGATCGAACCGAAATCCATCGGCGTCGGACAGTATCAGCACGACGTGGACCAATACCGTCTGGGCAAATCCCTCGAAGCCGTGGTGGAGGACGCCGTGAACGCCGTGGGCGTGGACTTGAACACGGCGTCGGCGCCGCTGCTGGCGCGGGTGTCGGGCCTGAGCACATCCCTGGCCGACGCGATTGTCGCGCACCGCGACGCCGCCGGCCCCTTCGCCAACCGCAAGGAACTGCTGAAGGTGACCCGCCTGGGCCCGCGCGCCTTCGAGCAATGCGCGGGCTTCCTGCGGATTGCCGACGGCAGCGAGCCGCTGGACGCCTCGGCGGTGCATCCCGAAGCTTATGACGTCGCCAAGAAGATCGTCGCCGCCTGCGGGCGCGACGTGCGCGCGCTGATGAACGACGCCGCCGCGTTAAAGGCGCTGGACCCGCGCGTGTTCGTGGATGAGCGGTTTGGCCTGCCGACGGTGCGCGACATCATCGCCGAATTGGAAAAGCCGGGCCGCGACCCGCGCCCGGGATTCAAGACCGCGACCTTCGCGGAGGGCGTTGAAGACCTGAAGGACTTGCAACCGGGCATGATGCTGGAAGGCACCGTGACCAACGTGGCGGCCTTCGGCGCCTTCGTGGACATCGGCGTGCATCAGGACGGGCTGGTGCATGTGTCGCAACTGGCGGACAAATTCGTCAAGGACGCGCATGAGGTGGTGAAGGCCGGCGACATCGTGAAAGTGCGCGTGGTGGAGGTGGATATTCCGCGCAAGCGCATCAGCCTGTCCATGCGCAAGGATGCCGAGGGTGCGCCGGAGAAGAGACAAGAGAAGCGGCAGGATAAACCGGCGCCGTCGAAAAGCTTCAAGAAACCGCCGACGCCATCCGCGCCGCAGGGTGCTTTTGGCGGCGCGTTGAGCGCGGCCCTGGCGGAGGCCATGAAGCGCAAGTAGTTATGGCGCGGGGCCTTTGCGGTGCTTCTTCTTGAAGCCGCCCTTTTTAAATCCGTCTTTCTTGAAACCGCCCTCGCCCGGCTTTTTCCAGTCGGCTTTCTTGCCGTCGGGTTTTTTCCACTCGGGTCTTTTCTTCCACTCGGGCTTTTTCCAGTCGGGCTTTTTGCCCTCGGGCGCCGGGGTGACGAACGTGTTGCCCTCGGACTTCTTGCCGTCTTTTTTCCAGGGCTTTTTTTCCCGGAATTTGTTTTCCGCAGCGGGCTTGCCGAACGTCTTGAAGGGCTTGGCCTCGCGCGGCGCGCGCGAGCTCCCGGGGCCGGGTGCGTCGCTGGGCGTGATGACCATGCCCTTCGATGAGCTTTCGGCCACGCGCGCCGCGAAGGCCGCGGCGGCGGGTTCGGCGATCTCGAATTTGGTTTCGTCGTCGAAGATACGGATGGAGCCGATCTCGCGCTTGGTGATGCCGCCCTGCCCGCAGATTTCGGGGATCAGCCATTTGGGATCGGCGTTTTTATTGCGGCCGATGTTGAGGCGGAACCACACCATGGGACCTTCGTAGCGAGGACCGGCAGGCGGGCGGGGTTCGCGCGAAGGTTTGCCATCGCGCGGCGCATAGTCGCGCGGCTGCGTGACCGGGCCTTGGTCGGCGATGTCCTCGGGCGCCGGCATCTGGGCGCGGTGCATGCGCACCAGGATGGCCGCCAAATCCTCCGCCGTGCGCTTTTCCAGCAGCTGACGCGCAAGCGCGAGATCGGCCTCGGTGCCGGCTTCGGCTTCCAGCATCCGTTGCATGAGGCGTTCGTCGTCGAGCTTGGCAATGCTTTCGGCGTTGGGCGGATTGCTCCAGACGGCCTGCACCTTCATGGCGCTCAGCATCATCTCGGTACGGCGCTTGCGCGAGGGCGGGACCAACAGAACGCTCACGCCTTTGCGGCCCGCGCGGCCCGTCCGGCCGCTGCGGTGCTGCAGGGTTTCGGCGCTGTTGGGGATGTCGGCGTGGATGACGAGATTGAGGTTGGGCAGATCGATGCCGCGCGCGGCCACGTCGGTGGCGACGCAGACCCGTGCCTTGCCGTCCCGCAAAGCTTGCAGCGCGCGGTTGCGCTCGGTCTGGCTGAATTCACCCGACAGCGTGACCACGGCGAAGCCGCGTTCCAGCAGAATGGCGGACAGGTGGCGCACGGTGTCGCGCGTGTTGCAGAACACCAGCGCGCTGGGAGATTCGAAGTAGCGCAGCACGTTGACGACGGCGTGCTCGATATCGTGGGGCGCCACGCGCATGACCCGGTATTCGATGTCGGCATGGCTGCGCTGGCCGCCGGAGGCGGCGATGCGCACGGCGTCGCGCTGGAAGTTGCGGGCGAGCGCGACGATTTCCTTGGGCAGCGTCGCCGAGAACAACAGCGTGCGGCGGTCCTCGGGCGCGGCCTTCAGCAGATATTCGAGATCCTCGCGGAAGCCGAGGTCGAGCATTTCGTCGGCTTCGTCGAGAACGGCGGCTTTCAGCGCCGTGAGACGCAGTGTGCCGCGCTCGGTATGGTCGCGCAGACGTCCCGGTGTACCGACGACGATGTGGCAGCCGCGGTTGATGGCGCGGCGCTCCATCTGCGGATCCATGCCGCCGACGGCGGAAACGATGCGCGCGCCGGTGTGCTGATAGAGCCAGGTGAGTTCGCGGTGAACCTGCAGCGCCAGTTCGCGCGTCGGCGCGATGATGAGGGCCAGCGGATCGGGCGCATGCTCCAGCACCTCGGCGTCGCCCAACAGGGTTGCGCCGATAGCCAAACCAAAAGCAACGGTTTTACCGGAGCCGGTTTGCGCCGAGACCAGCAGATCCTGGCCGGTGGCCTCGGGCGTGAGGACGGCCGCCTGAACCTCGGTGGGTTCGGTGTAATCGCGCTCGGAAAGCGCACGCGCGAAGGCGGAATGTGTCGGGGGAAATGCCACTGTAAACTGGGGTCTATGTAAGGGGCCGGACCATTAGCACAGACCGTGCGCTGAAACAGCCTTAATCACTCTTCCGCGGGCCCTGATAAGAATTGCCTGCGCCCCGGCGCAAGCGCCATATTTGTATATCAGCGCCCTCTTCCCGTTTGGAGATCAAGGACATGTCGGAGCCCGCAGCCTATACGCCCCCCAATGTTTGGGTCTGGAACAAACCCAGCGGCGGCCAGTTCGCCAACATCAACCGCCCCATCGCCGGGCCCACGCACGACAAGGAATTGCCGGTGGGCAAGCATCCGCTGCAACTTTATTCGCTGGCCACGCCGAACGGGCAGAAGGTCACGATCCTGCTGGAAGAGTTGCTGGCGCTGGGCCACGGCGGCGCGGAGTACGACGCCTGGCTGATAAAAATTCATGAAGGCGAGCAGTTCGGCAGCGGCTTTGTGAAAGTGAACCCCAATTCCAAAATTCCGGCGCTCTTGGACCGCAGCGGGCCGAAGCCCATCCGGGTTTTTGAATCCGGCGCGATCCTGATGTATCTGGCCGAAAAGTTCGGCGCGTTCCTGCCGAAAGACCCCGGGCAGCGCGCGGAAGTGCTGTCGTGGCTGTTCTGGCAGATGGGCAGCGCGCCATACCTGGGCGGCGGTTTCGGGCACTTCTACGCCTACGCCCCCATCAAAATCGAATACGCCATCGACCGTTTCACCATGGAAACCAAACGCCAGCTGGACGTGCTGGACCGGCGGCTGGCGGAAAGCGCCTACCTGGGCGGCGCGGACTACACCATCGCCGACATCGCCGTGTGGCCGTGGTACGGCGCCTTGGTGCTGGGCGGGCGTTTGTACGGCAACTCGGCCGAGTTCCTGCAGGTGCACGACTATAAGAACGTGCTGCGCTGGGCCAAGGCCATCGACGCGCGCCCGGCGGTGAAGCGCGGCATCATCGTCAACAAAATGTCGGGGGAGGCGTCGACGCAGGTGCTGGAACGCCACGACGCGTCGGATTTCGATCAGATCGCGCCCAAAATCTAGGCCCGGAATTTTCCTCTTTTTTACACGATAAATGTCTACTAGGGGGCATGACCAAAGAAGAGATCATTGAAACCATTCGCGCCATGGCGGCCGCCAACGGCGGCCAGCCGCCGGGCGTGACCCGCCTGCGCCGCGAAGCCGGCATAAAGTCCAGCGACTGGTGCGGGCGATACTGGGCCCGCTGGGGCGACGCCCTGCGCGAAGCCGGCTTTCGTCCGAACCGTTGGAAGAAGGGCTACGAGGAAGACTATCTGTTGCGGCGCTTAGCGAGCCTTTTGCGCGAGATGGGCCGCGTGCCGACCGCCCCCGAACTCCAATTGAAGCGGCGCAGCGACCCCACATTGCCTTCGGACAAGGCCTACCGCGACCGCCTGGGCGGCAAAGCGGCCTTGATGGCAAAGTTGCGGGCTTACTGCAAATGCCGTCCCGCCCTGCGCGATGTGCTGGCGATTTGCGATGCGGCGGCGCAGACCCCCCCGACGCCCAGCCGCGCAGCAAACAATGCGGAGAGGGACGGCTACGTCTATCTTCTGCGTAGCGGGCGGTTTTACAAAATCGGGCGAACCAATTGCGTGGGGCGGCGTGAGCGCGAGCTGGCGCTGTTACTGCCGCAACAGGCGCGGCGGCTGCATACCATCAAAACCGACGATCCGGCGGGCGTGGAAGCCTACTGGCACCGGCGCTTCGCCGCGCGGCGGAAGAACGGCGAGTTCTTTGAACTGCGGGCGGAGGATGTAAGCGCGTTCAAACGCTGGCGGCGGATATAAATCCGCTGTTATGCCGCGGCCATGTCCGCGATCGGCAGCATCCAGAAACTCGCCCCGACACTGCTTGTTTCGGGGTATTTTAATCATTATGATTAAAACTGATTAAATGTGAGGTCTCCATGCCCCCCGCGACAAAAGTGCTCACCGCTCATATTCCGCTCACACTCGCGAAAAAGGTCGATAAGCTGGCCGAGCGCCTGGAACGATCGCGCGCTTGGATCATCAAACAGGCTTTAGACGCCTGGGTCGACCAGGAAGAAGAGCGCCATAAAATGACGCTTGAGGCCTTGGCAGATGTCGACGCAGGCCGCGTGATAGATCACCAAGCCGTCCAGGCTTGGGCGGACAGCCTTACGACGTCCAAACCAAAACCGGCACCCCGTTGAAACTACGGTGGACGCATAAGGGACTCAGCGACCTCACCCGATTGCATGAGTTTCTCGCAGCCGCCGATCCAAAAGCCGCCGCGCGGTCTATCCAAACTTTGACGGCTGCCATCGGCCAACTGCCGCGCCATCCGCGACTTGGCACTAAGCTTGATCAATACACGGCGCGGGAGGTGCGCCGCATGATCACCGGCCAATACGAAATTCGCTACGAGCTCCTCCAAACAACCATCACGGTATTGCGTTTATGGCATACACGTGAAGAACGCTGAGTCCTTTCGCATGTCCGCCGTCGTCAGCATCCAGAATCTCACCCTCGCCTTCGCCGGTTTCGACGACACCGTGACGGCCCTGCGCGGCGTGTCGCTGGACGTAAACGCCGGCGAGATCGTGGGGCTCGTGGGCGAGTCCGGTTCCGGGAAATCGGTGACGGCCATGAGCGTGCTGCGCCTGCTGCCGGAGGCCAAGACGCGTTACGGCGGGCGGATCATGGCGCTAGGCCACGATGTCCTGAAGGCCGGCACACGCGAGATGCAGGCCCTGCGCGGCGCGGACGTGGCGATGATCTTTCAGGAGCCCATGACCGCCCTGAACCCCGTGCTGAAAGTACGCGACCACATCACCGACGTGATTCTGCGCCACCGCGACATGAGCGGCGACGCGGCCACGGCCCTGGCGCTGGACTTGCTGCGCGACATGAAGATCGCCGACGCGGAGCGGGTGCTGAACGCCTATCCGCATGAGCTGTCGGGCGGCATGCGCCAGCGGGTGATGATCGCCATGGCGTTCTCGTGCCACCCAAAACTCATCATCGCCGACGAGCCGACCACGGCCCTGGACGTGACGGTCCAGGCGCAAATCCTGAACCTGTTGAAAGAGCGCGCGGCGGCCACCGACACGGCGGTGCTGCTGATCACCCACGATCTCGCGGTGGTCGCGCAGCTGTGCGACCGGGTTTATGTGATGTACCGCGGCGAAGTGGTGGAGCATGGCGCGACAAGCAGCATCATCACAAAGCCGCAACACACCTATACGCGCGCGCTGCTGAATGCCTTGCCCGAAGGCAAAGCGCCGAAAACGCGCTTGGAAACCGTGGCAGCGGCCATGCTGGGCGAAAGCGCGGAGAAGCGGGCCGCGCCTCTCGCCGCGAAACCGCGCACCGGGAAAGTGCTGCTGGAAGCCGCCGATGTCACCGTGCGCTATCCGCGCGCCCATGACGTGCTGGGGCGCGTGACCTCCATGCATACCGCCGTCGATCAGGTGTCGCTGCAGATCAACGAGGGCGAGACGCTGAGCCTGGTGGGAGAGTCGGGTTGCGGGAAAACCTCCTTCGCCGCAACGCTGGTGGGCCTGACGCCGCTGACATCGGGTCGGCTTATATATAGAGGTGTCGACTTGTCCGGCACGCCGCCGGAGACGCGGCGCGAAATCCAGATTGTGTTTCAAGACCCTCAAAGCTCCCTGGACCCGCGCTGGCCGGCGTGGCGGATCATGACCGAACCCCTGACCGTGGCGGGCAAACCATCGCGCGCGGCGTTGCGAGAGCAGGCGGCGGCGCTATGCCGCATGGTGGGCCTGGATCCATCGTCCATGGACCGCCTGCCCCATGAGTTTTCCGGCGGGCAGCGGCAACGCCTCGCCATCGCCCGCGCGCTGTCGGTGCAGCCGCGCCTCCTGGTGCTGGACGAGCCGACCTCGGCGCTGGACGTGTCGGTGCAGGCGCAGATTTTGAATCTGCTGCTGGACTTGCAGGACCAGAACGGCCTCAGCTATCTGTTCATCTCGCACAATGTCAGCGTGGTGCGGCATATATCCGACCACGTGGCGGTGATGCACCGCGGGCGGATTGTGGAAAGCGGCGCGGCAAGCGACGTGCTGAACGCGCCGCAGGAAAACTATACCCGCACGCTGATGGACGCTGTCCCAAAACTGGCGGTATAAAACCCAATCGTCATCCCGGCCGAGCCGGAGGCGAGAGCCGGGATCCATCCACCGCAGAACCGAAGCCGGGGTTTGTTGCACGATGGATCCCCGCGTTCCTAAGCTAGGCACTAGTTTCTGTAAGCTCGCTTCGCTCACTAACAGAAACTAAGTGCGCGGGGATGACAACTGAATTAGTCAGAGCAAATAGCGCAAAGCAGAGCGACATGAAAAAACCACTCGACGGCATCCGTATTCTCGACTTCTCCAGCGTCCTCATGGGGCCGGTGGCGACGCAGGTGCTGCTGGACTACGGCGCCGGCGTGGTGAAGGTCGAGGCGTCCGAGGGCGATGTCATGCGGCATTCGGAGCCGAAACGGCATGCCTTGATGGGGCCGATGTTTCTGCACGCCAACCGCGGCAAGAAATCCATCGTCCTCGACCTGAAGACGCCCGAGGGCCTTGAGATCGCGCTGAAGCTGGGCGAGACCAGCGACATCGTGGTGCATAACGTGCGGCCCCTGGCCATGCAACGGCTGGGTTTGTCCTATGAGGATTTCAAGAAGCGCAACGCGAGCGTGATTTATGCGTCGCTGGTGGGGTTCGATCAGCGTGGCCCCTACGCCGCGTTCGGCGCGGTCGATGACGTGATCCAAGGCGCGGCGGGCTTGGCCGGATTGTTTGCCGCGGCTTATGGGACAGAGCCCACATATGTGCCGATGGTCGTCGCCGACCGTATCGTCGGCTTGACCGCCGCCCACGCGCTGCTGGCGGCAGTGATCCATAAAATGCGCACGGGTGAAGGCCAGGAGATCGAGGTGCCGATGTTCGAGGTCATGGCCGCCTTGGTGTTGGGCGACCACTTCGGCGGACAGACATTTTCACCTCCGGCGGGGGCCATGGGCTACCCGCGCCTCATCAATCCGCACCGCAAGCCGTACCGCACGAAGAACGGCCACCTGGCGGTGATTATCTACACCGACCGGCAGTGGAACAGGTTTGTTGAAGCCATCGCCGACAAACGCCTCGACCCGAAAGACCGGCGCTT
>JAIEMI010000113.1 GCA_019752235.1 Rhodospirillaceae bacterium
GGTGCCGGTGATGATCACCACGCGCACGGCGGCGTCGCTGGCCGCGGCTTTGAGGGCCGCGGCGGTGTCGGCATACATGGCCGTCAGCAGCGCATTCTTCTTATCCGGGCGGTTGAACCGCAGCGTCAGCACGCCGCCCGTTGTTTCCGTGACGACGTGCTCTCCCATGCGGTCCCCCCAAAGGTATTATTTTTTCTGGCGCGCCATCGTGCCCAGACGCAGACGCAGGGCGTTGAGCTTGATGAAACCCTCGGCGTCGTACTGATTGTAGACCGAGTCTTCCTCGAAGGTCACATAATCCATGCGGTAGAGGCTGTTGGGCGACTTGCGGCCGGCCACGGTGGCGCTGCCCTTGAACAGCTTCAGGCGCACAAGGCCGTTGACCCATTCCTGGGTCTTGTCGATGGCGGCCTGCAGCATCTCGCGCTCCGGCGCGAACCAATAGCCGGTGTAAACCATCTTGGCGTAGCGCGGCATCAGCTCGTCCTTCAGATGCATGGCTTCGCGGTCCAGGGTGATGGACTCCATGGCCCGGTGCGCCACATGCAGCAGCGTGCCGCCCGGCGTTTCATAGACCCCGCGGCTCTTCATGCCGACGTAGCGGTTTTCCACCAGGTCGAGGCGGCCCACGCCGTGCTTGCCGCCCAGCCTGTTCAGCTCCGCCAGCAGGTTGGCGGGCGACAGCTTCTTGCCGTTGACGGCGATGGCGTCACCCTTGGCGAACTCGATCTCGACGTACTCGGGCTGGTCCGGCGCCTTTTCCGGCGACACCGTCAGCTTGAACATGTCGTCGTGGGGCTCTTCCCACGGGTCTTCCAGCACTTTGCCTTCGTAGGAAATGTGCAGAAGGTTGGCGTCGGTGGAATAGGGCGCGTCGCCGCGCTTGTCCTTCGGAATCGGAATCTGGTGCTTCTCGGCGTAATCGATCAGTTTGGTGCGCGAGCTCAAATCCCATTCACGCCACGGCGCGATGACTTTGATGTCCGGCTTCAGCGCATAGGCCGTCAGTTCGAAACGCACCTGGTCGTTACCCTTGCCGGTGGCGCCGTGGGAAATGGCGTCGGCGCCGGTCTCGATGGCGATCTCCACAAGGCGTTTGGCGATCAGCGGGCGGGCGATGGATGTGCCCAGCAGGTACACACCTTCGTACAACGCGTTGGCGCGGAACATCGGAAACACGAAGTCGCGGACGAACTCTTCCTTCAGGTCGTCGATGTAGATCTCTTTGATCCCCATCAGCTCGGCCTTCTTGCGGGCGGGCTCCAGCTCTTCGCCTTGGCCGATGTCGGCGGTGAAGGTCACCACCTCGCAGTTCTTCTCGACCTGCAGCCACCGCAGAATGATCGAGGTGTCGAGACCGCCGGAATAGGCCAGCACGACTTTTCTTGCTTTCGCCATATGTTTGGAATCCCCCAAATGGGCTTGAAAAGTGGCGCGCAGTATAGGCAGGGACCGGGCCGGGGCAAGGGCGCGATCATGAAATCAGCGCCCGTTTCCCGCTTTACGGGCGCGGGTTCCGGGACTAGTTTGCGCGCCATGCAAACGACGCACCGCGCCACCCGATCCTACCGCTTCAAGACGCCTCTGGAGGGCGCCTAGGGTTCGCACGCGCGCGTTTGAATACGACCCCATTACAGGCCCCGCCGGATCAGGACGGGGCTTTTTTCATTTTTACGGTTCCCCGTCTCTCCGGCCATCACGGAGACGACCATGCTTCCCGTTCACATCCGGCTATTCGTACTCGCATCGGCGCTGCTGCTGGCGTGCTGTGACGCCACGGACCGGCCTACGGTGTGCCGCGCCGACGCCGATGCGCGCGCGATGAAAGAGGCGGAAGCCTATGTAAAGCAGGCCGAAGAGGCGGTCGTCCGCGCGCGGATGATGGGGCCGTCGCCGCACGTCCAGAATGTTCGGCCTCCGGAGTTCGAGCCCGATCCGGTTGCGGCCGGTGCCTCGGCAAAGCTCCGGCACGCACGCTTTAAATTGGCGCAAGCCATGGCGGCGTGTCGGGATGGCTCCAGATGAAGTCTACCATCCGCCGCCACCGCCCCCACCGCCACCGCCGCCGGAAAAACCGCCGCCCCCGAGTCCGCTGCCCAAGCCCGATGCTTGGCTGGGCGCCACCGCGGCCGAAGACACCGATTGGGCAAGAGCACTGCTCACGCTGCTCCACGACGAACCGCGCCCGAACCAGCCGCCGCGGTCGCCGTGATACCATCCCGGGCTATAGGCATCTTCATCCCAGGTCTTGCCGTGTTCCGCCGCCGCGCGGGCCATGGCCTTATGAAACTGATCGCCCCAGTCGTTTTCTACATCCAGCGCCACGGCAAAGGGCAAATAAGCCTCGAAGCGCGCCGGAGTCAGTTCCGGAGGATTGTGGAAATTCAGCCGGTCCTTCTCCGCCACGGTTAGGTAGTGCTTGAAGCCTTCAATACGATCCATGAGTTTGCGCCCTTTGGCGGTCGGCGCTTTCATGATCTCGAAAAAGATCAGGTTCACAATCGCCAGGGCAAACATCGCGATCACGAACACGATGTCGCCGGCGTTGAAAGAGATATCGGCGGTCGTATTGACCGCATCGCTAATGGCGTTCGAGTGCCGTACAAGGGTTTTTCCGGCGATGATGAGGCCGACAATCAGGAAGGCAATCGCCGACGCGATAAAGCTGGCCACCTTACGCACCACCGTCATGCCGCGTTTGACCACGAAGTAGGCGAAAGCGACAATCGCGGCCATCGACAGCCCTAGGATCATGTCGATGAGCATGTCGGGGTTCAGCAGCGCCGCGCCGACCCCGGCGACAGCCGACAGCGCGAAGCCGACGGACAGCATCCCCTTATTCTGCACGAAATGGATGTGATCGTGTTCCTGCTCCAGCGCGCGGCGCAAGCCGCCGATGGCGCTGTTGATTTCCTTGTGGTGTTCGCGCTGTAATGGGAGCGACGTCCATGTCCGGCCGAACAGCCGGGTGGCGATGGAAATTTCGCCTTGCGAGAGCCCGGCGTCTCTTTCGGACAGGTCGGTCTTAGTCAGCGTGAAAACGCCGTCGCCGAGGCGGTCCATTTTAAGATACCCGTGCGCCGCCATGTTCATCACCGCGCTGGTGAAGGCGCGTTCGTCCCAGTCCATGTGCAGGACATAGCGGCAGGCGGCAGGCGAGATTCCGGGCGGATCGTACTCGGCGATGATCGTCCCGGCGTCGGGATCGCGTCCGTAGTGCCACCAGGTCAGCAGATAGAACGCCGATACGAGAACCAGCCCGGTCACCAGCGTTATCAATGCGCCGTTGTCGCGCAGTGCGCCTGTCATGCGCGCCCGCACGCCGGGCGGCTGCACGAAACCTTTGTTCCAGGCGACGACAATTGTCAGCCCTTCGCCGGGCGCCAGCACGCGGCCCGCTGAAAACGCCGCGCCCTCGCGGGTTTTTTCGCCTGGTCCCGATGTGCCGCGCCCGCCCACGCTGCCGTTGTAAGACGCGGTCTCCGTGGCGCTGGCGCCCGGCGGCAGCGTGATTGCTGCCGTGGCTTCCATGATCGGGAACGCCCAGAAATTTCCGGTCACGTTCCAGTACAGCTCATCGTGGTCGTCGAAGAATCCGATCTGCCGGTCGGTCTTATAGCGCAACGTGAATGTGTGTTGTCCTACCCGCAGCGCGGAATGGCGCTGGCCCATATACACGCGTTGTCCATCGGGAATCTTTTGCGTGACCCATGGCTCGCTTTTGCCGTCGTGCAAGACCTCCAGCACGTCGAAGCCGGTGCGGAATTTTCCTAAGGCCGTTTTTCCGCGCACGGTCGGGAAGTCGCGATAGATGCCATGGGTAATTTGGTTCTGCTCGGCGTTTACGGTGATGGTTTCCGTCACCATGAGATCGCCATTCTGCGCGATGGTCACCGCGCTCTCGAACCGCAGGATGCGTTCGGTGGCTCCGGCGGTATCCGCAAGGCAAACGCCCGCCAACCACGCTAGGATGTAGAGAATACGACGCGGCATAGGCGCGCGTTAAAACTTGACGGCGACGGGTTCGCGGGCGGCGGCTTGCGAGGCTTCCAGCTCAAAGAAAGTGGCTTTCTCGAAGGCAAAACGCCCGGCGACCAGATTGGATGGAAACTGCTCGATCAGGTTGTTCATGTCTCGCGCGCTGCCGTTGTAATAGCGGCGCGACTTCTGGATGTGGTCTTCAATCTGGCTGAGTTCCGCCTGTAGGCTCATGAAATTCTGATTAGCCTTGAGGTCCGGATAACTCTCCGCCAAAGCGAACAGGTTTTTCAGCGCGCCTTGCAGCATGCCTTCGGTCTGCGCCTGGTGCGCGGGATCACCCTTATCGGCAACGGCGGCGTTGCGCGCGGCGATAACCTTTTCCAGCGTGCCTTGTTCGTGCGCGGCATAGCCTTTGACCGTCTCCACAAGGTTGGGGATGAGGTCATAGCGGCGCTTCATCTGTACGTCGATGTCGCTCCAGGCCTCGTGCACTCGGTTCTTCTGCGCGACGAGCTTGTTATAGATCCCGATCGCATAAGCTGCGACGGCCAGCACGAGTACGACAAGAATGATGGACGTGGTCACGCGCGCACTCCCCCGATGATATGGCGGTGAGGGAAGAATAATGCAGACCCACACGCGGGCCTAGAGGTGATGCGAAGATGCGCGCGTTAAATCGCGGCTTCTTTCTCGGCCCACGCCGCTTGCGCGGCTTCGGCTTCCTGCGCGTCCTTCAGCCGCTGCTCTTTCGCCGACAGACGCTCGCTGTCGGTCTTGAGCTGGCCGCAGGCGGCGAGAATGTCGCGGCCGCGCGGCGTGCGGATCGGCGCGCTGAAGCCCGCGTCCCACAGCACTTGGGCAAAGCGTTCGACCGTCGCGGCGTCCGAACATTCGTAAGGCGTGCCCGGCCAGGGGTTGAAGGGAATCAGGTTGAACTTGCAGGGAATGTCCTTGGTCAATTTGATCAGCGCGCGCGCATGGGCGGGCGTGTCGTTCATGCCCTTCAGCATCACATATTCAAACGTAATGCGCCGCGCGTTGCTGGCGCCCGGATAATCGCGGCACGCCTGAATCAATTCCTTCAACGGATACTTCTTGTTGATGGGCATGATCACCGAGCGCGTGTCGTCGTCGGGCGCGTGCAGCGAAATGGCCAGGTTCACGCCCAGCTCCGCGCCGCAGCGGCGGATTTCCGGCACGACGCCCGAGGTCGACAGCGTGATGCGGCGTTTGCCAAGCGCGATGCCGTCATCGGCCATGACGATCTTCAAGGCCGTGGCGACGTTGTCGAAATTGTACAAGGGCTCGCCCATGCCCATCATGACGATGTTGCTCAGCATGCGGCGTTCGTCCGTGGGTGTCGGCCATTCGCCGTAGCTGTCGCGCGCCACCATGAACTGCCCGACGATTTCGCCGGCCGTCAGGTTACGCACCAGGCGCTGCGTGCCCGTGTGGCAGTAGCGGCAGGTCAGCGTGCAGCCCACCTGCGACGAAATGCACACCGTGCCGCGGTCGTCGTCGGGAATGAAAACCGTTTCGGCTTTCTGGCCGTCGTCGAACTGCATCAGCCATTTGCGCGTCTTGTCGGTGGACGTCTGCACGCGGTCGATGGCGGGGCGGCCCACCACAAAATGTTTCTCCAGCTTCGCGCGCAAGTCTTTCGACAGCGTCGTCATGGCCGAGAATTCCGTGGCGCCGCGATGATAGATCCAGTGCCACACCTGCTTCGCGCGGAAGGGCTTTTCGTCCACCGCGCGGAACGCCTCGGCTAAAGCGTCGCGGCTCAACCCCACCAGGGCGGTGCGGGTTTCGGTGACGATCTCGGAACGTGCGGAATCGGGTGCCATAAGCCCGCACCTAAGCCACATCGGGCACGGCGGCAAGGGTATCCGTTAAAATGTATATATTTCAGCTACTTAGATGCGCGGTGCGGCGACAGGTCGGTGATCGTCGCTGTGGGCCCGCACAGCGCGCATTCCGGGTCCGGTTTCACCTTCACCTGACGCATGGCCGCAGAGAGGGCGTCGTAGATCAGCAGACGGCCCGCCATGCTCTCGCCGATGCCGAGGATTTCCTTCAACACTTCGGTCGCTTGCAGCGTGCCCAGCACCCCGGCCACGGCGCCCAGCACACCGGCTTCGTCGCAGCTCGGGATTTGTCCCGGCGGCGGCGGTTCTGGATAGATGCAGCGGTAGCACGGGCCACCCGCGTGCGGCTTGAACGTGGAAAGCTGTCCGTCAAAACGCAGCACGGCGGCGGACACCAACGTCTTCCGGGCGAAGAAGCAGGCGTCGTTCACCAGAAAGCGCGTCGCGAAATTATCGCTTCCGTCGGCGATGACGTCATAGCCGCCGATCAGCGCCTGCGCGTTATCCACCGTCAGGCGCATCTTGTGTTCGACCAGCGTCACATCGGGATTGATGGCGGTCACCGCCTGCTTCGCGCTTGCCGTCTTATCCACGCCGACGCGGTCCGTCGTATGCGCGATCTGGCGCTGCAGGTTGGAGATATCGACCGTGTCGTCGTCCACGACACCAATCGTTCCAACACCTGCGGCGGCGAGATACAGGATCAGCGGCGAGCCCAGCCCGCCCGCGCCGATCACCAGCACTTTGGATTTCAGCAGTTTCTCCTGGCCGACGCCGCCCACCTCCTGCAGCAGGATGTGGCGGGCGTAGCGGTGAATCTGTGTTTCGGTGAAATCCATTAGCCGTTTTTGGCGACGCCCGTGGAGCCGAAGCCGCCGGCGCCGCGCGCGGTGTCGGCCAGTTCCTCTTTCTCTTCCCACATGATGGTTCGCACGGGCGCGACCACCATTTGGGCGATGCGCAAACCGCGCGTGATGGTGAAAGCGGTCTTGCCGTGATTGATCAGAATCACGCCGACTTCGCCGCGATAGTCCGCGTCGATGGTGCCGGGCGCGTTCAGCACCGTCACGGCGTTCTTGGCGGCGAGGCCGGAGCGCGGGCGCACCTGCGCCTCGAAACCGGGCGGCAGCGCAATGGAAAAGCCCGTCGGAATAATCGCGTGCGCGCCGGGCGCCAACACCACGTCGGCCTCCACGGCGGCGGACAAATCCATACCTGCGGCGTGTTCGGTCTGGTAGCCGGGCAGCGGCAGATCGTGGCCGTTGGGCAAGCGCTTGATGGAGACGGAGGTCACAACGGGCACGGGCGAAAACCCTTATAAATGGCGTTGAACATAAGCGCTGATGCGCTCCGCCAGTCTTTCAGCCACCGCGCGTTTGCGCAAGGTCGGCCAGCTTTCCACGCCGTCGGCGGTCACCAGATGCACGGTGTTGCTGTCGCCGCCGAAAGTGCCGCTGCCGGCGGACACATCATTGGCCACCACCCAGTCGCAGTTCTTTTTTGTGCGCTTGGCTTTCGCGTTCTCGATCAGGTTTTCGGTCTCGGCGGCGAAACCCACGACAAGGTTGGGACGTGTCGGGCCGGCTTGCGACAAAGTGGCGAGGATGTCGGGATTTTCCGACAGCGTCAGCGCCGGGCTTTTGTCGCCCTTCTTGATCTTCTGGCCGTTGGCGTTCACGGCCCAGTCGGCCACGGCGGCGGCGCAGACAACAATATGCGCCGGCAGCGCTTCGGCGCAGGCCTTCATCATCTGCTTGGCGGTCTCGACACGCGCGATGGTGACGCCGTCGGGATCGGCTTCATGCGTGGGTCCGGTGACCAGCGTTACCTGCGCGCCCAGTTCCGCCAGCGCCGTCGCAACAGCGTGGCCTTGTTTGCCCGACGAACGGTTGGCGATATAGCGCACCGGATCAATCGGCTCATGCGTCGGCCCGCTGGTGACGATGGCCTTGAAGCCCGTCAGCGGCCCCTGGCCTTCGGTCTTTTGGAAGAAGCGCGTCAGCGCCGCGATGATGTCGGGCACTTCCGCCATGCGGCCGTTGCCGACTTCGCCGCAGGCCAGGTCGCCGGCGCTGGGGCCGACAACGCGCACGGCGCGGTCTTTCAAGATCTGCAAATTCGATTGCGTGGCCGGGTGGGTCCACATCATCACGTTCATGCTGGGCGCGATCATCACCGGCTTGTCCGTGGCCAGCAGCGCGGTCGTCGCAAGGTCGTCGGCTTGGCCGGAGACCATCTTCGCCATGATGTCGGCGGTGGCGGGGGCGACCAGAATGATGTCGGCCTCGCGCGACAAACGGATGTGGCCCATCTCCGCTTCGTCGGTCAGCGAGAATAAATCTTGGTAAACCTTGTCGCCCGACAGCGAGCCCAAGGTCAGCGGCGTGACGAACTGCGCGCCGCCTTTGGTGAGGATGCAGCGCACATGCGCGCCGCGTTCCCGCAGACGGCGGATCAGGTCGGGGATCTTCACGGCGGCGATGCCGCCGGCGACGATCAGAAGGATGCGCCGATTCTCAAGCACGAGGAGTTTCCGTTACCGCCCAAGAGGTTGGCCGTCAGTTTACGGGCGAGACCTTAACGTAAGATAAGCACCGCCAACAGGCCTGCAACCACCACCCAGGGGGCCCAGACCATCCAGTGCAGGCCGCGCCGCTGGCCCGGTTCCTCGCCGCGGAGCGCACGGGCGGTATCGGGGTGCAGCTTCAGGCCGCCGCGCGCCATATCGGCGGTGATGGCGTCCACGCGGTCGACGATGCGCGGGATGCGCTCAAGGGTGTCCATGGCCGTGCCCACGGCGTCGGCGACTTTACCTTCGGGGCCCAGGCGCTCGCGCATCCAACCCTCAATCAAAGGCTGCGCCAGCTCCCACATGTTGACGTTGGGCGCCAGGGTGCGGCCCACGCCTTCGGCCAGCAGCATGCTTTTTTGCAGCAAAAGAAGCTGCGGCTGGGTTTCCATCTCGAAGGTCTCGGTGATCTGGAACAGTTGGCCCAGCAGGCGCGCGATGGAAATCTCGGCGATGGGCTTTCCGAGAATCGGCTCGGCGATGGACCGCGCGGCTTGCGCGAAGGCGTCGACGTTTTTATCGGCGGGCACGTAACCGGCCTCGATATGCACTTCGGCGACGCGGCGATAATCGCGCGTCAGGAACCCCAGCAGCATTTCGCCCAGCGTCTTCTGCGTGGCGGCGTCGACACGGCCCATGATGCCGAAGTCCATGCCGATCAGCATACCGTCGGGGGCGACGAACAAATTCCCGGGATGCATGTCGGCATGAAAGAAGCCGTGCCGGAAAACCATCTTGAAAAACACTTCGGCGGCGGTGCGCACCAGACCCACCGAATCGACGCCGGTGGCGGCCACGGCCGCGTGATCGTCCACGCGCACGCCGTAGACCCGCTCCAGGGTCAGCACGCGTTCCGCGGTGCGCTGCCAATCCACGCCGGGCACGCGGAAGGCCGAGTCGCCCGCGAAATTCTCGCCCATCTCCTGGGCCGCCGCGGCCTCGAATCGCAAATCCATTTCAATGCGCACGGACTCGGCGAAGGTGCGCACCACCTCGACCGGCTTCAGGCGAATCAGCTGCGGCGCGTGGCGTTCGGCCAGTTCCGCCAGCCACAACAGCGCGTCGATATCGCGCGCGAAGGCGGCTTTGACGCCGGGGCGCAGTACTTTCACCGCCACGTCCTTGCCGTCCGTATCCACCGCGAAGTGCACTTGGGCGATGGACGCCGCCGCCACGGGCTGCTCGTCGAAGCTGGTGTACAGCGTGCGCAAGGGCACGCCGAAGTCTTCCTCAATCGTCGCCTGGGCCTGCGCGAAGGGAAACGGCGGCAAACGATCCTGGAGTCGCGTGAGATCGGCGGCCACCTGTTCGCCCAAGAGATCCGCGCGGATCGACAGCGCCTGGCCGAATTTGATGAACGTGGGCCCCAGGGCCGTCAGCGCCAGCGCCAGCCGCTCGCCGGGACGCAAACCCGCGACGTCCTTGCGCGGGCGCCACAGCATCTTGGCGGCGCGCGCGGCGCTGCGGCCCGCCGGGTGAATCTCTAAAAGAAATAACGCGTCGTGCTGCGCGAAGCTGCGCGCGATGGCCCAAAGGCGTCCAAGGTTGCGGCCCGTACTGTGAAAAGTGCGCAGCATCAGGTGCTCAGATTCGCCAGCCGGCGTGCATGGCGGCGATCCCGCCGCTCAAGTTGCGTACTTTCACTTGCGCGAATCCGACACTCTCCATGTGCCGCGCGAGCGCGTTTTGATCCGGGAACCGGCGGATGCTTTCGGCCAGATAACGGTATGCCGCGCGGTCGCCCGCCACCAGGCCGCCCAACCACGGCAAGACCTGGAAGGAATAGGCGTCGTAAAGCTTGTCCAGCACCGGCACCACCACCTTGCTGAATTCCAGGCAGATCAGCCGCCCGCCCGGCTTCAACACGCGCCGTCCTTCGGCCAGCGCCTGGTCGATATGCGTCACGTTGCGCAGGCCGAACGCAATCGTGTAGGCGTCAAAGCTCATGTCGGGAAACGGCAGAGACTCGGCGTTGCCGCACACCCAGCGCACGCCCGTCAAACGTCCTTGGTCGATGGCGCGGTTGCGCCCGACGTTCAGCATCTCGGCGTTGATGTCGCAGATGGTCACGGGCAGGGCTTTCTCGCCCATCCGGTCGAGCATGCGGAACGCGATGTCGCCGGTCCCGCCGGCTACGTCGATGATCGCCTGGCCGGCTTTCGGCGCCAGCCAATCCACCATGGCGGATTTCCACAACCGGTGAACGCCCGCGCTCATCAGGTCGTTCATCAGGTCGTATTTCGGTGCGACGGCGTCGAACACCGAACGCACCATGCCGGCCTTCTCGTTTTCCGCCACGGTGCGGAAACCGAAATGCGTGGTGCCGTCCGCGCCGTCCCCCTTGGCATGAGGGTTATCGGCGCGGGGGTGCGGGATGTCGCTGTTCATAGGCCGGACCATAGTCGAAGGCCTCTTCAAAAACCATGAATCGCGTGGCCAGAGGTCTCGACAGTCTGCCGCCCGGCCCTTTATGGAAGAGCTATGCCCGAATTACCCGAAGTCGAAACCGTATGCCGTGGCCTGGCGAAGGTGCTGGAAGGCCGCCGGTTTGCAAAAGTGGAGTTGCGGCGCAAGGATCTGCGGATTCCCTTTCCCAAGGGCTTGGCCGCCGCGGTGACGGGGCGCAAGGTCGAGAAAATCTACCGCCGCGCCAAGTACGTCATGATGTCCCTCGACGACGGCCACGTCCTCATCGCCCATCTCGGCATGGCCGGGCGCATGACCATCATCAAAAAGAACGCAGACCCCCCCGGTCCCCATGACCATGTGATCTTCACCACCGATAACGGCACCGAGGTGCGCTTCAACGATCCCCGGCGCTTTGGCCTCATGACCATCGCCAAAGCCGCCGCGTTGGATCATCACAAGCTGTTCCGCCATCTTGGACCCGACGCCATGAGCGAAGCCTTCAATCCGCGGGTCTTGTCCGCGGCGCTGAAAGGCCGCAAAACATCGATCAAAGCGGCGCTGCTCGATCAGCGCATCGTCGTCGGCGTCGGCAATATCTATGCCTGCGAAAGCCTCTTCCGCGCCGGCATTTCGCCCAAACGCAAAGCCGGCACGGTCGCCGGCAAGCGCGCCGAAGCGCTGGTGCCGGTCATCAAACAGGTTCTCGCCGAAGCCATCGCGGCGGGCGGTTCGTCCTTGCGCGACCATGTTCAGCCCTCCGGTGAACTGGGTTACTTCCAGAAGGCGTGGCAGGTTTATGGCCGCGAGGGCGAGTCGTGCGGCTGCGGCTCCAACAGCGCGCCGGCCGACCATAAAGTGAAGCGGATCGTCCAGGGCGGCCGTTCCACTTTTTTTTGCACCCACCGCCAAACCTGAAAAAAACGCACGAGTCGTTGTATTACGCGGGCTTTTGCCGCTAGCCGGGGGCCGCCCGGGCACCGGGGTCATATCCCGCGGGAGGCCGCGGCTGAGGCCGTTGACTACATCCGGCGCTTCTCCTATAAGCCGCCCTTCATTTCGACAACACATCCAAAGGATTGGCCCGCGCGTGCGGGCGCTTTAGGCGGTAAACGACTCCATGGCTCAGCATAAATCAGCGAAAAAACGCATTCGTCGCAACGCCCGCGCCCAGGCCGTCAATCATTCTCGTCTCAGCCGCATTCGCAGCCACGTCAAAGCCGTGGAAACCGCGATCGCCTCCGGCGATAAGACTGCGGCCCTCGCCGCGCTCAAGAAGGTTGTGCCGGAACTGATGCGCGGCGCCAGCAAGGGTGTCGTCCACAAGAAGACCGTGGCGCGCAAAGTCTCGCGCATGACCGCGCGCATCAAAAAGCTCGCCGCCTAAATATCTTTCGAGTCAAAGCAACAGCGTCTGCGCGTCCCGCGTGCGGCGCTGTTTTGCTGTGCGCGTCGCGGCCTTTCGCGCACGATCATTTCTTATTCAATGACGCGTCACGCGGCACCTTGTTAAAGGACTCGGCGCGGCCACGCCGGGGCATTGCCGCACCGCCGTTGCCGCATGATCAAGCCTTTGCGAATCAACGGCATGTCTCGCCGGTATCGTCCAGCATCCAGCGCTGGTGCTGTTTTATGTGCAAGCATGACCGCGTCGCGACGCGGATTTTTAAAAGATACTGTCAACACATCTTTCCACTTGTCTCAAACATCTTGCTCGCTACATTGACCTTCGTCCGAAGCAACGTTCCAGTGCGTACACGCGGCGAAGACGCCTTCGGCCTCAACACAGGATCAAAGCCCAACCACAAAAGAGCTGTTGCGATTTTTCGTTCAGCTCGCGAAACCCGTTGCACGCCACTGATCGCCGCGAGGTTCAGCGAGTTATGTTTCCGGGAGTGCGTTTTTAAAGAGAAAATATTTCGACGCGAGCAACCACCCGCTCCGCGAAATGTTTTTGAGAAGTCCGTCGGGGGTTTTTTCGTTTAAGCCGATACTTGCGCGGGGATGGGTCGCCGCATGATCGGTTGTATCTTAGGGGATGAGACAGCGTGAAACGTATGGAGGAAGCGGCCACCGAACAGGCTGAATGGGACCGCGTCAAAACGCGCCTCAAACAGGAATTCGGCGAGTCGGCGTTCAAGAGCTGGGTGACGCCCATCACGGCGGCCACCGTCCGCGATGGCGAGGTGGAACTGTCGGTGCCCACGCGCTTCATGCGCGATTGGATTACCACGCACTATGCCGAACGGATTCGCGCGTTGTGGAACGGTGAAAACCCCAGCGTCCGCAAGGTTACTTTGAAGGTCGAAGCCGCGCGTAATGCCGCGGCCGAAGCCGCCGCCCTGGCTGCGGCGCAAGCCGCGGCCCCCAAGCAGGCGTTCGGCCAGCGTGCGATGACGGTTCCCGGGGCCCGTGTCGCGCCGCGTCCCATGGCCGCCGCCGTGCAGAACCTCAACACCCCGCTCGGCGCCGATCTTTCTGCACCGCTCGACGCCCGCTATGTGTTC
>JAIEMI010000318.1 GCA_019752235.1 Rhodospirillaceae bacterium
CCGGTGATGAGGCATATTTTTGTGTCGAATAGACGGCTCATGAGATCCTCCCAAAGTATTCTTAGAGCGCGGCTTTTAACGCCGCACCCAGTTTTTCGATTGTCGGCGACGCCGCGGCGATGAGCTTGCCCATGGGCAAGAACCCATGAATTTGTCCGGCGTGGCGCCACAGCGTAACCGGCACATGGGCTTCGCGCGCGAGACGCGCGGCGTATTCTTCGCCTTCGTCGCGCAAGGGATCGAAACCGGCGGTCATCACGAACGCGGGCGGCAGATTGGCGAGGCTGGCAGCCCGCATGGGCGAGCAGCGCCAATCGCGCCTTTCATCGGGCGTATTAAGATACTGACGATAGAACCACGCCATGGCCGGACTGGTGAGCAGATATCCCTGTGCGAACCGACGGAACGAAGGCGTGTCCATGGCCGCATCGGTCACGGGATAAATCAAAAGCTGATATTTTATGGACGGTTTGCCGCCCGCTTGACGCGCCATGAGGCAAACCACGGCGGCGAGGTTGCCGCCGGCACTGTCGCCGCCGACAGCGATGCGGGTGGGATCGATACCGAGGGTCTTGGCATTGACCGCGACCCAGGCGGTCGAGGCATAGGCGTCGTCGACGGCCTTGGGGAACTTGTTTTCGGGCGCGAGGCGATAGTCCACGGACACCACCGCGCAGCCGGATGCGTTGGCGAGTTGCGCGCAGGTGGCATCCAGGGCGTCAAGATAGCCGAGCACCCAACCGCCGCCATGGAAAAACACCAGCACCGGCAGCGCCGTGTGGCCGGCGTTCTTGGGACGGTAAAGCCGCACTGGGATCGGTCCATGCGGACCATCAGCGGCGAAGTCCTTGATGAGATCGATGGGAGGCGTTGGCAACGCGGCGACGTCGCGCACGGCACGGTAGGCATCGCGCGCCTCGGGCGGCGTCATCGACTCATAAGGCGGACGGCCGGCTTTACGCACCATCTCCAGCACATTGGCGGCATCGGGATCGAGTGTCATGAGGGCCTCTTACTCTGCCGCGTATGAGTGCGGCATCTCCACCCGGTTTGAGCTTCGCAACCTTAGATGCTCCGAACAAGAGCGTGCACGCCAAATACGGAAAATTTACGCATTTTTCCGCGCGTGGGGATCCTGTAACGGCACGGAAATACCGCCGCCGCGGTCATTCATGCTTTGCGGGTCAGAGACGCCGACGGCGGTTTTCTTGTTGAGACCGAAGGATTCGACAATGGGAATTTCATCGTCTTTCAGGGCGGGCATGAACTTTTTGCGCTTCATGGCGGCGTCGACGTAGGGCGCAAGCCTGGCGTCTTTGTCGCGCTGGCGCTTCTCTTCCTTGTCCTTGAACTCGGGCATGACAGCTTTCGCGAACAGTTCGAGCGATTCGCAGATGTGTTCGTGTTTCGTCTCGCCGCAAGTGAGTGCGAAGATGATCTGGTCGACGCCAATGGTTTCGTATTCCTTGAGCAGTGCGCGCACTTGCGCGGGCGTGCCGATGCCGCCCATGCCCGCGTTATTCGGCAGCGTGTCTTTTACGCTCTCAAATTGTTCGAACAGCTTTGAACGTCCGGGTTTGTGGCGTCCATAGTTGGCGACGTAACCTAACGCGTAACCGAGAAACTTGAAGCCGTTGAGACCGCGGCGTACGGCTTCGTCCTGGTTTTCATGCACTGATAAGCCGCAAACCAGCGCGAGGTTGGGGTTGACGGTATGACTCAAGGGCACGCACTGGTCGGACTTGATGATGTGGTAGTAGTCCTCGACCCATTTCGCGGCCTGCTGCGGCTCGACAAAGGCGAAACCGAGTGCGCCGAGACCGTGCTGCGCCGCGCGGTGAATGGTCTCACGGCGGGAACAGGCCACCCACATGGGCGGGTGCGGGCGCTGTTTGGGTTTGGGCACGATGTTGCGGCAGGGCATTTCGAAGTATTTGCCCTTGAAGCCAGGGTACGGCGTCATAGCGAGCATGTTGGCCGCTTGCTCGGTGGCCTCCTGCCACATGGGGGTTTTTTCCTCCTGCGGGACGTTGAAGCCGCCCAACTCCAGCGCGCTGGCGCTTTCGCCGGTACCCCATTGCACGCGGCCGTTGGAGACGAGGTCCAGCACCGCGATACGTTCGGCCGAACGGGCGGGGTGATTGTAGTTGGGCGACATCAACATCACGGCGTGTCCGAGATGGATGTTCTTGGTGCGCTGAGACGCGGCGGCCAAAAAAACTTCCGGCGCGGCGGAGTGAGAATATTCTTCGAGGAAGTGGTGTTCGGTTTCCCAAACGCAGTCAAAGCCGAGCTTGTCGGCCAGCTCCACCTGATCGAGGGCTTCCTGGTAGACGCGCAGTTCGGTGTTTTCGTCCCAGGGCTGGAGCGCCTGATGCTGATAGAACAGTCCGAACTTCAAGGCTGCGTCCTCCCCACCTAAACTCTACAAAGTGTCTCCCAAGCTCCAGGAATAGCGCGGATTCCCGCGGGTATATACCGATGCTTATCGAGCTCCATCTTTGCGGTCTGCGCAAAGATGACAGATATAATGGCTGCTTCTGGCCGGAATTTATCTTAAGTTCCCGGCCATCGTTCCGTTTTTCGCAAAGCAACAGGGATAAGCCCATGGAAGCGCTGCAGAGCATGCGGGTTTTCACCACCGCCGTGCAGGCGGGCAGTTTTTCCGCGGCGGGGCGCAGTATGGGCCTGTCGCCAGCGTCGATCTCGCGCCACATCAGCACCCTTGAAGAGACGTTGGGTGTGCGTCTCATCAACCGGACGAGCCGCAAATTGGCGCCGACGCAATTGGGGATGCTGTACTTCGAGAAAGCGCAGCGCATCCTCGAACAGTTCGACACACTGGTGGATACGATCTCCACGCACCAAGAAAGCCCGCGCGGGCTTTTGCAGGTGCATGTCCGCACCAGCGTAGGGTCGCACTTCCTGGCGCCGGCGCTGCCGCGGTTTTGCGCGCGGCATCCTCAGGTGAAAGTAAAGCTGTGGCTCACGGAAGAGCCGCTTGACGTGATCGACCACAACATCGACGTGGCCATTCGCCTCGGTAATCTCGATGAACCATCATTGGTGGCGCGGAAATTATCGTCGGGCGTGGAACGCATACTGTTTGCAAGCGCTTCGTACCTTGAAGCCCACGGCACGCCGCGTGAACCGGAAGACCTCATTCACCACAACTGCCTGACTTTTCCGCCCGAAGGCCGCCTGCAGGACGGCAACGCCGCCTGGGCTTTCCGCGACGGCAAGGGCACGCGCGAACTGGCGTTATCCGGCAGCATGCAAGTGAACAATGCCCAGGTATTGCGCGAAGCGGCGCTCGCCGGCATCGGCATCGCTCTGCTACCCGCTTGGATCGTAGCCGAGGACATGAAAGCCGGGCGCTTGCGCCGCGTGTTGCCGTCTTACTCCGCAACGCCGACAACCTTTGATCACAGTATTTACGCGGTCTATCACCGGGCGCCGCGCACCTCGCCTAAAGTGCGGGTGTTTATCGATTTTCTGGCGGAGGTGTTCCAGGCACATGAAGCGGAGATGACGGAAGCCGCCGGCGTGGCGGCGTGATCCGTTTCTGTCTTGCATCCTCTTCCATTATGAAATATTTCCTTTTGTGAAATATTTCGCTGAATTTGAGCCAAAGTCTTGAACAAACCCGCCGCCTCTTCCGACCGCGACAAGCTGCTGGATCAAGCCGCTTTATACCTGAAGACGATGCAGCAATTGCATCAGGGCCTCGCGCGCCAGCTCGCGCCGATTTTGGATGAGCAATACAACATCGACTTCCGGCTTTATTTCATCCTGAAGCACATCGAAGGCGGCGCGGTGCATCCGGGCGCGATCTCGAAAGCCATCCACCTGCCCAATAGCGTGATCACCCGTCATCTCGACCAGCTTGTGGAACGCGGGCTGTTGGAGCGCAGCCTCGATGCCGAAGACTCGCGCAAAATAAAATTGACGCTCACGAAAGACGGCCAGCGGGTGGTGCGTGAATCCAACCGCACGATCTGCGGCATTGTCGGCACGCGGCTGGAACGCCTCGCGCCCGCGCGCCGCGATGCTTTCCTCTCAGCCTTCTCGGCCCTCTCCACCGACTCAGAATAAGTACGGTTCCCATGACCCCTCCTGCCATTACCGCGCAAGAAAAGCGCCTGACGATCGTCGCCTTGATGGTTGTGTTCCTACTAAGTGCGCTGGACCAGACCATCGTCTCTACCGCCATGCCGAAGATCATCGAGCAGCTCAAGGGCCTGGAGCTTTATGCCTGGGTGACGACGGCGTACATGCTGACGTCGACGGTGATGGTGCCGATCTACGGTAAGCTTTCGGACATCTACGGCCGCAAGCCAATCTTGCTGATCGGCGTCGTCGTTTTTCTGCTCGGCTCGTTTCTGTGCGGTCTTGCCGGTGAGTTCGGCGATCTGCCGTGGCTGGGCAGCGGTATCACGCAGCTCGTGGCCTTCCGTGCGTTGCAAGGCATCGGGGGTGCGGCGCTGTTCAGCTCCTCGTTCTCGATCATCGCCGACCTGTTCACGCCGCGCGAACGCGGTAAGTACATGGGCCTCTTTGGCGGCGTGTTCGGTTTGGCGGGCGCCCTGGGCCCGCTGATTGGCGGTTTCTTCACCGACCACGGCACGGTCACCCTGAGCGGTGTCGAGATCGCCGGATGGCGCTGGGTGTTCTATGTCAACCTGCCGCTGGGTCTCCTGTCGCTGTTCATGATCATCTACCGGATGCCGAGGCTATCGCACCGCGCCGAAGGCCGCGTCGATTACATTGGCGCGGCACTGTTCATCGTGGCCGTGGTGCCGTTCCTGCTGGCGCTGACCTGGGGCGGCCACGACTACGCCTGGGATTCGCAACGCATTGTCGCGTTGCTGACGACGTCGGTCGTGATGCTGGTGGCTTTCCTCTGGGTCGAAACCAAGGTCGATGACCCGATGCTGCCGCTGGGACTATTCCGCAATAAGGTGTTCTCCATCGCCAACCTAGCCGGCTTCATGACCGGTATGGCTTTCCTGGGTGTGGTGATGTTCCTGCCGCTGTTCACGCAGCTGGTGCAGGGCATCAGCGCCACCAACAGCGGGTTGACGCTGCTGCCGATCATGATCGGACTTCTGTTGGCGGCTTCGGGCAGTGGCTTTGCCGTGAGCCGTACGGGCCATTACAAGCCGCTGATTATTGGCGGCATGGTGGTGTTGATCATCGGTCTGGTGTTGCTGTCGCAGATCGACGCGCACACGACGCCGCTCGACTTGAGCTGGCGCATGTTCATCGTCGGGCTGGGTCTCGGTCCGTCGCAGAGCCTATATAATATAGCCGTGCAGAACGCCGTGCCGGTGAGTCAGATCGGCATCGCCACCAGCGCCAGCCAGTTCTTTCGCCAGATGGGTTCGGTGATCGGCCTGTCGATCTTCGGCACGCTCCTGACTCATAACCTCATGGCGGAGCTGCCAAAGCACATGCCATCGGTGCCGGGCATGTCGGCCCCCGCGACGATGGATCTCAGCAAGGCGCAGGAACAGGCGATGGACCCCAACGCCATCCATAGACAGATCGATCAGGCATTGGCCGAGCAATACGCTGTACTGGAACGCGCATTCAATGACGATCAAACGGCGGTGAATCAGATCATGGCCGACAAGACGCTGCCGGATCAGTTGAAGAACCTGCTGAAAGACGGCGGCGTGCGCGGCAAGGCCCATGTCATTCAGGAAACCCGCGCCCGTGAAGTCGCCGACGGCTTGAAGCGCGGTGAAGCGGGCCGGGCGGCGTTGCTGGAGTCACCGTTGCCGGCGGCGCTGAAGGACCAGATCCGTGCGATCCCAGCCGACGACCTCAAGGGGGCCGCCAAGTCGGCGGCTGTGGCCGAACATTTCCGCGAGATGATCTTGGCCGATGAAAAAGCCGAAGCGGACAAGTCCGTCGCCGGTGTGTTGGCGTTCATTAAACCCGCCATGCGGAAGCAAGGCGACGAACTGGCGAACACCATCGAGAAGGGCGTGAAGGAAGGCTTCTCGATTTCAATCACCGCGCTGTTCGGCACGGCGCTATGGATCATCATGGTCGCGTTTGTAACGACGTTCTTTATTCCCGTGCTGCCGTTGCGGAACACCACCCCCGCGCAGGAGCGTGAAAAGGCCATGGCGGCGGCGTCGCACTAACGTCTACGGCAAGCCGAATACAATGATGGTCGCGGCGCCTTTGGTGCTCCAGATGGTACGCGAGGAGTTTCCCGACGCCACGGCGATGTACTGCTTGCCGTTGACGGCATAGCTGCTGACGCCGCCCGCAATCGCACCACCGGTGTTGAAGCGGTAAAGCACCTTACCGGTGACGGAATCGAAGCCCAGGAAATCCCCGTTCATGGAGCCGGTGAAGACCACGCCGCCGGCGGTGGGTGTAACGCCCGCGACCACGGGCGCGTCGGCTTGCCAGGCCCACTTCTGTTTACCCGTCGCGGCGTCGAAGGCGCGGACCCAGCCGCGCGCCTGCTCGGCAGGGTCGACGTTGGTAATGCCGCCGAAAGGTACACGCGGTTCCATCTGCATGATGAACTTGGCGCACCAGTCGACGGTGCCGAGGAACAGCGAATTATTTTTCGGATCGAAGGCCGTGCCGAACCATTCGGCGCCACCCATGGTGCCGGGGCAGATATGCACGCCTTCCTTGGTGGGCTTGATGTCGGCGTTCTTGCGGGTCGTGGTTGCCGTGCGCGCGACGAGCTTGTTGGTGTCGCGGTTATAGAGGTAAAGCCAGCCGTCCTTGCTGGGTACGGCCATGAGCTTTTTCCCGCCGGCTTCATAAAGGGTCGGCGCGGCGGCGGTGTCCCAATCCCAGACGTCATGCGGCACCTGCTGCACATAGGAGATGAGCTTGCCGGTCTTGGCATCCAGCTCGACGACGGAGTTGGTGTAGAGGTTCGCGCCGGGACGCACCGAGCCTTCAAGGTCAGAGCCGGGGTTGCCGATGGGCGCGTACACACGGCCCTTCTCCGGATCGACGCTGATCGTCGTCCAAGAAGAGCCCCCGCCGTACTTCTGGCCGTCCTTGCCCCAGGTGTCCGCGCCAGGCTCCTCGCCAGTGGGCACCGGGTTGAAGGTCCACACGAGATTGCCGGTGTCGGCGTCGAAGGCATAGATGTGACCGGTGTGGCCGTAATCGGCACCGCCCTCGCCGATGTAGATTTTATTGTCGAAGGCGGCGGGCGCGGCCGACAGGCGCGCCCGCGTTTTGGCGGAGCTGGCCACCCATGTATCCCACAGCGTCTGGCCGGTGACGGCGTCGATGGCGATGAGATGCGAATCGGGCGTGCCGCGGAAGACCTTGCCTTTGTAGACCGCGACGCCGCGATTGACGATGGAACCTTCAGGCCCATCGGGCACGTATTCGTGCTCCCAGACTTTTTTGCAGGTGACAGCGTCGATCGCGTAGGTCTTGTGACCGGTGGTGAAATAGAGGCGGCCGTCGTGCAGTACAGGAGAAGCCTGGAATGCACCAACTTCGCCGGCCTGGAAGATGCAGCGCGGCGCAAGGCTGGCGATGTTCGCGGGCGTGATCTGCGCCAGCGGCGAATAACGGTGTCCGCGATAGTCGCGGTTGTACATGGGCCATTCGTGATCCTGCACGGCGGCCAGGGTGACGGAGTTGGGCGTGGCGGCGTCGGTTGTGCCGAAGTTTTGTGGCGGCGCCGGGAACTTCGCCGGCAGCGGGGTGGATGCGACAGCGGCATAGTCGGTGACGCCCGCGGGCAGAAGAAGTTTGCTGTCCTTGCGATAGTCGTTGGCCCAGACCAGATAGTTGTAGATGCTGCGGTAGGTGGCGGCGTCCAAAGTGCCCGCTTTATCCGGCGGCATCGTTTTGGCGATCAGATCGTAGAGTTCCTCGCCTTGCTTGCCGGTCCAATGGAGGAAGAATGTGGTGCCGGTGAGGCCAGGGCCGCTCTCGCCTTGCAGCGTATTGCCGTGGCACGCGGCGCAGTGCTGCACGTAGGCTTTGCGTCCGATAAGATTGGCGCCGCCGATGGCATCGAAGGATGTGCTGCGCTTGTCGGGCGAGGCCGGCTCCGCTTGCAGCGGCGCGGCAAACACAATAGCGCAAAAGCCGAGAACGAATTTCAGCACGACATCCTCCCCTAAAGACGCGAAAAGATTGCCATGACGCTCGTGCAAAGTCTTGCCGAAAGGCGAAAGCGGTTTTCCGCAAGGGCGAAGAAATACATTCTCGCCTTGATGCGGCGAGGGTTGTTAATCGGAGAGCTTCGTCGCGAAGAGCTGCATCAGCGGGGCGGGCAGCACGTCGAGTTTACGGAAGTGCAAGTTGACGAAAGCGTCGATGGCGGTCTTAGGACAGCGTAGCGGATCCTTGCCTTCGGGCAGGGTCTCGAACCAGAGATAGTCGTCGAACGCGATAGTGCCCCCGACTTTGAGCAGGCGGAAAGCCAGCACGGCGTCGCATAGCACGTCGTCGGCCATGTGCGAGCCGTCGATGTAAATGAAATCGAAGCTGTTGCGCCGGCCCTCGACTAGAAGTTTGGCGAGCATGCTGTCGGAGGCGCCCCGGTGCACAGTCAGGTTGACGGGATGAGCCGCGGCGGCGATAGCGCGTTTGGTGTTGTCTTGAAAGCGCCTTTCGACGGCGGTCATATCGGTATTGGAATCCGCATGTTCGATGCCGCCGTGCCAGGTATCGATGCAATGCAGTTCGATGGGCCGGTCCTTCGCGAGCGTGTCGATGAGATAACAAGCGCTGGCGCCCTCGTAACTGCCAACTTCAAGAGCAGCCGATATGCCAACTTGCGGGACGATGTAGTCCCACACCACTTTGGCGTGGGCGGCAAACCAGTCATTGGTAAATTCATAGGTCATGGAGTCCCCGGATTAGAGCGGTTTGCCGAAATACTTGGCGAGGCGACTGAGAGCTTCGTTGATCGTCGCATCATCTTTGCAGAAGGCAAAGCGGATGAAAGTGTCGGGCCCGTTGCCCTCATAGAAGGCGCTGACCGGAATGGCGGTCACACCGGCTTCCGTCGTGAGATAGCGGCAGAAATCGACATCATTGCCTTTAAATCCGAAGGCCTTGAAATCGGCGCTGATGAAATATGTACCTTCCGTTTCCAGTACGCCGAAGCCGAGTTTACGCAGGCCGTTCGCCAAGAGATCACGCTTCTTTTCTAAACCTTCCGCCAGTGTAGAAAAATAACCCTGATCTTTCCCGAGGCCGTACGCGACCGCGCGCTGCAGGTTGGGCGGCGTGGTGAAGGTGAGAAACTGGTGTGCCTTCGCGGCAGGCTGGAGAATGGCCGGCGCGCCCGTGACGTAACCGACTTTCCAGCCCGTGAGAGAAAATGTTTTACCCGCTGAGCCCACACGCAGGCATCGCTCGCGCATGCCGGGCAGGGTCATCAAGGGAATATGCTTCCGACCGTCGAAGGCGAGGTGCTCGTAGACTTCGTCGCAAACGGCATAGGCGTCGTGATCGATCATCAAATCGGCGATGAACTGCAGTTCGTCGCGTGTAAACACCTTGCCGCTGGGATTCATGGGCGAATTGATGACGACGGCTTTGGTTTTGGATGTGAACGCCGCGGCAAGTTCTTCACGCGGCAATTCCCACTTGGGAGGCGTCATGCGTACGAGCTTCGGAATGCCGCCCGCGAGGCGTACGATGGGCAGATAGCTGTCATAGAGCGGCTCGATCAGCACGACTTCATCGCCCGGATCGACAAGCCCGAAGAAGCACGCCGCCAGCGCCTCGGTCGCGCCCGAGGTCACCATCACTTCGGTCTGCCAGTTCACATCCAAGCCGTAAAAGCGTTGGGCGTGCGCGGCGACGGCCTGGCGCAGGTCGGGCACGCCCATCATCGGCGGATATTGGTTGGGCTGATCCTTTAGAAAGCGTGCGGCCATTTCGCGTACGTCGTCGGGGCCATTGCCGTCGGGAAACCCCTGGCCGAGGTTGACGGACTTATGCTCCACCGCGAGTTGGGACATCACGGTAAAGACAGTCGTGCCGAGGCCGGAAAATAGGGTGTTGGCGGGTTTCATGCGCATTCCTGACGGGGCGACCCTACAGCAGGAACGGGAATGAAAAAAGTTGTGGATAACTGTGCGGCCACGCGGAGCGTTAACGAGTCATTTGTGTTTATGACGACATCGTTGCCCGGTCGCAATTCTATCCAGAAAGGGTGATCCCATGCGTTCCGAGACCGGTTTCCTCCCGTTTTTCACCTTTGTGATCTCAATTCTCGTCCTGGCCATGCTGACGGCCATGGGTTCCGCCAACGCTGGCACGCCGGTCCACAGCGCTCCGGCGATTGACTTGTATCAAGACTGATTTTGCGGCGTACGGTAAAATGCCCGCCTCAACTGAAGGAGGGCTCCATATGAATCGTATTTTTGTTGCGCTGGGCGTCGCGTCGGGATTTTTGCTGTCCGGTACATTGCATACCGTGGGCGCCGAGGCGAAAGATAAAGCCGCCGTCGAAAAACCCCATGACCATAAAATGGGCGACAAAGATCACGCCGACAAAGGTCAGAAAGACAAAGCTGATATGGATAAGTGCGCCGAGATGATGGCGCACAATAAAGCCCCCGACGGCGGCGGAGCCGAGGCCGACAAAAAGGGTTGCGGCATGATGATGGGCAAGAAAAAGGGTATCGAGAAAGATCACGGTAAAAAACCCGCGGACTAAACGGTCCGCGCTCCTTCATCTCGATTCAAATAAGAGACCGCGCCGGCGGCGTTGGAACACTGACCCGCGCGGTCTCTTGGTTCGCGATTCTTAGTTCAGAACCCTTTAGTCGTTTCCGTCGCTGCCGCCCGGCCCGGGCTTGCCGCGGCGCTGATGACGTTGCTCCGCCCGTTGAGTGTTGGACTCGCGCACGCGCTCGACGCGGCCAGCGCGTTCGGCTTGGCGTTGCTGAACTTGCTGCTGCTGCGGGCGTTGCTGCATCTGCTGTTGACGCTGCTCGGTCTGCCGTTGCCGGCGCACCTGCTCCTGTTGCGCCTGCTGCTGACGCACCATGTCGGTTTTGGATTGCCCTTGCTGCGTCTGCTCCTGGCGGCGGCGTTCGCTCTGGTTCGCCCGCCGCGTCACCGCGTCGGCGCCTTCGCGGACCTGCCGGCGATAGCTGTTCTGGCGATCGTTGCTCCAGCGTTCTCTGTCGCCCCGAGTCCGTTCGCCGCGATCCCGGTCGTTCCGGGCGCGATCACCGTCGCGATCACCGTCGCGGTCACGGCCTCGGTCCCAGCGGCCATCACGGCGGTGCGGATGATTGTGCGAGAATTGCTGCCACCGGGTCCGCTCGCGGTAGAAATCCCGGCTGCGGTAATGGTGGTCCCAATAGCTGTCGAATCTAAAACTTAAGATGTCGTAGCCGAGGTACGGTCCAACATAGGCGATGGGCTGCCGACGATCTTGATAGTATCCCAACAGTTCAGCGCCCGCGATCCAGCCACGCAGGCCGCGATAACCCACGTCGCACCAACTGTAGTCGCTGAGGCATCCGTGGATTTCGACGCCATCGCCGGCATAGGCGATATCCAGCGTGGGATAATCGTAGTCGGGCCCCGCGTGAATTTCGGTGTTTTCCTGCAGCCAGGCCGCTCCCGCGAAGGCGGTCGCGGGTAAAAGCGTGGCGGCGAGAATCGCCCCTGCGATGATCTTCTTGCGCGACATGTTGATCTCCCTATCCGTTACCGATGCAACGCGGATCAGGAAGCAATGTTACTGGGCGATTGCGCCGGGATTACCGCGGGATTGCGGCGGAGATAAGTGCGGGCTCAATCGCCCGACGAACAACCTACGGAGATTGAAGAAAGCGTTCGTTGAACGCTGGGGTGTTATTTTAATTCGCTATCCAGCACGAACGCCAAGCGGATGGCGGCGCGCGTCATGAGGTCCATGACCGTGAAAAAGTTCTGGGCCACATAGACCTCGCCGTATTCGAAGTTGCCGGTATTATCGTAGTAGTCGGTCTGGGGCATGCGCGTGTAATCGCGCACTTCATTGGCCCATTCCAGCGGCGTGCCTTTCGCGCGGAGCTGGCGATCCAGGCCCGACGTGCCCCGCAAGATATCCTTCACGCTGTCTTGCCACGGTGCGCCGCGCGATTCCAAAAGGCCGGTGTCCCATACATCGTGCAGCGCCATGGGCTTGCCGAGCAGGGTACCTTTGATCTCCGCGCCGCCGCGATCGGCGGCGAGGCCGATATGCAGCGGCTGATGGATGTCGCCCATAAAGTGCATCACAAACTTCAGCGCGGCGGCTTTTTCGGGCTTGGCCGCGGCGCCGCGCAAAATCTCGATATCGCGGTCGAGCTGGTTGACGATGCAGGACTTTGGGGCCGGACAATCGCGCGCCATGTCGATGGCCAGCGCATCCTTCGGGACGTGAATGACGTGCCACGGGCCGGTTTCGGGATGGGTGTTGCGGTAGTCGTCGGCCCAGTTGCAGAGTTCGGCATACTCGTCGCGGGTCTTGATCTCCAGCAGCTCCTGCACTTTGGTGCGTGTTTCGGGCTTCATGTAGTCCCAGGCCACGGCACAGATGACACGGTGGCCGTCGGGCCCCCAGGCGAGGGCAGTTCCGGCCGTGGCGCACAAAACGAGTGCAAAAGCGGCGGAGATCAAAAACAAGCGCGGCATCGTGGTGAGCCCTCCCGGTGGCCAGGGCGGCAGTGTAATGCGCCGGCAGGCGGGCGCGTAGCGCGCCTTTGTATCTGGGCCACCCCGATGCCGCCATTCGTAACGCCTGTGCCCAACGACCTCCTATGCGCGGTCGATACCCGAATGCAGTTCTCGGCTCGAGGTGAGCGTGGCAGGACATTGAGCGAATCCCACGCCGTTACACCACATAATTATGTTGCAGGGCAGTAAAGCCGCCAAGAGGGGTTAATGTTGTGACTCGAAACAAGAAAACTGCGAATATAAGCAGCCGACGCTTGGCACTTGTTCGCTGCAAGGTGAGTTCTTTTCCTCGGATTGGGGCAGTTCGGATGGATCTTTTTTTTAACAACGACGCCGTTGGCATCGCGGAAACAGACGCAGATTATAAGATTATCCGCGCGAATCCTGTCCTTTGCAGAATGTTGGGTTATGCAGAGGAAGAATTATTGCAGCGGACATGGATGGATGTGGTTCATCCCGAAGATGTTCAAAAAGCGAAGGACCATTTCGAGCCAGTATTTGAACGAGCGGCAGGAGGCACTGTGCTTGAGACGCGCCTTCGAACGAAATTGGGTGAAAGCCGGTACGTAGCACTCAACGTACAAACCGGGCAGCGAAATGAAGATGGCAGACCCAACAGCTACATCGGCTTCGTTATGGACATCTC
>JAIEMI010000147.1 GCA_019752235.1 Rhodospirillaceae bacterium
CTGGCCGTTCGCGCAACAGCCGCTGAATCTCCGCGATCGGGACATGTCCTTCAATTGTTAGACCAGCTACGGTCGCCGTATGGCAGCCGATGAGATCATCAGGCACGCCCAGTTTCCGGCGCACTTCGTCGAGGCGTTGCGACGGTGTGTCCTTGACCGTGAAGTGGTCCTGAAGGTGGGCGACCCATTTTTTACAGCAGCCACAACCAGGGTCGCGATAGACGACGAGTTCCGGCTTATCTGAAGCCGTGGTCGCTTGTCGCATCGTGGCCAAGACGCCAATCCCGGCGGCACCAACGAGCCCGAATACGCCGAGTAACATTGCCCGGCGCCCGACCGGAATGCCCAGAAAGGACGACGTTTCCGATCCGCGAATGCTTTTAGTTGAGCGTTTACGGCGGTGTTTCATGCTTCATTCTCCTCTAAACGTGTGGCCGACGTGTATGAGTCGGATGTGGACTCTTTCTGGACGCTCTGCCGCTTTACCAAGAGAAAAATCACAGGAATAACCACAAGTGTCAGCAGAGCGGACGAGATCATGCCGCCGACGAGCGGGACAGCGATGCGGCGCATGACCTCCGATCCGGTGCCTGACGACCATAAGATGGGCAGCAATCCCGCGATGATGGCGGTAACGGTCATCATCTTGGGCCGCACGCGATCGACGGCACCGGCCATGATGGCCGCATGCAGATCGGCCAGCGTCAGCGCTCTTTTCTCCGTAGCGCAACGCGTCCGTGCGTCCTCAAGGGCATGGTCGAGGTAGAGCAGCATCACCACGCCCGTCTGTGCTGCGACCCCGGCCAGTGCGATAAAGCCAACGGCCGCGGCGACACTTAAGTTGTAGCCGAGGGCGTACATCAGCCACAGGCCTCCCACTAACGAGAATGGAACCGAAAGCATGACGATCATCGTTTCCGTGACACGGCCGAAGTTGAGATAGAGCAGCAGAAAAATGACTGCCAATGTGACCGGTACGATAACTTTAAGGCGCGCTTGGGCGCGCTCCAGATACTCGAACTGTCCACTCCACTGAATATAGACCCCTGGCGGAAACTTGACGTTTTCAGCAACGGCGCGTGCGGCACGCTCTACATATCCGCCAAGGTCGCTCTCACGCGTATCCACGAAAATATAAGCCGCGAGTTGAGCGTTTTCGGTGCGGATGGAGGGCGGCCCCTGCCCTATGGAAATGCGTGCAACTTCGCCTAACGGAACGACACCGCCACCAGGCAACGGCACGCGAACCACGGCTGCGATGGTTTGCAGGTCACTGCGGAAGTCGCGAGGGTAGCGGACATTTACGGTGAACCGCTCGCGCCCGCGTACGACCGTCGTTACCGGTTCACCGCCGATAGCGGCCGCGACTACGTTTTGCATATCGCTCACACGAAGTCCGTACCGTGCCAGTGCCGCCCGGTCTGGATCGATGAGAAGATAAAAGCCACCCGTGGTGCGTTCAGCGAACGCGCTTGCGGTTCCGGGAACCGACTCAATCACCTTCTCTATCTCTGCGGCGCTGCGCTGAATGTCCTCCAGGGTCGGACCATAGACCTTGACCCCGACGGGCGTGCGGATGCCCGTCGACAGCATGTCGATGCGGGCCTTGATCGGCTGCGTCCAGGCATTGGTAACACCCGGGAACTGAAGGGATTGGTCCATTTCAGCGACCAGCTTGTCGATGGTCATGCTGGTTCGCCATTGAGACTGCGGCTTCAGATTGATCACCGTCTCGGTCATTTCCGTAGGTGCCGGGTCGGTGGCGGTAGCAGCGCGGCCCGCCTTACCGAAGACCGACGCGACCTCGGGAAATGATTTGATGATGCGGTCTTGCGTCTGCAAGAGTTCCGCCGCCTTCGTTACCGAAAGGCCCGGCAAGCTGACCGGCATATAGAACAACGTGCCCTCATTAAGTGTGGGCATGAACTCGGTGCCGATGCGCGCCGCAGGAAAAGCGGTCGCGGCAAGCACGATGGCGGCAATCCCGACGACGGCCCATTTTGCTTTAAGCGCCCAGGTTATGACCGGCCGATAGACTGCGATTAGAAACCGGTTGAGCGGATTCTCCATCTCGGGTCGGATATGACCGCGGATGAACAGGACCATGAGCGCCGGAACGACGGTCACCGACAAAATCGCACCAGCTGCCATGGCGAAGGTCTTGGTGTAGGCGAGCGGTTTGAAGAGCCTGCCTTCTTGATCCTCCAGCGCAAAGATGGGTAGGAACGACACCGTAATAATGAGCAAGCTAAAGAACAGTGAAGGGCCAACCTGTATGGCCGCTGCGACAATTGCCTCTCGCCGAGACGATCCCGTATCTCGCTCAAGATGCTTGTGCGCGTTCTCGATCATGACAATGGCGGCGTCTACCATGGCGCCAATGGCAATGGCGATACCGCCAAGACTCATAATGTTCGAGCTAATACCCATCGCCTGCATGGGAACAAACGCCAGTAAAACCCCAAGCGGCAGCATGATGATTGCCGCGAGCGCGCTGCGGAAGTGGAACAGAAACAACATGCTCACGAGCGCTACGATGACGCTCTCCTCTATCAGGACGCGTTTGAGCGTATCGATCGCACGGTCGATGAGTTCTGACCTGTCGTAGACCGGAACGATCTCAACACCCTTGGGCAAGCTTGGCATAATCTCGGTGATACGTGCCTTGATGTTGGCGATGACATCGAGCGCGTCAGCGCCATAACGTTGCATGGCAATGCCGCCAACGGCTTCGCCTTCCCCGTTCAGCTCCGTGATGCCGCGGCGGTCATCCGGGCCAAGTATGACCTGGGCCACATCACGCAAGAGCAGCGGCGTACCGCCGCTCGCTCGCACGACGATTTGCTCTAGGTCAGCGATGGACGCGAGATAGCCGCGCCCTCGAATGACGTATTCCGTGTTAGCCATCTCGAGAATGCGCGCACCGACCTCGCTGTTGCTGCCGCGAACAGCGGCTTGTATGTCGGCAAGCGTAACCCCGTAGGATTGCAAGCGGCGGGGATCGACCATGACCTGATACTGCTGCACAAAGCCGCCGACACTGGCGACCTCGGCCACACCGGGCGCCTTCGCGAGTGCGTAGCGCACATACCAATCCTGCAAGGTGCGGAGTTCGGCGAGCGATTGCTTCGCCCCGAGCACGGCATATTGGAAGACCCAGCCCACGCCGCTGGCGTCCGGCCCCAGCGATGGCGCTATTCCAGCCGGCAGCCGTTGCGCGGCAAAATTCAGGTACTCCAAAGTGCGGCTGCGTGCCCAGTAGATATCAACGCCGTCCTCGAAGATGACGTAGACAAAAGATACTCCAAAGAACGAGAGGCCGCGTACCGCCTTAGTGCGCGGCACGCTCAGCATGGCCGATGTCAGCGGATAGGTGATCTGATCTTCGATCACCTGCGGCGCCTGTCCGGCGTATTCCGTATAAATGATGACTTGTGTATCGGAGAGATCGGGAATGGCGTCGAGCGGAATGCGGGTGAGCGCGAATGCGCCGGCAGCCGCAATGGCGGCAGCTAGCAACCCCACCATCAGTAGATTGTGCGCCGACCAGCGGATGATTGTTCGAATCATGGTTTGACCCCCGGCGCTGCCGGCGGGGGGCCAGTGAAGGATTGCAGCGCAGCTCTCAGATTGCTTTCGGCGTCGATAAGGAAGGCCGCTTCGACGACGACTTCCTCGCCCTCTTTCAATCCTTCGGTGACGGCGGTAAAGCCGCCGCTGCGCCCGCCGGTCTTAATCTCGCGCGGCTCAAACCGGCCTTCGCCTTTAGCAATGAGTACGACTTGCCGCGTGCCGCTGTCGATGATTGCGGAATTCGGCACCGCAACCACGGGCTTTGCGTCGGGGGCTGGGATGCTGACGGTCGCGTACATATCTGCCCGCAAAGCGCCATCAGCATTGCCAACGTTGATCCGTACATCGGCCGTGCGCGTGTCGCGGTCGATCTGCGGTGCGATAAAAGAAATCGTCCCTTCAAACGGGCGGTTCGGGAGCGCGCTGACGGCAATTTTCACTGCGGACCCGGTCTTGAGCACCGGCAGGTCGTGTTCAAACACCTTGGCGACCACCCACACGGAACTGATGTCGGCGATCTCATAGAGCTGCTCGCCGGTCATGAACCGCTGCCCTAAAACCGCGTTCTTTTTGAGGACAACGCCGGAGATCGGCGCGCCCAGCGACAAAGTGCGGCGGTAGCGCCCGGCGGCAATATCTCGTACTTGCGCTGGCGTGATCCCGAGGTTCTGGAGGCGCTTGAGTGCACTCTCCGCCAGTGTTGCCGTCGTGCCGGCTCCCGCTTCATGCGCAAGCCGGTATTCGTCTTGAAGCTGCACCAGCTCCGGGCTGTAAACCTCAACAAGGGGTTGGCCGGCTTTTACCTCAAGGCCGGGGGCTCCGACGTAAACACGTTCTATAAAGCCATCGACGCGTGGCGTGACGACGGCCAGACGCGTCTGATCCAGGGCCACAACCCCTGCGGCTTGGATTTCGTTCGCGACATTTTTGAGCGTCGCCGCTTCTGTCCGTACGCCGGCCCGTTGCAGCCGCGCTGTGTCGACCTGGACTATTCCGGGCGCAGAAACCTCGTTCTCGTAAACCGGGAGGTAGTCCATCCCCATGGAATCTTTTTTCGGCTTCGGGGATGTATCCGCGAGGCCCATGGGGTTGCGGTAATATAGAAGCCGGCCACGATCGCCGGTTTCCGGGGCGGGCTTCGGCGTCTCGTCTGCATAGACTGGTAGATAGTCCATCCCCATGGAATCTTTTTTTGGCTTTGGTGACGTATCGGTGCCGCCCATGGGATCTTTGTAATAGAGCACCTTTCGCTCGGACGACGCCGAGGGCGCAGGAGAGTTCTCCCGAATCCCAAACCAATAAATGCCACCGGCGATGCCGGCGACGATGACTAGTACGATAAGGTTGCGGATCACAGCGCGCCTCCGAGAAGTTTTTCAATTTCAGCGACGGCGCGCTCACGATTCACAAGATACATCACATGCTCAAGACGATTCTGAAATGCGCGTCGTTGTGCTTCCAAAAGATTCAACAGGTCGACGCGATTCTGCTGATAGCCAGCTACGGCCGATTTCAAAGCAAGTTCGGTCTGAGGGATGTGGTTTTCGTGTAAAACCGTCGCGATGCGCTGAGCTTCATCGAAGTTCCAGTAGGCGGCGACCAGTTGCTCGCGCGTCTTGGCCGCGAGCGCGTCACGCCGACTGCGCGCGGCGCCTAGCTCGGATGTCGCGGCGCTGATCTCAGCCCGGCGCAATGTACCGTTAATGGGAATCTTGATCGATACCATGGCCTCATATCCTTGCCAACGCCGGTTCTGGTCGACGACGGAAAGACCGACAGCCACATCGGGATACCAGCTCTTTTTTGCGAGTGCCTGGGTCCCCGACGCGGCCTCGATGGCTGCGTCTTGCGCCTTCAAGATCGGACTCGTGTCGTTCAGCCGCGCAACAAGATTGTCTAAATTTATCGCTTCTGAGGATGGCAACGGAGGCAACGTCTCCGGGTACGCCAAGGGCGCCTCGACAGGACGATTCAGGAGAGCGTTGAGGCGTGCGGCGGCCCGGCGGCGGTCGGATTCACGGCGCATCCGTTCCGTCTCCATGTGAGCGGCTTCGACTTTCGCCAAGATCGCATCCTGCTGGCTCCCAAGGCCCTGCTCATAGCGGCGTTGCGCAACCTCGGCCATGACATCCAGCGTACGCTTGATATCGTCGATGATGAGCACGCCTTGATGTGCGCCGTAGTAGTCGCCGAACGCGGTCTTGACCGCGGCGATAAGCTCCAGAGCCGTTTGATCGCGGCCAGCGACGGTTTGGGCGGCGCCTGCGGCTGCGATCGACTGCGCCAAGCCGCGCTTGCCCCAAAGCGGGAATTCCTGCTCAACGGTGTAGTCGATGCGATTCACGCGGTCGGGTAAGACTGAACCACGCGCGCGGTCCACATCCTTAAACTGAACGCGGAAAGTAGGATCGGGCAACGTCCCGGCTCCTTTCGCGCGCGCAAGCGCCGCGTCGGCACTGAGGACAGACGCCGCGAGTTCGGGGCTCATCGCGCGTGCCTGTTCGAGCAAAGGCTCGACCGTGGCGCCAAGTCCCGGCGGCTCGGCCGCAAAAGCGGTAATGGGCACCAGTGCGAAGAGCAGCGCGTAACGCAATGTGTGTGGTGACATAGAATTTCTCCCGACAAGACGATCGGCGGCGAGCTGAGGCCCGCCGCCGCGCGAGCGTACGTCCGCTACTTTGGAACCGCGACGACGACGGTGCCGCGCACGGGTTCGGCCTCGCCCTTCACCTTAGCGGTGAGATTCAAGCCCCAATTGCCGACCATGGACGGCTGCGTTTCGATCATGTAGGTCCCAGTCCCAGCTTCCATTGACGGCATCGATTTCGCAGGCGCTGACATGCCGGCCATACCGGCCGGACCCATGTCGAATTTGATCTCGGTGATTTCCGCACCGACGACAGGTTTGCCGTCTGGCACATGGATGAGGCGCACGGTTACGTGCGTGGCCTTGCCTGATTTCACCGGAAGACCGACCAGTTCGAAGCGGTAATCCTTGGGCGCGGCCATTGCGGCGCCGGACAATCCCAACAGAGGGACGACAGCAAGCAGGAGAGCAAAAAGCGGACGAGAGACACGCATGGTCTGAATTCCCATTGAATACGGTGAAGCAGGCGCGACCTGTGCTGGCGCTCAAGCCAACATCACGGGCACGTTCTGGACAGAGTCGTGGCGTTAGCCGACGAGGATGGGGGGTTCGAGACCGGGTTTGATGTCGCGGCCGGACATCGTCGGGCTGTTTGCCCAGTCTGGCGATGCGATGGTGTAGTCAAACAGCGCCGCTGTCTGTGCGGGCAAGCCTACTAGAAGCGCGACACACCCTACATTGGCGAGGCACAAGGGCGACATGTCCTTGCAGGGCATGTCCGGACAGCCGCCGCAATCCGTCATGCCCATGCCATGCCCCATCGAGACCTGCGGCATGACTTCGAAAGTGGACAGGCCCGAAAGCAAGCCCACGGCCAGAACGGTCATTAGTTGGCGGAAGCGCTTTCCGAACATTGGGAGAGCGTACACAGGTTTGATTAACCGATCAACAACAGCGGAATAACAATAGCGGAATATCTTACACAATTTCAACACGATGGATGTCGGACACCAGAAAGGGCGCGGGCCTTCAGTATCGCTTCAACATTTCGTTCATTTGATCGATTTCCCCCTGTTGCGACCTTTTAATTCCCTCACACAGTTTCACGATCTCGGGATCGGTGATGCTAGCCTTGCCGCACATCAGGATCGCGGCCGAATGGTGCGGGATCATGGCTTTCAAAAACTGTTCATTGCCGACCAGCGCTTGGCTCCGCATTCCGACAAAACCGAGGACCACGAGAGCGGCGGACAAACTGTATAGGATGAGATTAAGCTTCTTGTCGGTGTACATGGACTTCATGTCGAACAACATGATGATGACCATCGGCGCCGCCATCATCAGAACCATGTAGACTTGATTGATGTTGTTGTAGAAGTCCTCGACACCCTTAATCATCGTGTACATCACAAGATACATGATGACGGCATTGACCGCGGTCGAAATGCCCAGATGCTTATAGTGATGATGCTTCATGTCGTGGTCCATCGGCTGGCTCCTCGGTTTGTGTCCCCCGCGATAAAGTCATTAGGTACCAGAAAATCAAAACATAAACCGGATTCCGGCGACGAAGCTGGTTGCGCTGACGCCCTCGCCTGCGCTCTTGCGAAGGTGGCGGTCTGACCGACCTTCCGTTCGAAGGTCACCCCGATATACGGCGCAAATTCGCGCCGGATTTCATAGCGTAGCCGCAACTCCGCCTCGAGAGAGGAAATGCCCGCACCCCTTTTAAGTTCCGGCATGTCCTGTGCCGCAATATCGATTTCAGCGCGGGCTGAAGAATAAGGCGCTGCGTAAGGTTGAAGTCATAATAGGACACCAGGCGTGCGTGAACGTCTCCCTTCTCGGAAACAAACAGCGCGCCTCCTGGAGGACATCGAAAGTATCATCGCTGTTGCCGACATAATGGCGTGCGATCCGGGCGCGCAAGCTCCCGGTTCGCAGGGCGCATTTGCATTTCTAAGTCCTGCCGGCCCAGCGCGAATTTCGACTCTAAGGGCGCGATGCGCTTTTCCTGTTCGGCCGTCAGATTAAGTTCGTGATGAAGGATGTCATCAAGGCTTGAGGTGTGGTGGGAATGGCGCACGCCGATTCCCATCCCGACCCATACGCCGGGGCCGCCACCGCGACGATCGTCAACACGGCGACCGCGGCGGCCATGCGCCCCGTTGCGGTCATGTGTGCTTTCCGAGCAATAAGGTTGAGGGTGCCGGAAGTCCGTCCGCAGAAAATGCGTCGAGCTGATCGAAAATCGGATGCTCGTTGGTAGTTGTAACTCCGGTTACGACGAAGCTGCCGACAACCACGAGAGCAACCACACTTGCCTGCCATCCGAGGATCAGGCTGCGGCCGTGAGCAAGCTGTGCGTTGGCTGCGACTTTCGTCCAAATTGCAGTCTCAAGCCCTTCCAGGGACCGCCTGTCTAACGGGACATTTTTCAGGGTTTCGAGGTCTTTTTCGAGCATGGGTGCTTTCGCCTTGATTCTCATATCTGTACACGGCCCGAGTCGCCAACCCTCTCGGGCGAGGGATAAGACGTGCTCGTGCGTACTCATATTATCACGCCCCCAGATGGTTGGCGGGCGTCTAAAGGAGACTTCCGATGAAAGCCCCTGTTGTTCTTGCTCTCGTTGCTGGCTTGTTCGCATCCGCACCAGCTGTTTTGGCCCACGAAGGCCACAGTGATGCTCATGGTAAAGGTGTGGTTAACGCCGTCGATGCCGCCACCCATAAGGTAAATCTCTCCCATGAAGCGATTTCGGCCCTGGGCTGGCCCGCCATGAAGATGGATTTCGCCGTAGCACCCTCGGTCGATCTCAAGGCGCTTCAACCCGGAACGGCCGTGGAATTCACCATTGAAAAAAACAAGGCTGGAACTTTCGAAATTCAATCAATCAAGCCGGTCTCGACGAAGTAAGGCGGGGAGCGAAAAGCAACGCCGCAGAAGAAGGAAAGTCCATGAGAAAGCCCATCATCGGTGTGTTGGCTTTGGCAGCAGTCGTCGTTATAGGCGGTTTCGGCTTTGTCTATGCAGGTATCTACAACGTGGCCGCGTCGGACCCGCATTGGGGCCTCGTCTATAAGGTGCTTGAGACTGTTCGAATCCAGTCAATCAAGGCGCACGCACGCGGGATCGAAGTTCCCAAGAACCTGAAGGACGAGGCAACCGTCGTAATGGGCACCGATCACTTCGCCGCCCACTGCGCCGTCTGCCATGGCGCACCAGGCGTGCCGAAAGGCGATATCGCACACGGACTGTATCCGGCGCCGCCCGATCTCGCGCATGCGGCGGCGCATCTTTCACCGGGCGAATTGTTTTGGACGGTCAAGAACGGCCTCAAGATGACGGGAATGCCATCATGGAAGGATCACACCGACGCTGAATTGTGGTCCACCGTAGCCTTCATGCAGCGCCTGCCGGGAATGACAGAAGAGGAATACGGCAAGTTGATTATGGCGAGCATGAATATGGGCAGCGAACATCACCACGGCGGCGCCGAGCCAATGAAAGATGAGCATGAGCATCCGTGAGCTTGGGTCCGCACGGCCGCGTCAAAGTATCTCGCAAGGTTCGCCCCTTACGGACAATTGGAGGGCAATCATGAGCAAGGAATGCCTATTCAACGATCCCGGCGGTGTAAGCAACATTTTGGTGGCTCATGGACATCGATAAAATCACGCTTTCGGACATGGCGATGGCGAAGCTTGATTGGGCCGCAAAGCGAGCAAGGGTGCTAGCGCAGAATGTCGCCAACGCCGACACGCCCGGATATAAAGCGCGCGATCTGGACAAATTTACGTTCAAAGATGCGTTGCAGGCTGTCGCACCGGTTACCGTGGCACGAACCGATCCGCAACACTTGAAAGGCACAATTCCCGAGCGAAGTCGCTTTGTCGTCCGTAAAAGTCCCAAAACTTCGGAAGAATCACCCGACGGCAATAACGTGGTCCTCGAAGAGCAGATGCAAAAGATTTCGGATGCCAAGGGCGCATATTCCACCGCCGTAACGCTGATGATGGCCGAAGACAAACTCATGAAGCTCGCACTCGGTAAGTCCGGTAGCTGACGCACCGGATCGCGTCCCTTCAATCACTCTGCTCGGAGCTTTCGCATACGTTTAGACAGCAACAACAATGCATGCGTTAACTGAATCCGAAATCGACGGCTGTACAAACCAGCGCAACCGACTGTGGTCGCTTGTGGTGGCGCTCTTGATTGTCGCGCAAGTCGCGCTGGCGATCCATCAAATTGGCCATCGATTAAACCCTGACCTGCGTGCGAGCGACGAGTGTTCGCTCTGCCAATTCGCCTCGGCGATGACGGATGGCCCGCAGGCCCTGACCATCGTTGTACCCACGTTCGTTGTCATTGAACGTCTTGAACTTGCACCGGCCGCCACGCCGCCGCTGCCCAACAGCGTCTCCGGCTTCCGCTCCCGCGCCCCTCCCGTCTCCGTCTAACGCCGCTTTGCCATCTAGCTGCCCAGCATGCTTCGGCATGCGGTCAGCCGTGCATTCATTTCATACGGGGACTGTCATGTTTTATCGATTCAACGGCACCGCCGCAGCGGTGACCTTGCTTTTATCAACGACCGCTCACAGCGCGCATGCGGCCAACCCACAGGCCGCTGCTTCTACCCCTCCCAAGATCGAAACCATAATCGTCACTGGATCACCGCTTTCAAACGATCCCGACAAACTCGCAACTATCGTTGGACAGGTCAATCGTGACGAAATCCTTCGCAGCGGTGGCGCCAATCTTGCCGACGCGCTCGCCAATGTGCCCGGAGTCACCGGCAGCAACTTTGCCGCTGGTTCAAGCCGGCCGGTGATCCGAGGCTTTGATGCGAGCCGGGTGCGAATTCTTGAGAACGGCGTCGGCAGTTTTGACGTTTCCGATGTCGGCGCCGATCACGGCGTACCGATCGACCCGTTATCGACGCAGAAAATCGAGGTCGTACGCGGCGCTGCCACCTTGCGCTACGGCAGCCAGGCCATCGGTGGCGTCGTAAACGCCATCAACAACCGCATACCGCTGGAGCTATCCGACAAGCCATTTTCAGGGGAGGTCAGCGGAACTTATGGCACGGCCGCGGACACCCGTCAGGGAGGCGCACTCGCGGACACGCGTGTCGGTCAATTTGCAGTCCATGCCGACGGCTTTATTCGCCGTACCAACGACTACGACACGCCCCTCGGCATTCAGAGCAACTCGTTCTTCCGCGGCGACGGCGCATCCCTCGGCGGGTCATACTTTTTCGGCGATGGTGATCAGAACCGGGTTGGCGCAGCGGTCGTTCACTACGACGCCAAATATGGCATTCCCGCCGAAGCCAACTTCATAGACATGAAGCTGACTAAAGGCCTGTTTGGCTCATCCTTTACACTGGACGCCGGCACACTTCAGAAGCTCACTGTCGATGGTGGCTATGCGGATTATAAGCACAGCGAACGTGACCCCACCGGGGTCGCTCTTTCAACATTCATCGACAAGGAATGGGATAGCAGGGCAGAAGCACTATTGGGGGCACTGGGGCCATTCTCCGCGTCGGCGATCGGTGCGCAGGTCCAGCACCGCGAAGTCTCAGCCTTGGGTGAGGGCGCCGATTATCTATCACCAACAGCGACGAAATCCTTCGCAGGCTTCGCTTTCACGGAAGCGCCGATGACCAAGGGCCTGCGTTTACAAATGGGTCTGCGCGTAGAACATGTGGGTGTAAGCGGAACGCCTGCATCCAATGTCCCCACCGATCGGAAGTTCACTCCGGTCAGTGGCTCGGCTGGACTGCTGCTTGAAACAACCGATGCGGTGTCGTTGGGCCTCACCTTCGCCAGTGCCGCACGGGCACCGGCACAAACCGAGCTATTCGCCCGCGGTCCGCACGACGCCCCCGGCACCTTCGAAATTGGAGATCCCGCGCTTGGCATCGAGCGCGCTAATTCGCTTGAAGGCACCGTTCGGGCGCGCGCTAAAGGTATAGAATTCGAAGCCGCCGTGTGGGGTGCTAAATTCAGCAATTATATTTTTGGACGCCTGACAGGTCGAACCTGTGACGGGGAAGGAAATTGCATTGTCGGTGATACGGCGGAACTGAAGGAGTTACTCTACGAGCAACGCGGCGCAACATTCTATGGGCTCGAAGGCAAGGCTACGGCCAGTTTGATGGAGGTTGGTGGCGGTACGCTTGGGCTTAACGTACTGGCAGACTACGTCCGAGCAGAATTACAGGGCGGTGCGGGAAACGTACCACGCATTCCTCCGTACCACGTGGGCGGCGGTCTGTTTTGGGAAAGCCGATCCATCGACGCTAGTTTTCTGCTGAAATACAGCGGCGCTCAGAACAAGGTTGCGTCCGCCGCCGAAACGCCCACGAAGGGCTTCGCCAATCTCGATGCGCAAGTCGCCTGGCGGCCATGGTTGGCAAACCCCAAGGTGGAACTCGCTTTGATCGGCCGGAATTTGACCGACCGTATCCAACGCAACGCCACCGCCTTGAATAAAGACGAGGTTGTGCTTCCAGGTCGCGACATTCGCTTAGCCATTCGAACAGCGTTCTAAGAACAGCAGTAAGCTAGCCGCGGCTGGCAAACAGGACGCCTGCAAGAGCCCGCCACGCCTTCTTAGGGCAACTCGACAATTCGCAAGCGGAGCGAATTGGCGATCACACTGACCGAGGACAAGGCCATTGCTGCGGCTGCAATGATCGGCGACAACAGAATCCCGAAGAAGGGGTACAAGACACCAGCCGCGAGCGGCACACCCGCGGCGTTGTAGATGAAGGCGAAAAACAAGTTCTGGCGAATATTGCGCATGGTTGCCTGAGAAAGCCGGCGCGCGCGGATGATTCCGGTCAAATCACCCTTCACCAAAGTCACGCCCGCGCTTTCCATGGCTACATCCGTGCCAGTCCCCATGGCAATCCCGACATCGGCCGCCGCCAGCGCGGGGGCGTCATTGATCCCGTCCCCCGCCATCGCCACCGTGCGGCCCTGAGCTTTCAGACGCTGCACAACGGCACTCTTCTGGTCAGGGAGTACTTGCGCCTCGATCTCGGTTATTCCCAAGCGG
>JAIEMI010000096.1 GCA_019752235.1 Rhodospirillaceae bacterium
TGATGGCGCGCTGGATGGGCGCCGCCCCGCGCCAGCGCGGCAGCAGCGAGGCGTGAATATTGATGCAACCGTAGCTGGGCGCCTCCAGCACGGCCTTCGGCAGGATCAGTCCGTAGGCCGCGACCACCGCCACATCGGCCTTCAGCGCGGCGAACTCCGCCTGCACTTCGGCCGACTTCAGGCTTTTGGGCGAACGCACGGGAATGGCGTGTTGCTCCGCGAAGACCTGCACCGGGCTGGGGCGGTCCTGCTGGCCGCGCCCGGCGGGACGCGGCGGCTGGGTGTAGACGGCGATGATGTCGTGATGCGCGCGCAATTGCGCAAGCGCCGTGACCGCGAAGTCGGGCGTTCCCATGAAGACGACGCGCATCCCCGGTTTCATGGGGTGTATACGCCTTAGGCCGTCTCGAGGGCGTGGCGCTTGCCGAGCTTTTCGAATTTTTTCTGCTTGGTGAGACGGCGCATGATCATGCTGCGCTTCACGGACGAGATGTGATCGACGAACAGCACGCCGTTCAGATGATCCATCTCGTGCTGAATGATGACCGACAGCAGACCGTCGGCATCGACGGTGCGCAGCTCGTTGTTCTCATCGATGTAGCGCACCTTGATTTTATCGGGCCGCACGACTTCGTCGTACTCCTCGGGCAATGACAGGCAGCCTTCCTCGTGAGGTTTGGTTTCCTCCGAGGCCCAGATGATTTCCGGATTGGCCATCTTGAGGGGCGCCGGCGGCGCCTCTTCGCGGGCGGGATCGACGACGATGATACGCTTCAGCACGCCCACCTGCGGCGCGGCGAGGCCGACGCCAGGCGCGTCGTACATGGTTTCCAGCATGTCGGCCATGAGCTTCGCCGTCGCGGCGTCGACGCGCTCCACCGGCTCCGCCTTCTTCTTCAAGCGGGGATCGGGGGCCGTGATGATGTCCAAGAGCGCCATGGGCCGTGACATAAGGCCAGCGGGCCTTTTGGTCAACGGCCAAGGCCTCTAGAACGTCGATTTGACTGTGTATTCCAGCACGGCCTGGCCCTTGGCCGGCACGTCCAGGTTCCATTCCACGCTGCCGGCGTTGGAAGACTTGTGCGGCAGGGTCTCGCGGCTGATTTCCCAGGATTCCGGCATGGGCTCGATGAGCCGGACTTTGACGGGCTTGGACTTCGCGTTCTTGACGGTGATTTTCCACGCGCTGACGGTGATGGTGTCCGAGGCGCGCACGAAGGTGGTCTGTTCGCGGATGACGGGCACGTCGAAATCGCGGCCCAGCTTCACGCGCACTTCACTGCCGACGGCCGTGTGCGCGATGGCGGACTCGCCCATGAACCGCGGCGCGCCCTGCTCGTCCATGCCGTAGACGCGCACGGTGCCGGCGGGCAATGGCAAACCGAGTTTGGCGGCGGTGTCGTTCTTGAAGACCATTTCGGCGTCGGCGCGAATTTCGGGAATCTGCCCGTGCACGGCGTTGGAATAGATGTAGGGCTGCTCGTTGCGCACGACCAACTCGCGCCGCGCCGCGATACCCTGACCGCTGAACAGCGAAAGCTGCTTGGATTCCTGGTTCGCCAGCGTCACGGCCTTGCCGATCGTATAGAGGTGATGGGCGTCTAAACTTTGTTCGGTCACGTTGTCGGCCATGGCCGGCGCATTGGCGGCCATGGTCTTGGCTTCCATCATGCGCATGGGGCGCGGCGGCGGCGCGGCGCGGTTGACGTCGCCGGCCACGAGCTTGAGGCGCGCGTCTTTAAATTCCACGCCGGTGGTGTTGGTGATGGTGGCCCAGGCGGTGAGGTCCATGCGCGCGGCGTCGGCGTCGTACTGCACGACATAATCCGCATGCCACGACAAACCGCCGGTGAGATAACTGAACTCCGCGTCGGCGTCTTTATTGGCGCCGCCGGTGACATTCATCAGCAGCGTCGGGGTGGGGCGCAGGCCCGGCGGCAAACTGTCGTAAACAATGCGTCCGGGCACGGAGGTATGAATTTTGCCGCCAATGTCGAGCACCGGGCCGTCAACGGCGCTAAGCACCTTGGCGCGGACGGTGGTCTCTTTACCCGTGGCGGGGTTCGTGGTGATGACGGAGACCTCCTGCCCTACCGACTGTGCCAGCAAGGCGGCGGGCGTGATGAGCCCAAAGCTGAAGGACTGGTCGATCACCTTCACCGGATCGCCTTTGGTGACATCGAGAAACGCGGTCTCGGGCTGCAGGCGGCCGCTGACGCCGGTGAAAGCAAGCTGCGCGGAGGTTGCCGGCAGACGAAAGCTGCGCCGCTCGCGCACCATGGCGAGATCGTTATTGTAGACCGTGACGTCGGCGCCGCCGGCCGCGGCGGGCACATTCACCTCTGCGGCTATTGCAGGCAGCGCAAAGAAAACAGCGGCTGTGAGGAGGAGGGCTTTGGTCATGTGCAGCAACGCTTTCGAATGTGATGCACCAATAGCGCGGTGCGGTCTTTTCATTTAGGCTCGGGATCATGGCAGGGTTTAGGCAACGTGCAAGTTGCAAGCCCGCCATGAAAAGTCTTTAAGAATCGAGCTTTGGCTAAGGATCGCGGAATGGACTTGGGGGAATTGGCGCTGCTGGCGGCGGCGACCGCAATCGCCGTGGTATCGCTGTTCGCGGTGCTGCGCGCGAACCGCACGCAAGCCGGCGGTCCGTTGACGCAGCTCGCCGACACCGCCGCCAAATTGGCCGAGACGCAGACTTTATTGGCAGGCCGCTTGAGCCAGATGGCCGAAGGCCAGGCCGCCGCCCAGGCGCGCATGGGCGAACAGCTGCAAAACCAGGAACGCGCCGTCACAAAAATGCTGGAAGAGCGCCTGGCCGACGTGACGCGGCGCATCGGCGAGAATTTGCAGAAGACCAGCGATAAAAGCACCGAGACCATGGGCCAACTGCAAGAGCGCCTGGCGGTGATCGACGCGGCGCAGAAGAACATGGCCGATATGTCGGCGGAAGTCGTGAGCCTGCAGAACATCCTGTCCAACAAGCAGGCGCGCGGCGCCATCGGCCAAACCCAGATGGAAGACCTGGTGCGCAATATCCTGCCGCCCAGCGCCTACGAATTTCAGGCGACGCTATCGAACGGCAAGCGCGCCGATTGCGTGATCCGCCTGCCCAACCCGCCGGGCTTGATCGCGGTGGATTCAAAATATCCGCACGAAGCCTTCATGATGCTGGTCAACGCCGCCGACGAACGCGCCAAAACCCTGGCCGAAGCCGCCTTCCGCAGCGATGTGACCAAACACATCAGGGACATCCACGAGAAGTACATCATCCCTGGAGAGACCTCTGACTCGGCCATCATGTTCGTGCCGGCGGAATCGGTGTTCGCCGAGCTGCACGACCGCTTTCCGGAGGTCGTGCAGGAAGGTTTCCGCCGCCGTGTCTACATCGTCTCGCCGACGACGCTGATGGCGACGCTCAACACCGTGCGCGCGGTGCTGAAGGACGCCCGCATGCGCGAGCAGGCACACATCATCCAAACCGAAATCGGAAAGATGATGGAAGACGTGAAGCGCCTGGATAAGCGGGTGGAAGCGCTCTCGACCCATTTCGATCAGGCGCAGAAGGATGTGAAAGAGATTCGCACGTCGACCGAGAAGATCATCAAGCGCGGCGACGGCATCGAGAATATTCAGCTGGAAGCACCGACCGTGGAAGCGGCGGTTGAACGCCCGCTGGCGGAAGACGAAAAACAACCCCCGCGGCTGCAGTAAGCCTACACCCCCAAAGCCCGCATCAATGCTTTCGGGTCACGGTCGATCGCGGTTAAGAGCGCGCGTGCCGGACCTTCCGGCGTGCGGCGGCCTTGTTCCCAATTACGCAAAGTATGCGGACTGATACGGAAAGCACGCGCAAACCGCTCTTGCGACAAGCCGGTCTTGGCGCGCACCGCCGCCACATCGACCGGCGCTACACGGCGGACACCCCCTGACGCCAACCCGCGCTTCAAATCGATCTTCGCCGTGGATGTGCCGTCACGCTTCGCCTGACGCGCGATATCGCGCTCCCCGGTTTGAGTGATTAAGGCCTGGTTGACACGCGCGTACTTCCGCAAACTTTCAGCCGAACGCTTGATGGTAGACATTACGTTCCTTTCGATTAGCGAGGCGTGCGGAAATAATCCGGCGCACAAGCCCGCGCCATGTGTATGTGACAAACAGCACATTCGTGTCGATCTGCCCTATGGCACAAACGCGCCGCTCGCCATAAAGCCGCCGCGTATCGTCAAACTCTAAGACATCACTCTCAAAAATAAGCGCCGCATAAGCGAAGTCGAAACCACGCAGGCGGTGCGTCACTTCGCTTTTATCTTCGTCCCATTCAAACATCAACCTACGAACTATACGTCATTGACTTACTAAGTCAATGACGTATATGCGATGCAAAAACACCCCCCGACGGCTGATCCAGCCGCGGGGGTCAATTCATCTCGGAAGATCTTAATAGCTGGAGCGGCTGCTGGGGCGCGAGACGCGGCTCTGCGCCTGCTCGACGTCCGCCGGCACCTTGACGCTGACGGTACGCGTGCCGCCGGACCGGCCCGGGAAGTCCTGGAACACGGCGTCGAGCATGTACGGCATCACCGGCTCGATGGCGCCGTTCAGGCCCGTGCTGATGGCGCGGCCTTCAAACACGCGTTGCTTCGGGCCCGAGGTGTAGGTTTTGCCCTGGTAGATATTCACTTCGATGCGCCGCGTGAACATCTGGCGCGTGTCGGTGTAATTGTAGTTGTCCATGAACGGGTCATAACCGAAGCCGTAACCCCACGGACGATTGAAGTTGCTGTAGCCGAAGCCCACCGAGAAGTTGGAACCGCGGCTGCGCACGTCGGGCGTGGGGCCCAGCACGTCATAGTCCAATGTCACGACATAGTCGGCGCCGCTAGGACCGGCGTTGCCGCCATATTGCTGCAGTCCGAGTGCGCTTAAACGGTTATTGAGCTGATCGCCGAACTGGCGGAAGGCGATGCTTTGTTCCTGCTCGGGATTGCTGGCGACAATGGCGAAGGTCTGTCCCGAGAAGGGCGCGCTGACGGTGTGGAAGCGCGTGACGTCCGACACCACGTACTTGGGGCTGACGCAAGCCGACAGCGCCAGCAGCACAGCCGCGGCCGAAACAATACGCTTGATCATCTCATCCTCCTGATAATGCAGCGGCCCACCCAAAGGGGGCCTGCCGCCTCAACCGTTATAACGCACGAGAGCGTTTTACGGTCCCTAAGCTAATGTAGAATTATGGCGGCGCAATGACGCAATATTGCCCTCATTAGACCGGTCGGCGCGCCTTGAGGGCCGCGGAAATCGTGCCGTCATCGAGATAATCCAGCTCGCCGCCGATGGGCATGCCGTGGGCGAGGCCCGAGACAATGGTAGCGGTGCCTTGCAGCCGTTCGGAGATGTAGTGGGCTGTCGTCTGCCCGTCCACGGTGGCGCTGAGGGCCATAATAACCTCGCGCACCTCGGGTGTATTGGCGCGCGCCACCAGACGCTCCACCTTCAGATCAGCCGGACCGATTCCATCCAGCGGCGACAGCAAACCGCCGGTGACGTGATAGCGCCCGCGAAACGCCGCCGTGCGCTCCAGCGCCCAAAGATCAGCCACATCCTCGACAACGCAAATTACCGACGGATCGCGCCGCCCATCGGCGCAGATAGAGCACGGATCCTGGCTGTCGTAGTTGCCGCAGGTCTTGCAGATTTTCACGGCCGCGGCCGCGGCGCCTAAGGTCTGCACCAGCGGATCGAGCAAGGTCTCGCGGCGTTTGATGAGCGCCAAGGCAATGCGCCGCGCCGAACGCGGACCCAGTCCCGGCAGCTTCGACAGTTGGCGGATCAGCGCTTCGATTTCAACGCCGGCCATCTGCCTTTACCTCCCCCTTGTGGGGAGGTCGGCGAACCCAACTGCGCGACAACGTCGCGCAGAAAAAATGTGGGTGAGCCGAGTGGGGGGATGCTCGAAAGAAACGCGACAATCGAAAGAACCCCCACCCCTGCCCCTCCCCACAAGGGGGAGGGGTTCGCGGTGTATCGTCGCAGATGCCGAAGTCATTTTAGAAGGGCAGCTTGAGGCCAGGCGGCAACGGCAGTCCGCCCGTGAGCTTGCTCATCTCAGTTTGGGAATAATCGTCCACTTTAGTCTTCGCGTCGTTGAGCGCGGCCACCAGCAGGTCTTCCAACACTTCAGCCTCAGCCGGGACGATCAGCGACGGATCGATCTTGATGGCTTTCACGAGACCCTTGCCGTTTAACGTCGCCTTCACCATGCCGCCGCCGGAGGCGCCGGTGACTTCCATATCGGCCAGCTTCGCCTGCATGTCGGCCATTTTGGCCTGCATGTCTTGCACCTGCTTCATCATCTGACCGAGATTTTTCATCGCGAATATTCCTAACTACTTTTCATCAGCCTTACGCACGGCTTCGATGGTCGCGCCGGGGAAGGCTTCGAGAATGGATTTCACCAAGGGGTCGGCTTTGACGTGTTCCAACTCCTGTTCGTGCAGTGTCGGCTGACCGGCGGCATTGACGATGCTGACGACCCAACGCTGGCCGGTCCAATCCGTCAGCAGCTTGCCGATCTGCCCGGCGAGTTCCTTGGGCATGGCCCGTTCAGGATTGAATTCGATGAGGCCGAGTTCAAAACGCACCAGACGCGCGTTGCGCTTGAGTTGCGTCGCCAACACGGGTTCGCGCTTCTGATTCAACAGCTCGACAACCTCGGCGAAGGTCTGCGGCTGCGGGAGGGGATGAGCAACGACCTGCGGCGCGGCTTGCGCCATGGGCTGCGGCGCGTGTTCGGCGGGCGCGGCCATGGCGACACTGCGCGCGACGGCGTGTGCGCCACCACTTGTAGGGGCGCCATTAGACGCTGGCGCGGATGATGGCGCGCGCTGCGGGCGCGGTGCGCCGCTCTCCAGTGATTTGATGGCATCGGCGGGTGTCGGCAGTTCGGCGGCATAGGCCATGCGCACGATCACCATTTCCACCGCCTGCAGCGGCATGGGCGCGGCGCGGGCTTCGCCGAGACCTTTCAGCAGCATCTGCCAGGAGCGCGTCAGCACCGGCATGCCGAGCCTTTCGGACATGGCGATGCCGCGCGTGCGCTCGGTTTCCGCGAGCGCGGGATCACTTGCGCCGTCGGGCGCTACCTTCATGCGCGTCAGCCAATGCACCAATTCGAGCAGGTCTTGCAGCACCACGACCGGGCTTGCGCCCGCCGCATACTGATTGGCCAGGAGATCAAGGGCTTTTTTGACGTCGCCGGTCATGACGGCATCGAACAGATCGAATACTTGGGCGCGGTCGGCCAGGCCCAGCATATCGCGCACGGCCATCTCGGTGACCTTGCGCGTACCATTGCCGCTATTTTGTGTTGGGGCAGCTTGGGAAATGGCTTGATCCAAAATCGAAAGGCCGTCGCGGGCGGAGCCGTCGGCGGCGCGGGCGATGAGTTTCAACGCGCCCTCTTCCACTTCGGCGCCTTCACGCGTGCTGATCTCGGCGAAAAGTTTCTGCAGTTCGGCGCTCTCAATACGGCGCAGATCGAAACGCTGGCAGCGCGACAGCACCGTCACCGGCACCTTGCGGATTTCGGTGGTGGCGAAAATGAACTTCACATGCTCGGGCGGCTCCTCCAGCGTCTTCAACAGCGCGTTGAAAGCTTTCTCCGACAGCATGTGGACTTCGTCGACGATGTAGATCTTGTAACGCGCCGAGGTGGGGCGATAGCGCACGCCGTCCAACAGCTCGCGGATATCGTCGATGCCGGTGCGGCTGGCGGCGTCCATTTCGAGCACGTCGACGTGGCGGTCCTCGGCGATGGCTTTGCAATGCACGCACACGCCGCATGGACCGGGCGTGGGACCGCCCTTGCCGTCGGGGCCGATACAATTAAGGGCGCGGGCGATGAGGCGCGCGGTGGTGGTTTTGCCGACCCCGCGTACGCCGGTCAGCATGTAGCCCTGGGCCAGGCGGCCCGAGGTGATGGCGTTGGTGAGGGTGCGGACGAGAGCGTCCTGGCCGATAAGCTGCCCGAAGGTGGTCGGGCGGTATTTGCGGGCGAGAACCCGGTAGGTGTCGGCGGAAGCGTCCTTATCAACCTGTTTCTCGGTCACGGCAGGCTGATCCCAATGGTGAAGTGGGGCTTGAAAGGCTGGGCGGAAGAGGGTGAGAGACTGGACAGCGACCCGCACCGAAACTCGTTACGGCTGCTTCCTTCCGGACCTGACCGGGTTGGCGAGGGGTACGTCCACCGCCAGCCTCTCAAGGGGCACTATATCAGATGTTGGCGGCGCGGAAGCAAGCGCGAAGGCAGGTAAGATGTCGCGCGCCAAGCCCTTCGCAAGCTTGGCTTTTTTAATGTTGCCAGGCTGACGCCTTGGCCTCAAAAAGCGTCGAAATCTATCGCGCGGCCAAGCCTTGAACCCATATACTGCCCGGACCCATGAGCACAGTTCCTAAAACCCCTCAGAATCGTCCGAAACCCGTCGTCCTGTGCATCCTCGACGGCTGGGGCCACCGCGTTGAAAAAGAGAACAATGCCGTCGCCCTGGCCAACGTGCCGAACTGGGACCGGATGCTGGCCACCTACCCCCATGCCCTGGTGGAAACCAGCGGCCTGGACGTGGGCTTGCCCGCTGGGCAGATGGGCAACTCGGAAGTGGGCCACATGAATATCGGCGGCGGCCGGGTCATGAGCCAGGATCTGCCGCGCATCGATATCGCCGTGGCGGACGGCTCCATCGCGAAGATTCCCGCCCTCACCCAATTCATCGCCGCGCTGAAGGCCAGCGGCGGCACGGCCCACATTCTCGGCCTGCTGTCGCCGGGCGGCGTGCACTCGCACCAGGATCACATCGCGGCGCTAGCGCGCATCATCGACGGCGCGGACGTGCCGGTGCGCATCCACGCCTTCCTCGACGGTCGCGATACGCCGCCGCAATCGGGCCTGGGCTTCGTGGAGAAGTTCCTGGCCGACATCGGCGGTTTGAAGAACACCGCCATCGCCACCGTCGGCGGACGCTATTACGGCATGGACCGCGACAAGCGCTGGGAGCGCGTCGAGAAAGCTTACGCCGCCATCGCCGATGCCAAGGGTGCGGCAGCGTCCGGCCCGATCGCCGCGATCAAGGCGTCTTACACCGCCAAGGTCACCGACGAGTTCTTGATCCCGGCGGCGATGCCGGGTTATAGCGGCATGAAGGACGGCGACGGCGTGCTCATGGCCAACTTCCGCGCCGACCGCGCGCGCGAAATTCTCAGCGCGCTGCTGGACCCGGCCTTCGACGGCTTCACGCGACCGATGATTAAATTTGCCGCCGCCGTCGGTCTGACGGAGTATTCGAACGCGCATAACAAACTCATGTCGGTGATGTTCCCCGCCGAACAGGCCGACAACACGCTGGGTGAGCTGATCAGCAAAGCCGGCCTGACACAATTGCGCATCGCCGAGACCGAGAAATACGCGCACGTCACGTTCTTCTTCAACGGCGGCAAGGAAACCGAATTTCCCGGCGAAAGCCGCATCATGGTGCCGAGTCCCAAGGTCGCGACTTACGATCTGCAGCCGGAGATGTCGGCCAAGGAAGTCACCGACAACATTGTCGACGCCATCGCCAACGCGCGCTTTGACGTGATCGTCGTCAATTACGCCAACGGCGACATGGTGGGACATACCGGTATTCTTCCCGCCGCCATCAAGGCCGCGGAAACCATCGATGGGTGCCTTGCGCGCCTGGAAACAGCGGTAAAAGCCTCCGGCGGCACGCTGTTGATCTCGGCGGATCACGGCAATCTGGAGATGATGCAAGATCCCGCAACCCACCAGCCGCACACGCAGCACACTGTGGGCGTCGTGCCGGTGGTGCTGGTGAACGGACCTGCCGGCGTGAAGAGTCTCAGTAACGGACGCCTCGCCGACCTCGCGCCGACGGTGCTGGATTTGCTGGGCCTGCCGCAACCGGCGGATATGACGGGACAATCGTTATTGTCCGAGGCCGCGCAACAGCGCGAAGCGACGCCACGCCGTGCCACGGCCTGAGCCGCGCTCTGCTTTTTTTGCGGCGCTGATTGCAGCGTCGGTATTTTCTTTTCCCGCTGTCGCACAAGACGCGCCGGACCCTTCCAAGCTGAAGTCGCTGGAACGCGAGCTGGAGCAGACCCAGGCCGAACGCGAGCGTCTGGAGAAACAGGCCTCCGCCTCGGCGCGCGCGCTGATGGCCGTGCGCGAGGACATGATCGCCACGGCGAAAGAGATTCAAGAACAGGAGCATTCGCTGACGGTGCTGGAGAATCGCATCGCCGAGATGGAGCGCGACAGCGCGCGGCTGACCAAAACCCTCGGGCGGCGCGATACACAGATGGTGCAGGTGTTGATGGCCATCGAGCGCCTGGCCTTGCGGCCGTCGGACGCGCTGACGCTGAACCCCTTGTCGCCCGCCGACGCGGTCCGCAGCGCGATTCTGCTGCGCGCGGCGCTGCCCAACATCCGCCAATCGTCGGCTGACCTTCAGGGTGAGTTGAAAGACCTCTATCGCTTGCGCGCCGAGATCGTCGAACGCAAGGAGCAGGCGGCGGCGGGCGCGGCGGCGCTGGTGCAAAAGCATCGGCGGCTCGATGCGCTGGCCAAGGAGAAAGCCGGCGCATACGAAACGTTGCTGGCGCGGGGCGAGGACGCCACACAGCGCATGGCCCGCATGGGACGCGAAGCCGAAGACCTGCGCGCGTTGTTCGCCAAGCTGGCCGAGGAGAAGGCCAAACGCGAAGCGGCCGAGAAAAAACTGGCCGCGGAACGGGCGCAGCAGGAAAAGGAACAGCGTGAGAAGGAACAGAAACTCGCCGCCGAGCGCGCCGCCGAAGCCAAGGCCAAAGCGGAGGCCGAAGCCAAAGCAGGCGGACGCATTGTTTTGAAACCGCCGCCGGGCGTGGCGCCGCACCAGCCGGGCGCGGAGAAGCAGACCGCCTCCCTGCCGCCGGCCAAAAAGAGCGATGAAGAAACTGTAACACGGTCCTTCGCCAAGGCCCGGGGCACCATGCCCTTCCCGGTGACGGGCAAATTAGCTTCAAAGTACGGTGAGGCCAGCCAAGCCGCTGGCGAAGCCGGATTAATGGCCAAAGGCATCACCATCCAAAGCCGGTCCGGCGCGCAGGTTGTGGCGCCTTTTGACGGTATTGTTGCTTTTGCCGGACCTTTCCGCGGCTATGGGCTGCTCTTGATCATCGAACATAGCGAGGGATATCATACGCTTCTGGCTGGCATGGGACACATTGACGCTGCCGTTGGGCAACGTGTTCTCGCCGGCGAGCCGGTCGGTATCATGGAAAGCGACGGCGCTCCGGCGCTTTACGTTGAATTGCGCCGCGACGGACAACCCATCAATCCCCTTCCCTGGCTCGCGGACCGCGCAGGAAAGAACAGCGGATAAGAATTGCGTGTCGCACATCCTCAAGGAAACGGTGTCAACAATATGCGCGTGAACGTTCTCGCTACGGCGGCAGTCGCCCTCTCGTTAGGGGTTTTTGGGGCTCTCGGCGGAACGGCCTTGCCGGTCTATGCGGCGGACGCCAAGAGCACGGCGAAATTCTCCGACGATACCTACAAGTACCTTGAACTGTTCGGCGACGTGTTCGAACGCGTGCGCAAGGATTACGTCGAGGACGTCTCGGACCAGCAGCTTCTGGAAAACGCCATCAACGGCATGCTGACCGCCCTGGACCCGCACTCGGGCTACATGCCCGCCAAGGGCTTCCAGGACATGCAGGAGCAGACCAAAGGCGAGTTCGGCGGGCTCGGTATCGAAGTCACCATGGAAGGCGGCATCGTGAAGGTGGTCTCGCCCATCGACGACACGCCTGCGTCCAAAGCCGGCGTGCAGCCGGGCGACTTCATCATCGCCATCGACGGCAAACCCGCGATTGGTCTGACGCTGAGCGACGCCGTCGACAAGATGCGCGGGCCCGTCAACAGCTCGATCACCGTGACCATCCGCCGCGCCGGTGTCGATCCCTTCGACATCAAGCTGACCCGCGCCGTGATCCGCGTGCAGTCGGTGACGTCGCGCGCCGAAGGCGAGATGGGTTACATCCGTATCAGTTCTTTCACGGAACAGACCCAGACCGGCCTTGAGAACGCCATCAAGAGCCTCAAGACAAAAATTGGGCCGGAGAAAATCAAAGGCTACGTCGTCGATCTGCGCAACAATCCGGGCGGCCTGCTCGATCAGGCGGTGTCGGTGTCCGACACCTTCCTCGACCGCGGCGAGATCGTCTCCACCCGCAGCCGCCGCGCCGACGAGACCCAGCGCTATAACGCCAAGCCCGGCGACCTGACCGACGGCAAACCCCTGGTCGTGATCATCAACGACGGCTCGGCCTCGGCTTCGGAAATCGTCGCCGGCGCGCTGCAGGATCATCACCGCGCGATCCTGCTGGGCACCAAGAGCTTCGGCAAAGGCTCGGTGCAAACCATCATCCCGCTGGCCCGCGGCGAGTCCGCCATGCGCCTGACGACGGCGCGCTACTACACGCCGAGCGGCCGTTCGATCCAGGCCAAGGGCGTGGAGCCGGACATCGAAGTACAACCCGCGAAGATCGAGACCCTGGCGCCGCAAGGCTTCCGCCGCGCCGAGGGCGATCTGCCGGGTGCTTTGAAGAACCCGGACAACAAGGACGAGCCGAAGAAGGAAGAGCCCGCGAAACCGATCGTGCCGGGAACACCCGGCGCCATGGCGCCGGCCCCCGGAACACCCGGTACGCCTGCCGCGCCCACGGCCGCCGCCAAAGACGCCAAAGCCGCGGCGGAGGAGGATTACCAACTCCGCCGGGCGTTGGATCTGCTGCAGGGTATTGCCTTGTATCAGCAAGCCTCGCTTAAGTAAGACAGGGCGGGCGGCGTCCTTTAAGAGGGTATTAACGGTGGGCCCCGTACAACACAGTCGGGGAATACTGTAAGCCGCGGCCTTTTCCTATATCGGGCGCGGCAGAACCTGGAGGATTTGCATGGCGTTCTCGTCAGCCGCCCTGCTCGACAGATT
>JAIEMI010000019.1 GCA_019752235.1 Rhodospirillaceae bacterium
GAAATCCACAAGACCTTCGGCTCGATGTTCAATCCAGCCTCGTCAGACGGCGAAAAGAAGAGCGCCACCGAGACGCTCAACAAGCGCTTCAAGTATGTTGACGAGAAACTCGCGGGCAAACAGCACCTGACCGGCGACGCGTTCACCGTCGCCGACGCCTATTTGTTTGTCGTGTTGGGCTGGGCCGGTTTCGTGAAGATGGACCTCAGCGGCTATCCCAACATCGGCGCCTTCCTGGGCCGGGTCGGCGCGCGCCCGAAAGTGCAGGAAGCGATGAAGGCGGAAGGCCTGATTAAATAAAAATTACCGGCGCGCGTCCTCGATCAACATGGCCGCGCCCTTTTCCGCGATCATCATGGTCGGCGCGTTGGTGTTGCCCGATGGTATCGTCGGCATCACCGACGCGTCGATGACGCGCAAGCCTTCGACGCCGCGCACCCGCAGACGTTCATCCACCACGGCCTCGGCATCCTGTCCCATGCGGGCGGTGCCGACGGGATGGAAAATCGTCGCGCCCACCTGCCCCGCCGCCGCCGCCAGTTCCGCGTCATTCTGAAACTGCAGCCCTGGCGCGTGTTCCCGCGGCGCATACCGGGCCAGGGGTTCCTGCGCCACGATGCGGCGCGTCAGGCGCAAACACTCCGCCGCCACGCGCCGGTCTTCCGGGTCAGACAAATAGTTTGGATGAATACGCGGGGCATCGCGCGTATCCGCGCTGACCGCGTGAACGCTGCCCCGGCTACGCGGCCGGAGATTGCAGGGCGCGATGGTGAACGCCGGAAACGGATGCAGCGGCTCGCCGAAGCGATCCAGGCTCAAGGGCTGGATATGGTACTGCACGTCGGGCGTTTCGACGGCGGGCGACGAGTGCGCGAAGGCCGCGAGCTGGCTGGGCGCCATGGACATGGGGCCGGAACGGAACAGCATATACTCCAGCCCGATGGCGGCCTTGCCGAAAATCGTTTTAATGCGTTCATTCAGCGTCGAAGCACCCGTGACCTTGTAGATGCAGCGCAATTGGAGATGATCCTGTAAATTTGCACCGACGCCCGGCGCATGATGCAGCACGGGGATCCCCAACCCGCCCAACACCGCGGCGTCACCGATGCCGGAGACTTCCAGAAGCTGCGGCGAGCCGATGGCCCCTGCCGCCAGAATCACCGCGCCGTCGGCCCGCGCGTGTTTGCGTGCGTCGCCCTGGCTGTAGGCGACGCCGACCGCGCGCTTGCCTTCGAACACGACGCGCTCCGCGTGCGCGCCGGTGGCGACCGTGAGATTAGGCCGCCGCAAGGCCGGACGCAGGAACGCCGTCGCCGCGCTCAGCCGCCAGCCGCTGCGCTGGGTGACGCTGAAATAACCCACGCCCGGCACGTCGCTGAAGGTCATGTCGTCGCGTTTGACGATCCCCGCCGCGTCGGCGGCATCGCGGATGGCGTCCAGCAGCGGCCAGTGCAGGCGCTGGCCTTCGACGCGCAACTCGCCGCCGACACCGTGTTCGCCGACCGCGCCGCCGGCGAAATCCTCGGACTTCCGGAAATAGGGCAGCACGTCGTCGGAGCCCCAGCCGGGATTGCCAAGCTGCCGCCACTGGTCGTAGTCGCGCTTCTGTCCGCGCACATAGATCATGCCGTTGATGGACGAGCACCCGCCCAGCACGCGCCCGCGCGGGTAATTCAGCGCCCGTCCGCCGAGGCCGTCCTGCGCTTCGGTCTTGAAGCGCCAGTCGGTGCGCGGATTGCCGATGCAGTAGAGATAGCCGACGGGGATTTTGACCCAGATGTAGTCGTCCTTGCCGCCGGCTTCCAGCAACAGCACGCGCGTGCGCGGATCGGCGGACAGACGGTTGGCCAGCACGCAGCCGGCGCTGCCCGCGCCCACAATCACGTAGTCGTATGCCGCCGTCTCGCGATTCATGCCGGCATTTAAAACAGATGCGGCACAAACCTGCTACGGTTATGCGTGATGAGACCGGCGTCTTCGCGGATACCGATGCCCCGGCTGACGCCGTCGATCATCCAACTGCCGATGACCGCGCGATACGTACCGCCGCCGGGGGCGGGCGCTTCCGCCAGAGGCGTGAGGGTTTGGTAGACATACCCTTCCGCGCCGTATTCGCCGCCCATGTGCGCCAGCGGCGCGCCCGCCGGTTCGCCGCCCTCGCCCAGAACGGCGATGGAGATATTGGCGCCCTCGCGGCCCAACAGCGGCTTGGCCACGACCGTCGTGCCGGGCGCGAACGCGCGCCGGTCCATGAAGGCCGGCACGAGATTGGGATGGTCGGGATACATCTCCCACAGCAGCGCCAGGACGGCTTTATTCGCCATGACCATCTTCCAGGCCGGTTCGATCACCTGCAGTTCGCGCTTCATGACGGCGTTGGCGAGTTGCCCGCCGAAAGCGTCCGACAACATCCAGTCCCAGGGCACGATCTTGAACAGCTTGCGAATCCGCGTGTCTTCCACATCGACGAAATACCCCGCAGCGTTGGGATCGCCGGAGGGCGCCGACCAGCCGATGTCGGCGGCGGAAATGTTCTTGGCGGTCCATCCGGCTTCCAACGCGGTGTCGAGCATGTAGCGCAACGTGCCTTCGTCCTCGGCGTGGGGCGCAAGGCACGTCAGGTGCAACGGATCATCGCCGCCGTTTTTCTCGCGCACCGCCGTCCAGGCCGCCACCAAACCCTCGTGAATGGAATTGAATTGATCGCTGTCGGGAAAGCGCTCTTCCAGCCATGTCCATTGCACAACCGAAGCTTCATAGAGCCCGGTTGGGGTGTCGGCGTTGTACTCCAACAGTTTTGGCGGACCGCCGCCGGTGTAGGCCAGATCGAACCGGCCGTAGACGCTGGGCGCGGCGTCGCGCCGACTCCAGGAGTTCTCGATGAGCTTGATCGCCGCGGCATCAAAGCCGAAATGCGGCAGCAGACGGCGGCTGATGGCCGCCTCGGTGGCGGCCATGCACATCTCGTGCAGTTCCATGCTGGCGGCTTCCAGCACGTCCACCTCGTCGGCGGTCAGCCGCCAATAGGCGCTTTCGTCCCAGTAGAGGCCAACGGGGTCGTCGGCGGTGGGCGCCGAATGCCAGTCGAATCCCAACGCTTCCGCCTTGGCCCTCCAATCGGGCCGCGGCGCGATGCCGACGCGCTCCACGGAATTATGATCCGCCGCTCATTCCGCGTGCGCCGAAGCCGCCGCGCGAGACCGAGCGGACGGCGGTGCCGGAGGGCAGCGATGTGGTGCCGGGCGCGACCCGGCCGACCGGCTGTCCGCCGGTGTAGAGATAGCCGTTGCGGTCGCCATAGACCGGACGGCCCGCGGCGCCCGCCGCGCCCGCGCCCGTGGAGGTCTGCTGCGGCGGCGCATTGGGCGCGCCGAAGCCGCCCATGCCGCCGCCCATCATCCGGCCCATCATGTACCCCATCATCATGGGCATGAAGAAACTGGAGGACGCGCCGCTGGCGGTTTTCACTTCGGTGCTTTCGCACTGGGTGAACCCCGCGGCCAGGCATTCTTCCTGGGTGGTGAATTTCGGCGCCTGTTTGGTGTGCTCTTCCTTGGCCGCGACATAGGCTTGCTCGCAGGCGGCGGCGTCCACATCCTTGGCGCAGGCCGCCGGGTCGCTATAGACCGCGCCTTCGTCCTTGGTCATGTCATGCTGATCGCAGGCCGCCAAACTGGTGGCGACGCCGGCCAGAAGAATGGTCACATAACGGGATTTACGCATGGCAGCCATATCGGAACATCCTTCTTCGATCTCAAGCGGTTAAAGCACCGGCGTTCAAAATGCCCATGGCGATGGACAGTGCGCCCAACAGGATACCCTGGGAGGTCTTGTCCTGCTCGATGCCCTGTTTCAGGCCTGGAATCAGGAACGACACCACCACGAACACCAGAATCTGACCGATCAGCCCGACGCCGCCCCAGGCCGCCAGTTCCAGAACGCTGAAGGTTCCGGAAGCCGTGCTGTAGAGCATGATCGCCATGCCGATGGCGGTACCGCCGAAGCTGTATGCGGCGGCTTTGTTGCCATGCCGGATCAGCCGGATTTCGTGGTAGGGGGTGATCATCAGATAGATCGCAAGCCCCAACACCAGCAGGCCCACGGCCGTGCCGACAAACGCCAAATACAGCGGTAAAGCAGCGTACATAAATCCTCCCCTGTGCGACCCCGCCACACGCCGTGCGGCGGTCAACGCCTTGACCATACCCCATTAAAGCTGGCAGAGGACGGTGCAATCAATCTATCCTGCCAAGCACTTATGTAGGTTCGCCGGCAGGGGTCTCAAGGGGACGTTTCGGTAATGGATCTGAAGAAGCACATTCGCCAAATTCCCGACTTTCCCAAGCCCGGGATCAATTTTTTCGATATTTCCACCCTCATCCGACACCCCGAAGCCTGGCGCACCACGGTCGAACGCACGGCGGAGATGCTGAAGCCCTGGAAGCCCGATGTGCTGGCCGCCATCGACGCGCGCGGCTTTCTGGTGGCCGCGCCCGTGGCGATCCCTCTCAACATCGGCGTCATCATGATCCGCAAGTCCGGCAAGCTGCCGGGCAAGGTCAAATCGCACAGCTATGGTTTGGAATACGGCACCGACGTGGTCGAAATTCAGGACGACGCCGTGGAGGCGGGCCAGCGCGTGGTGATCGTGGACGATCTTCTGGCCACGGGCGGCACGCTCATGGCCGCCGCATCGCTGCTGCGGTCTTCCGGCGGCAATGTGGTGGGCGCTTTCGCGCTGGTCGAGCTGGCCTTCCTCAAAGGCCGGGCCAAGCTCGACATGCCTTTCGAAGCCCTCATGTCTTACGACAGCGAGTAAGCGGCTTTAGGCCGCCTGATCGCCCGTGCTGTCGAGGGCATAGCCCGCGGCGCGCACGGTGCGGATCACGTCGGCGCCGTTTTCCGTATTAAGCGCTTTACGCAGACGGCGAATATGCACGTCGACGGTGCGGGGTTCGACGTAAATGTCCGGACCCCACACGCCGTTCAGCAGCTCTTCGCGGCTGAACACCGTCCCCGGGCGTTCCATCAGATATTGCAGCAGACGGAACTCGGTAGGCCCCAGGTGAATGTGACGGCCGCCGCGGCTGACGCGGTGTGCGTCCAGGTCCAACAGGATGTCGGCGAAGGTGAGCTGACCTTTGGCCTGCGAGGGTTTCGCCCGGCGCAGCAAGGCCCGTACCCGCGCCACCAGTTCGGGCATCGAGAACGGCTTGGTCATGTAGTCGTCGGCGCCGACGTTGAGCCCGCGCACTTTGTCGGTCTCTTCGCTGCGCGCCGTCAGCATGATGATCGGCACGCTGCGGGTTTCGTTCTTGCGGCGCAGCTGGCGGCAGACTTCGATCCCGGACATGCGCGGCAGCATCCAGTCGAGGATGACCGCGTCGGGCGGGGTTTCGTCGGCCACGGTGACCGCTTCCTCGCCGTCGCTGGCTTCCGTGACGTTGTAGCCTTCTTTTTCGAGATTATACCGCAGCATCGTCACGAGCGATGCTTCGTCCTCGACGATCATGACCGTCGGTTTCATGGATGTCCTCCAAGAACATTAAATGCGTCGGCAGTCTCCGTCACGCCACCGGGCGTGACGGAGTGTTTCGGCCTCTTTTCCGCGATCTGCGTTCCCGCCACCAGAAACTGAATGGTCTCGGCGATATTTGTAGCATGATCGCCGATACGTTCGAAGTTTTTGATGGCGAACATCAGGTGCGTGCAGGACAGCACCTGGTCGGATTCCACCAGCATGGCCGACAACAAGTCCTGAAAAACGCTGGTGTGCAAAGCATCTATGTCGGCATCGCCGCGCCAGACCGCCTCGGCCTTGGCGATATCGCGCTCGGAATAGGCATCCAGCGTGTTCTGGACGTATTGGCGTACCAGGCGGCCCAACTCGATGACGCCGGCCACCGGCGGCACGGGCGGAAAACCGTCGACGATCACGCTGCGCTTGGCGACGTTGGCGGCATAGTCGCCGATACGCTCAAGGTTCGCGGAGATTTTCAGCGCGCCGACGATTTCACGCAAATCGGCGGCGACCGGCGCATGCAGCGTGAGCAGCCGCATGGCGCGGCCGTTAATTTCGGTTTCCAACTCATCGATGGCGTCGTCGCCCGCGATCACGCGTTGCGCGGCTTCGGCGTCGCGATTGGCCAACGCTTCGACAGCAGCAGCCAACTGCGCTTCCGCAAGACCACCCATCACGGCCAAGCGGCCCGACAACACCGCGAGTTCGGCGCCGATAGAGCGGTTTCCGTGGGGCTCGCCGGGCGCATGCACCGGGTTATGATTGTCGAGGACGCCCATTCACCTACTAACCAAAAAATTCAGCCGAAGCGTCCCGTGACGTAATCTTGCGTGCGTCCGCACTTCGGCGTCTGGAACATGACTTCCGTGTCGCCGTATTCAATCAGGCGGCCGAGATACATGAAGGCGGTGTTGTCGGAGACGCGCGCCGCCTGCTGCATGTTGTGGGTCACGATCACCACCGTGTATTGACCCGCGAGTTCATTGATCAGGTCTTCGATCTTCGCCGTGGCGATGGGATCGAGCGCGGAGCATGGCTCGTCCATCAGCAGCACTTCCGGATCGGCGGCGATGGCGCGCGCGATGCACAACCGCTGCTGCTGACCGCCGGACATGCCGAGCGCGCTTTGATCGAGACGATCCTTGACTTCATTCCACAACGCCGAACCTTTGAGCGCCCGTTCGCAGGTCTCTTCCAGCACGGTCTTGTCGCGCACGCCGTCGACACGCAGCGGGTAGACCACGTTCTCAAAGATCGACATCGGGAACGGGTTGGGCTTCTGGAAAACCATGCCCATGCGTTTGCGCAACGCGATCACGTCAGCGGCGCGGGCATAGATGTCTTCACCGTTCAGCGTGATCTGGCCGGTGATCTTCACGGCGTCCACAAGATCGTTCATGCGATTGATGCAGCGCAGCAGCGTCGACTTGCCGCACCCCGAAGGGCCGATGAGCGCCGTCACCAGCCCCTTCTCGACCGTCATGTTGACGGTATAGAGCGCCTGCGCCGGACCATAGAAAAGCGACAGATCCTTAATCTCCAGCACCGAACCGCTGCCGCCGGCCCTTACGTGATAGACCGTGCTTTCAAACGCGTGGTCGGGACGGGGGGCGACGGCGGTTTCCATGTTCATGGTCGGCTCCTAAAACTGACTTCCGGCGAATTTTTTCTTCAGCCGGTTACGCACGATGATGGCCGTTGCATTGACGAAAGTGACAAGGGCGATCAGCAGCACTGTGGTGACGAAGACCATCGGCTTGCCGGCTTCGGCGTTACGCGACTGGAAGCCGACGTCGAAGATATGGAAGCCCAGGTGCATGAAGCTGCGCTCCAGGTGCACGAAGGGGAACAGGCCGTCGACCGGCAGTTCCGGCGCGAGCTTGACCACGCCCACCAGCATCAGCGGCGCCACTTCGCCCGCGCCGCGCGCCATGGCCAGGATGACGCCGGTCAAAATTCCAGGCATCGCGCGCGGCAGGACGATGTACCGGATGGTCTGCCATTTGGAAGCGCCGCACGCCAGCGAGCCTTCGCGCATGGAGCGCGGCACGGCCGCCAGAGCTTCCTCGGTCGCGACAATCACCACCGGCACGGTCAGCAAAGCCAGGGTCAAGGATGCCCACATCAAACCGCCGGTGCCGAAGGTCGGGTTCGGCAGGCGTTCGGGATAGAACAGCGCGTCGATGGAGCCGCCCAGCACGTAGGCGAAGAAGCCCAGGCCGAACACGCCGTAGACGATCGACGGCACGCCGGCCAGGTTATTGACCGAGATGCGCACGAAGGACACCAGCTTGCCCTGCTTGGCGTACTCGCGCAGGTACAGCGCCGTGATGATGCCGAAGGGCGCGACCACGATCACCATCAGCAGGGTCATCGCGAAGGTTCCGAAGATCGCCGGAAACACGCCGCCTTCGGTGTTGGCTTCACGCGGTTCGTCGGCCAGGAACTCGCCCCACCGGGAGAAGTAGACACCGAGCGTCTGGAGGAGGCTGAGGTCGTTGGCGGCGTAGGCCCGCACGAGCGCGGAGAACTCAATGGTCTTTTCGCGGCCGCCGACTTCGGCCAGGGTCAAGGTGTTGCCAGCGTTCATCTCGCGCAGCTTTTGCACTTCGGCGGAAAACTTATCGTAGTCCACCTGAAGCTCGGCCGCGCGCGCGGTCAGGCGGTCCTGCGCCGCTTTATATTCCGCGCTGTTGCGTCCATGCTCCAGTTCCACCTTGCGCAGATCCAGGCGCTCGGTTTCGAGCTCGTGGTTGATATGGCCGATTTTTCCGCGCTCGATGGCGCGGATCTCCTCGGCGCGCGCGCGCGATTCATCGTGGACCTGAATGAACTTCGGATCGCTGAGCGACGTAAAGGCCTGCTCGGCGCCGCCGACCTTGAAGCTTTTCACGGTGCCGACAAACGGGCCCCATTCCATGCGCTCGAAGAACGAGAGGTTTTTCGGGTGTTCAATTTTCGCGGCCTGGAAAGCCGGAACCCAGCGAAAATCCTCGCCGTAAATATCGAAGTTGCCCGTGCGGTAGAGTGTGCGGCTGACATAGCCGTTCTCCGCCTTGACGCGTTCCCGCCACTCCGGGCTCAGGCTAGCGATAATCTCCGGCGACGGTTTGTAGAGCTCGCTGCGGAACGGCTCGCCCGCCGTCACGGTGCCGTCGGTTTCGGTGACGACGGCCAACGGCTTCGGGATAAACGTCACGATGCCGTTTGCGAACACGAGAACGAGGAAGCCGATAATCATAATTACGCCGAGGGCCAGCGCGCCGCCCAGACTCCACAACGCCGGTTCGCCGCGCGCGCGTAGATCGGTCCGGCGGATAGTCGTTCTGGACATGGGCACAGCCTCGGTAGGGGTAGCGATGGTTTGCGTGATGGCGCTCATCATACGTCTGACCCGTTCTTTTACAATTGAGCCGTGCGTTTACGGAACCGCTGCCGCACCACTTCCGCCAAGGTATTGACGATAAAGGTGATGACGAACAGCGACAGCGCCGCGAGGAACAGCATGCGGTACAAGGTTGAATCACGCACCGCTTCGGACAATTCGACGGCGATGTTGGCCGACAAAGCCCGCAGACCGTTGAAAACATTCCATTCCATCACCGGCGTATTGCCGGCGGCCATGACCACGATCATGGTTTCGCCGACGGCGCGGCCCATGCCGACCATGATGGCCGAGAAGATTCCGCTCATGGCCGTGGGCACGATGACACTGATCGCGGTTTGCCAGGGGGTCGCGCCGCAGGCCAGGCTGGCGGCGCGCAAATGCTCCGGCACGGTGTTGAGCGCGTCTTCCGCGATGGTGTAGATGATCGGAATGACGGCAAAGCCCATGGCGAAGCCGACAACCAGAGTATTGCGCTGCACGTAGGTATCGACCACGCCCCCGCGCGGATCCAGGCCGAACGCGACCAGGGCGACGGCCAGCGCATAGCTGACCACGCCGGCGGCGATCAGAGTCATGACCCAGCGCACCGCATCCGTCAGGCCCGCGCGCGTGCGATCTTCACCGCGCAGGATGAAACCCAGATGTGTCGTCACGAGGGTATCGCTGGCGAGATGAAGCGCCAGAAAAACAAACGGGAACGCGATCATGGCCGTGAAGGGCACGCTGGAACCGACGTCGCCGTTGGCCCAGGCTTTAAGATCGCCCGCGAAGAACAAGGACTCGAAAACGGGGCCAAACAGGAACGCCGCGTAACCGAAGATACCGAGCGCCGCGAAAATCAGCGCGAATTTCGGCAGACCGCCATACCGCAAGGCGATGGGATTGGGCAGCAATTGCCACAGATAAGCGGCGGTGAACAATCCCGCCGGGATGACGATGAAAGCGAAGAAAATCGCGGCAATCCAGGTTTCAACGATCGGCGCCAGGATCAGCGCGGCGATGAAACCCAGCACCACCGACGGCAGCGACGCCATCAGCTCCATGGTCGGCTTGACCACGGCGCGGACACGGTGATGCACGAACTCGGAGGTGTAAATCGCCGCGCCCAGCGCGATGGGAATGGCGAACAGCAGGGAATAGAAGGTCGCCTTGATGGTGCCGAAAATCAGCGGCACCAGGGAGAACTTGGGCTCAAAGGCGTCGGTGCCGGAAGACGACTGCCAGGTGAAACCCGGCTCGGGATAACCTTCGTACCAGACCTTGCCGAAGATGGTGTTCAGCGTGGATTCCGGGTGCGGCGCCGAGATGTCCCAGGTGTAAACCTTGCCCTCTTCGGTCACGGCCAGCACGCTGTTCTCGCGCGGCGCCAGGGCGATCGCGCGGTAAGACGGGGTGTCGTTGGGTTTCAGACGCAGCAGCACCTGTTCGCTGGTGGAATGGCGCAGCCAGATTTCGCCCTTGGCGTCGGCGGTGATGAACATCTTGCCGCGCTGGCTGGCGTCCATGGCCACCACCGGCGCGGTGTGCGGCGCCAGCATATGGGCCCGCGTCATGACATAGCCGTCCGTGGTCGTCGCGCCCGCCGCCTGCAAGCGGAAATACACATCGACGGAGCCGTCGGAACCCGACACCACAAGCGACTGTTCGCCGATCAGGAAGCCGACCGCGCCCACCGTGGTCGCATCGGGCAGAAGGTCGATGGTCTCGGCCAGCACCGGCGCGTCAAACTCGCGGGTGTCGTAACGATAAACCGTGCCGCCCGCGTCGATCACATAGACCTGGTCGGCCTTGTCGGTCATGAGCACGTTGCGGACCTTTACGCCGTGCGGCAAACCGGGCAGTTCCGATGACGTAACCGACGTCGTCGTGACCCCGGTCATCATGTTGCTTTTGGATTCACTGCGGCTGAGACGGCCGACGCCCGCCGCGTCGATGGTGACAAACGAGATCGTGGGGCGCTCGGCGGCGCCGCCCATGCGATAGTCGGCGGCAACGATTGCCGTACCGGCGGGCGCAACCTGTTGCTCGGCGGCCAGTTCGACTTCGATGGAAACCCGGCGCGTCTGGTCGGCGCTGACGGCGGTGTAGATCGCCTTGCCGTCGGTGGAGTCTGTATCCGAAAGTTTTTTCAGGTCCGCGGGCGCGTCGGAGGTGTTGATCACGGCGCCGCCGATTTTCACGGTCGCGAGGCGCAAGGTTCCGTCGGCAAATCCAAAAGCGATGTCGCGGCCATTTAGCGTGCGCGCGAAAGCGGTGAGCGTTTTGCCGCCGAAATCAAACGTCGCCACATCGAGCACGGCGCCTGAGGTGATGTGGAAGGCGTTCACTTTGCCGGTGTCGTCGATCGACACGCTGACGGTCTTATACTCATCGATAACGTCCATCAGCGGACGGCCGCCGGTGACGGCGTGATCGGAGACGGCGGCTTTATCTATCGACGCGCCGGTGAACAGGGGCACGACCACCATCGCCAGGAACGCCATGATCCCGAAGACCGCGGCGATGACGCCAAGGCCGCCGATACGGATGGTCCAGTCGGCGACCTTATCGGCGATCAAAACCGCCTTGGAGGTTTTCATCGAGCGGCGCGCGCGCTTCGGAGCTGCAGATGATGAAACGGGCGTTTCAGCGGCCATGGTCACTTAACCTGCAAAGACGGAAGAAAACGTAGACTCGTCAGTATTTCAAAATGGAACGGCGCCGGCAAACGGTAGACCGCCGGCGCCATCCTATTCAGTATACTCAGACGTTACTCAACGCCGAGGCTTTTCAGATCCTGCGACGCGACCGCGGCCGGGATCGGATAGAAGCCGTCCTTGATCGTGCCCATCTGGCCCTGCTTGGACAGCACGAACTTGGCGAATTCCGCGCGCAGCGGATCCATCTTCGCGCCCGGCTTGCGGTTCACGTAGACGTACAGGAAGCGGGTGATCGGATAGTCACCGGCGTAGGCGTTGTCGGAGTTGGCGTCGAAGCACGTACCGCCGTCCTTCGCCGAGAGCGGCACGGTCTTCACGTCGGCGGTCTTGTAGCCGACGCCCGAGTAGCCGATGGCGTACTTGTCGGAGGCGATACCCTGCACGACGGCCGAGGAGCCCGGCTGTTCTTTGACGCTGTCCTTATAATCGCCGTCGCCGAGGGCCACTTCCTTGAAGTAGCCGTAGGTGCCCGAGGCCGAGTTACGGCCGTAGAGCGACACCGGCTTGGAAGCCCATTCACCGGTCACGCCGACTTGGCCCCAGGTCTTGATGTCTTCCTTGCCGCCCTTCTTGCGGGTCTTGGAGAACATCGCGTCGACCTGCGCGAGGCTCAGACACTTCACGGGGTTGTCCTTGTGCACGAACACGGCGAGCGCATCGACGGCAACGCGCATGCCGACCGGCTTGTAGCCGTACTTCTTTTCGAAGTCGTCGGTTTCGCCGCCCTTCATGGGGCGCGACATCGGACCGAACTGCGCGGTGCCCGAGATCAGCGCCGGCGGGGCCGTGCCCGAACCTTTGCCTTCGATTTCGATCTTCACGCTCGGATATTCCTTCGCGAAGCTTTCGGCCCACAGCGCCATCAGGTTGTTGAGCGTGTCGGAACCGACCGACTTCAAGCTGCCTTCAACGCCAGCCTGCTTCGTGTAGCTCGGCAGAGCCGGGTCGACGTCTACGGCGTAAGCGCTAAAGGCGGCGAAGGAACCAGCCAAAGCCAATGCGCCCGCAAATTTGTGAAACATGGTGTTCTCCAGTGAGTGGAATGAATAGCGGAACACGCCATGAATATCGGCGGACAGCATACCTTTTATGACAGATATATGACGGTTTTGTTGCAGTCCCCCTGGGTGCGCCGCCCACGGGGGCGTGTCTGTTAATATATTGAAATGAATGGATAATTTTATCCACAGGGTGCCGTCGTGCGCGGCCACCCCAAAGGCACGTCCGCGGCGACCGCGATCTTAAAACTCAGCCCCGCAGGCGGGCGATATTTCCGGCGTAATCGGGGGTGCCGAAGACCGCCGTTCCGGCCACCAGCACGTTCGCACCGGCGGCGATGCAGGTGCG
>JAIEMI010000184.1 GCA_019752235.1 Rhodospirillaceae bacterium
CAACTCTGGGCACCAAGGTTCTGCCAGTCTGCACTTGGCTCAAAAAAAAATCTTTTGGTGGATAGAGATGATGACTGCAGTCTGTACAGATAGAGTTGCTAGTAGGGGCAGCTACATCAACACTTAAGTGATGAATGGTTTGGAAGTGCCAGGCGACTTCGCCGGTCTCGGCCTTCAATGCGACAACGGAGCTGGAATAATAATCGAGCCCATTGCGCAAGCCGCCGTAGTGATCCGGCGATGTGTTGCCCGTGGGAATGAAAATCAGTCCGCGTTCGCTGTCGGCCGACAGCACCGACCAGGAATTCGTGGTGCCGCGCGCGTATTTTTCGCCCGGCGGGGCCAATTCCGCGTCGGTCTTACCGGGCGGCAGCGGATTCCATGCCCACGCCAGCGCGCCCGTGCGCGCGTCGTAAGCGCGGATCACACCGGCGGCGATGTCGATGCGGGTGTTGTCCAGCACGCCCGCGCCGGTGACGATGCGGTCGCCGATGATGACGGGCGGCGAGGGCAGGCTGTATTCGCCGGGTTTGATATCGCCGAGGTCGGCCTTGAGGTCGACCTGGCCTTTATCGCCGAAATCCTCGCACGGTTTTCCGCTGGCGGCATCCAGCGCGGTGAGGCGTCCGTCGAGCGTGCCGGCGATGATGCGTCCGGCGCACACGGCGCCCTCGGTTGCTTGGCTGTCGCGGTAGTAGCTCACGCCCCGGCAGTTATGCAGCCAGTAGCCTTCGCCGTCGATATTGGGATCGTAAGCCCAGATTTCCTTGCCGGTCTCCGGGTCCAGCGCCGTGACCTTGCTGGTGTTGGAGCATACGAAGAGTTTGCCTTCGGCGATGATCGGCGTGGCTTCGATGGCTTCCAGCGGGTGCCGGCTCTTGGTCTTGAATTCGCCGAAGCGATAGGTCCAGGCGACCTTCAGGCCCTTGATATTTTCCGGCGTGATCTGGGTGAGGGGTGAGCTGCGCAGGCCGCCTTCGGTACCGCCGTAAAAACTCCAACCGGCCGTAGGGCCGCTGTAGTCGATGGGGCCTGGATTGTCGCAGCCTGCGAGACCGAGCGCGCCTGCCGCAACTATGGCCGCGATCTTAAACCGAACTCCCATCTCATCCCCCCAGACGCAGTATCGGAAAACGAAAGTTTATGGGCCTCCCGCCGGCATTTCCATCGGCGCCATGTACAATTGTGGGCCATGGTTGTCGGCGCGGGACATCTGCCGCATGAACGGGCCCATGACGTTGTTGAACCAGATAGCCGTGCGGAAGAAGTTCTCCACATCGTCGGGCACGTCGCTGTCGTCGAAGTATTTGAGGATGTCCCACCAGGATTCGGCGCTGTCGGAGAATTCCACCAGCGTGACGCGGTCCGTGGTCTTGAGACCGATCTTGGTTTTGGTGTAGTCGAGCGCCTGCAGGAAGCCGCCCAGTTCGTCCACCAGGCCGGCGCCAATGGCGTCGGTGCCGCTCCATACACGTCCGCGCGCGACCTTGTGAATTTCCTCGACGGTCTTGCCGCGGCCTTGGGCGGCTTTGCCGGTGAAGTCGGCATAGGTGGCGTCCAGTTGACGATTCAAGCGTTCCAGATCCTTCGGCGAGAAGTCGGTGGTGGCGCTGAACATGCCGGCCGAATCGCCGAAGGCGACGCGTTCGCGGTTGATGTCGAGTTTGTCCATGGCGCCGCCGATCACCATTTTTCCGGTGAAGACGCCGATGGAGCCGGTGACGGTGGCGGGTGAGGCGAAGATGCGGTCGGCGGGCATGGCGATGAAGTAGCCACCCGATGCGGCGGTGTCGCCCATGCTGACGACGACCGGCTTGCCCTTTTCCTTGGCGCGCACGACCTCGCGCCAGATAGTGTCGGAGGCCACGTAGGAACCGCCGGGGCTGTCGATGCGCAGCAGCATGGCGTCGATCTTCCTGTCGTCGGCGGCCTTGCGGATGGCTTTTACCATCTTATCGGCATGGACGCCCGTACTGCTCGCGAAGGGATTTTCGTCGCCGCCGGTACGGTCGATCTGGCCGATGGCGTGCAGAACCGCGACGCGCTTATGGGCGCTGGGGCCGTCTGCCGGCGGCAGGGCGGCGTAGCGCTTGAGCGTCATGGCCTTGGCGTCGGTCTTTCTTCAAGGCCGCGTCGAATTCATCGCGGTAGCCGAGACGGTCGATGAGGCCTTTGTCCTTAGCTTCCTGGGCCATCTGCGGGCCTTCGTCGACCAGGGCTTTCACCTTCGCGACATCCAGTTTGCGGTCGGCGGCGATGCCGTCGACCATCTGCTTGTACCACGAGCCCAGCAGCGCTTCGGTTTCCTCGCGGTTCGCGGGCGACATGCCGGTGTTGGTGAACATCTCCGGCGCGCTTTTGTACTCGCCCTTGGCGACGAACGCACCCTTGATGCCGAAGCGCTCCAGGAATTTTTTCAGGAAGATGCCTTCGGTGCCGATCCCCGCGATACCGACCGTGCCGGACGGCTGCATCCAGATTTCCCCGAAGCCCGCCGCCAAATAATAAGCCGGAAGCGCGCCTTGGCCTTCGCCGATGGTCTCCGAGAAGAGGTAGGCGGGTTTCCCGGCGGCGCGGAACTCGGCAACCGCGCCGCGCACTTCCTGGGTCTGGGCGAGGCCCATGGCCGGCGTACTCATGGTGGCCTTGATGGCGACGACGCGCGGATCGTCCTTGGCTTTGCGAATGGCCAGCACGGCGTCCTGCAGCGTCGTGGAATTGCGGAAGTTGAAACCGTCGAGCTTCGGGCCGCCGTCGCCCTCCACCAGGCCTTTGTCGAGATCGACGGTCAGGATGATCTTGTCGGGCGTGGCGGCCACGGGGCGGCTTTCGCCGGCCATGTTTACCGCGAAATATATGACGCTGCCGATGAACAGCATCACGACGAGGCCGATGCTGGCGAAGAACGTCAGCACAATAAAACCGAACGTACGCATAAAAAGAATCCTCTCCGCAGGCTAAACGCTGGTCTCGAGGTTATGACCCTGTTTTCCGGGCTCTACTTTCCAGTTTGCGCCTTATGGCGCAGCAAGTGATCGGCCAGCACGACGGCCAGCATGGCTTCGGCCACCGGCACGCCGCGTATGCCGACGCAGGGATCGTGGCGGCCCTTGGTGCTGATGGTCGTGTTGCGGCCGTGGATATCGATGGTCTTGCGCGGGTGCAGGATCGAACTGGTGGGCTTGATCGCGACGCGCGCGACGATGTCCTGTCCGGTGGAAATGCCGCCGAGAATGCCGCCCGCGTGATTGGACAGGAACTTCGGCGCCTTTTTGCCCGCGCGCATTTCGTCGGCGTTCTCTTCGCCCGACAACGCGGCGGACGCGAAGCCGTCGCCGATTTCCACGCCTTTGGCGGCGTTGATGCTCATGAGCGCCGAAGCGATATCCGCATCCAGCTTGCTATAGATCGGCGCGCCGAGGCCCACGGGGATGCCTGCGGCGATGACTTCGATCACCGCGCCCGCCGATGAGCCTTTCTTGCGCACGCCGTCGAGATACGCGGCCCACTTCTCCGCCGCCTTGGCGTCGGGCGAGAAGAAGGGGTTTTGATCGACGTGTTTCCAATCCCACCGCTTGCGGTCTATGGCATGCGGGCCGATCTGCGTCAGCGCGCCGCGGATTTTGACGGTCTTGCCGAGGCGGTCGATCAGCACTTTGCGCGCGATGGCGCCGGCCGCCACGCGCATGGCGGTCTCGCGCGCGGACGAACGCCCGCCGCCGCGATAGTCGCGGATGCCGTACTTTTCCCAATAGGTGTAGTCCGCGTGGCCCGGGCGGAATTTTTCGGAAATCTCGCCGTAGTCCTTTGAACGCTGGTCGACGTTCTCGATCAGCAGACCGATGGGCGTGCCGGTGGTGACGCCGTTGAACACGCCCGACAGGATTTTCACGGCGTCCGGCTCGCGCCTTTGCGTGGTGTACTTGGATTGGCCCGGCTTGCGTTTGTCCAAATAGACCTGGATGTCGGCTTCCGTCAGCTTGATCCCCGGCGGCGTGCCGTCAACGACGCAGCCGATGGCCGGGCCGTGGCTTTCGCCGAAGGTCGTGAAGCGGAAGAGGGTGCCGAAGGTGTTGCTCGACATGACGCCTACTTGTGAAGGTTGGCGCCGTTGAGCAGGTCCGAAATGGGCTGAGCGGATTCAGGCGCCAGCATGCCGATGACGTGGTAGCCGCAATCAACGTGATGGACTTCACCCGTGACGCCGCTGGCAAGGTCGCTGAGGAAATACAGGCCCGACTTGCCCACGTCCTCGATGGTGACATTGCGGTCCATGGGGGCGTTGAGTTCGTTCCACTTCAGAATGTAGCGGAAATCGCCGATGCCCGACGCCGCCAGGGTCTTGATGGGACCGGCGGAGATCGCGTTGACGCGGATGTTTTTCGGGCCAAGGTCGTTGGCCAGATAACGCACGCTGGCTTCCAGCGCGGCCTTGGCCACGCCCATGACGTTATAATGGGGCATGACGCGCTCGGCGCCGTAGTAGCTGAGCGTGATCAGGCTGCCGCCGTTCTTCATCAGCGGCTCGGCGCGTTTGCAGATATCGGTGAACGAGAAGCACGAGATATCCAGGGTCTTCAGGAAGTTCTCGCGCGTGGTCTCGCAGTACCGGCCCTTGAGCTGGTCCTTGTCGGAAAAGGCGATGGCATGAACCACGAAATCCAGAACGCCCCAGGTTTTTTCAATTTCCGCGAAAAGCGCATCGACCGAGGCTTCGTCGGTGACATCGCAGGGCAGGACGAGGGAGGCTTTCAGGCTTTCGGCCAGGGGCCGGACGCGTTTTTCCAGGGCCTCGCCCTGGTAGGTGAAGGCCACGGTCGCGCCGTGGGCCGCCACCTGCTGGGCGATCCCCCAGGCGATCGACCGGTCATTGGCCACACCCATGACCAAGCCCTTCTTGCCGTGCATCAGAAGCCGCTGCTCGCTCATATCCGCGTCCAAAACTGCCAAAAACCTTTCGGGAACCAATAACTTGCGGCATCCTACACGAAACCATCTTTTGGGCAAGGCAGGCGCGTATGACGGCGGCCGACGAACTTGTGGTGGAACCCTCGCGGCGGCGGCGTCTGATGACGGCTGGCAAAGCCGTCCTGAAACGGCCGGCGAGCCTGATCCCTTTCCTTTTCAGGCGTGTCACCGAGGCGCGGATGATGCAGTCGGCGGCGGCCCTCAGCTTCTCGACCGCGCTGGCGGTGATTCCCGCCCTCGCCCTGGTGCTGGCCATCCTCGCGGCCTTTCCGGCCTTCAACGATCTGCGAATCAATCTGCAAAGCGCCATCGTGGCCAATCTCATGCCCGATACGGGTTTGAAGGCCAGCGAGTTCATGGGCCAGTTCATCGAAGCCGCCGGCAAGGTGACGGCTTTCGGCGCCATTGGGCTCGCGCTCACCGCCATTCTGCTGTTGCTCACCATCGAGGGTGCGCTCAACGGCGTGCTCAAGATCACCAAGCCGCGGCGCTTGCCGCAGCGCCTGTTGGTGTTCTGGGCCATCATGACCCTGGGCCCGCTGCTCTTGGGCGCGGGTCTGTCGTCCTTCGGCTACTTCGCCCGTAAGAGCATAGAGGACGGCACGACCACGACGTCACCTTCGGGGATGATCCTGCTCGGCAACCTTCTGCCAACGGTGATGACGTGGCTGACGCTCACATTGATCTTCATGCTGGTGCCGCACCGGCGGATCAGGTTCAAGGATGCGCTGGCGGGCGCGGCGGTGGCGGCCCTGCTGCTGACAATCCTGCGGTATTCCTTCGCGGCCTACGTCATTTTCATGACGTCCTATAAGGCCATCTATGGCGCCCTGGCGGCCGTGCCGGTGTTCCTGGTGTGGATTTATCTGGTGTGGATGGCCGTGATGGCGGGGGCGGTGGTGACGGGCTCGCTGCCCGATTGGCGTTATGCCCGCTCGGATGTCGGGAGTGGCACGCTGGGGCGGTTGTCGCTTGCCCTGCAAATCCTGGCCGACCTTGCAATGGCGCGTAAGCACGGGACGGGCATGACGGCCGAGCAACTCGGCAAGATTCTAGGCGCGCCGGACACCGTGACGATGTCGGTGTTGAACGACCTCAGGACAGGACGTTTCGCGGCCCCTGGCGAAGATGGCCGGTGGCTGCTGACGCGGGATCTCGAACGCACGACGCTGGGCGATCTGGTGCATCACTTCGATCTCGGCTTGAACTTCAGTCTGCCGGAGGATGATTCTTCCGCCGGCGATCTTGCCAAGCGGGTGAACCAGTATCTGCGCAACGCCGCGAACTCCGAACGCGCGTTGCTCAGCGTCAGTCTCGCGCGCGTGGTTCTGCCGCCGGAAGACGTAAAGCCGGAAACAAAGGAGGCGGCCCGTTAAAGCCGCCTCTTGCTCTCACGCGATGTGTCTCTGTTAACCGGAGACGATTCTCCACGAACCGTCCGGCTGCTGGCACGCCGTGCCGTATCCGCGTTCCCGCTGGCCGCCGACGTTGATGTCGGACTGGAACTCACGGCAATACTCGCCGCTCGCACGGCGGCCGTCGCGCACCGGCGTGATGGAGCCGGAGTGGCCGGTGTTCGGGTTGTTCCAGATGATGGTTTCGTTGATCGGCGCGGCGTAGGCGCGCTGTTCGGCTTCGCGCATCTTCATGCGGTCCACGTCGTCCATGCGCTTGCCGACACGGTTACCGATGGCGGCGCCGGCGAGGGTGCCCAGCGCGGTCATGGCGAGGCGTCCGTCGCCGCGGCCGAACTGCGAGCCGAGCAAGCCCCCCAGGGCCGCACCGCCCAACGTGGCGCCGGTTTCGTTTTGGCCTTCGGCACAGCCGGCCAGCGCCAGGGCGGACACCACGGCCATCGCTGTCATGATTTTGGGGGCTTTCATCCGCATGACACTCATCGCTTCTGTCCTTCTATGAGGTTTTGTCGTTGTCTTGTGGCACTAACGCTTGAGGAGGCGTTGCGTTCCTTTACGCGTATTCCGGAGTATCCAAGGATTGACCGGAAATGGTGGCAAAAATAAGGGAAACCCAGGGCATCTCAGTGCGGGTTTAATGTCAAAATTGCACGCATTGACAAGCCCCTGTCCCGGACCGACCTTTAGACTTACAACTTGTAATGTTGGAACCCTTTAATGACGATCGCGCAGCTTATTCCTGACGTGTCCGAACCCTTCGGTCTTTTCCGGGCATGGTTCGATGATGCCGTGGCCAAGGAATCGGACCTGCCGGAAGCCATGAGCCTGGCGACGGCGACGCCCGACGGCAAGCCGTCGCTGCGGTTGGTCTTGCTAAAGGACGTGAATGCCGACGGCTTTGTTTTTTATACCAACGCCGAAAGCCGCAAGGGCCAGGAGATCGCGGCCAACCCCGCGGCGGCGCTTTGCTTTCACTGGAAGACGTTGGGACGTCAGGTGCGGGCCGAAGGCGCTCTCACTCAGGTGACGTCCGCCGAGGCCGATGCCTATTGGGTGACGCGCCCGCGCCAGAGCCAGATCGCGGGATGGGCCTCGGAGCAATCGCGGAGCTTGCCGAGCCGCGATCTCTTGCAGGCGCGCGTCGAGGAATACGAGGCGCGGTTTGCCGGCCAGCCGGTGCCGCGCCCGGCGCAGTGGACGGGCTTCCGTCTCGCGCCGCAGACCGTTGAGTTCTGGCATGATGTCCGCAACCGCTTGCACGATCGTCTGGTGTTTCACCGGCAAGGGGCAGGCTGGCGGACAGAACGCCTTTATCCATAGGGGAACGTGCGGCGATGGAAGATCACATGCATGTCCCGCGCTCGCTGCATCGGCTGATGCGAATCGCCACCTACGCCGCCATGGCCAGCGCTTCGGTGCTGGTCGTGGTGAAGGCCTATGCGTATTTCGACACCAAATCCGTCGCCATGCTGTCCAGCCTGGCGGATTCCGCGCTGGACCTTTTGGCCTCGGGCATCACCTTCGTGGCCGTGCGGGTGGCGCTGTCGCCGGCCGACGCAGGTCATCGCTTCGGGCATGGCAAGGCCGAGCCGCTGTCGGGGCTGGCGCAGTCTGCTTTCGTCGCCGGGTCCGCCGTGCTGGTCATGGTCGAAGCGATTTCACATCTGCATAACCCGGTACCGGTTGAAAACAGCATCACCGGCATCGTCGTTACCGCCTTCGCCCTGATGGCGACGATACTGCTGGTGACGTTCCAGCGGTATGTCATCCTCAAAACCGATTCCACGGCGATTAGCGCGGACTCGCTGCACTACACCGGCGACCTTCTGCTGAACGCCAGCGTGATGCTCTCGCTGTATCTGTCGTCGAGCCTTGCCGTGACATGGATCGACCCGGTGTTCGGCATCGGCATCAGCGTGTTTATGATCACCAACGCCGTTCGCATCGCGTTCAAGGCGGTTGGCGGGCTGATGGACCAGGAACTGCCCGAAGCGGAACGCCGTGAGATCATCGCCATCGCGCAGCAGCATCCCAAGGTGAAGCGCGTGCATGAACTCAGGACACGCTCATCCGGCCTTCAGAAATTTGTCCAGATGCACGTGGTTCTGGACAGCGGCCTGACGTTGCTGGAGGCCCACCGCATTTCCGACGATGTCGAAAAGGCGGTTCAAGCGGTTTTTCCGGCCGCCGACATCATTATTCATCAGGATCCCGATGGCATCGAGGAGTACCATCAACCGGTGGGAGCGGCCCTGTCTTAGAATGAGGTAGGGCCACAAATCAGCCGACCGATCTTTCGGGAGCTTTTTGGGGAAGAGGAGGTCAGTCTATGTCGATCAAAAATATTCTCGCCGTGATCGGCGATGCCGGCGGCAGCCGGGCGACGTTGCAGACGGCCTTGCAGGTAGGCCGCATTCTAAACTGTCATGTCGACGCGCTGCATGTGCGGCCCGATCCTGTGGCCGCGTTGCCGCTGGTGGGCGAAGCCATGTCGGGGGCCATGGTCGACGAGATGATGGTGGTCGCCGAGCGCGAAGCCGCGTCGCGCGCCAAAGCCGCGGCGGCGATGTTCGCGGAACTCAGCGCCGCCGCCGGAACGCAGGCGACGTGGCTGGAAGACACCGGAATCGAGGAACAGGTCGTGGCGGTGCGCGCGTGCCGCGCCGACCTCATTATGCTCGGCCGGCCCACACGCGAAAACGAAACCGCGGCTTTGATGACCTTGAACGCGGCGCTGATGCAAAGCGGCCGGCCGGTGCTGGTAGCGCCGCCGCAGGGCAGTCCGGCCTCATCGTTCAAACGCATCGCGGTTTTCTGGAACGGATCGATCGAAGCCACCCGCGCGACGACGGCGGCCTTGCCGTTCCTAAAGTCCGCCGAACAGGTGACGGTGCTGCGCGTCGAGGAGGAGGAATGGTTCGCGCCGACGGACGACCTTGAAGCCTTCCTCGGTCACCACGGCGTCAGGACGGTGATCTCAAAAGCGCTGCCGCGTCAGGGCCGCACCGGCACGGCGCTGCTGGCGGCGACCACGGAGAGCGGCGCGGATATGATGGTGATGGGCGCCTATACGCGGTCAAAACTGCGGCAGCTGATTCTCGGCAGCGTCACGGGCCACGTCATGCAGCACGCGACGCTGCCGGTGTTGCTCTGCCATTAATTAACTGGTCTTTTCCGTGCGGCTTTTACGGTATTCCAGCGTCAGTCCGATATTGTTGATCAAGATGCTGTTGGCGGGATTGAACGTCACCGCCTTGTAGTATTCGGCCAAGGCCTTGCTGAACTGCCCGAGATAAAAATAGATGTTGGCGCGGTTGTTGTAGAACGACCACTGACGCGGCTTCATCTCCAGCGCTTTGTCGCAGGCGGCGATGGCGTCGTTGAAGCGCCGCAATCCGGTCAGGCCGATGCACAGGTTGTTGTAGAGGGCGGGCAGGTTGTCGAGCGTCACTTCGCCGCTGCGCAGGGCGTCTTCCGCCAGTTTCACGCCTTCGCCCCAGCGTTCCATGTCGACGGCGTAAGCGCTTTGATTGACCAGCGCGTTGCCGCGCGAATATTCCTGCGCCGAAGCGCCGCCGATATGCAGCGCGGTGGCTGCGGTCAGCAGAAAAAGAGCGAAGCGGTCGAGCATGGAACCCTCCCTTGCACACCTAACTATACCATACCGGAAGTTTCGATGTTGATGTGTGCGCTGCACAAAAAAGTATGCGCTGCACACGGGGAAACGGGCTCTTTTTGCAACAGTCGGCGGAAAAATATGTCCGGACTTAAGCGTAAGCGTGATCGCACTTTCTTCGCGCGATCAGTCCTGACTAAGCTGCGTCCAGCATTTACCGGCGCGACACCCGCCGGAGGGGGAGGCCGGGCGGTTTCACTACGGAAACCGCCCGGTTTTTTTTATGCCTCAGAAAAAGCTGAGTTGGTTGGTCGCCTTGGGCGGCGGGCTGAACTTGCTGGTGTCCAGCGATGGCCGGAAATCGTTGAGCCCCAAGCGCCGGCACGCGATTCTGAAGCGCCCCGAGGCGGCGTCGGCGATGGGGCCTTCGCCCAGCATGCGCGTTTCCCATTTGGGGTCGTAATCCTTGCCGCCGCGCATGGCGCGCACCAGGCTCATGACGCGGGACGCGCGGTCTGGCACCTCGGCGTGCAGCCATTCGCGGAACAGATCCTTCACTTCCAACGGCAGCTTCAGCATCACGTAGCCCGCCGACGTGGCGCCCGCGTCCCGCGCCGCCGCCAACACGGATTCCATTTCATGATCGTTGAGACCGGGAATCACGGGGGCGAACATCACCGTGGTGGGAATGCCCGCGGCGCTCATTTTACGGATGGCGTCGATGCGCTTCAGGGGCGTGGAGGCGCGCGGCTCCATCTGGCGCGACAGATGCGCGTCGAGCGAGGTCACCGACACGGCGGTTTTCGCCAGTTGCCGCGCGGCCATAGGTGCGAGGATGTCGATATCGCGCACGATCAGCGCCGATTTGGTCAGCAGGCTGACCGGATGGTTGAAGAGCGACAGCACGTCCAGCACGCCGCGCGTGAGTTTGTAGTGGCGCTCCGCCGGCTGATAGGGGTCGGTGTTGGTGCCCATCATCATGGGTTTGCATTTGTAGCGGGGGCGGCGCAGTTCCCGGTCCAGCAGGGCCGCCGCGTCGGGCTTGAACAGGATCTTGCTTTCGAAATCGAGGCCCGGGGAAAAGCCCAGGTAGGCGTGGGTGGGCCGGGCGAAGCAATAAATGCAACCGTGCTCGCAGCCCCGGTAGGGATTGATGGAGCGGTCAAAGCCGATATCGGGCGAGGTATTGCGCGCGATGATGGTGCGGCTGTTGTCCTTGATCATCTGGGTGCAGAGGGGCGGGGGCGGCGCGTCCAGATTGTCCCAGCCGTCTTCCAGGGCCACGCGGCCCTGGCTCTCGTAGCGTCCCGCCGCGTTGCTGATGGCCCCGCGGCCCCGGCGCACGTCCGGGTGGACGCCGATACTGTCCTCCAGCCCGCCACCCATGTAGCGCGCTTCGTTCCGAGGATTGGGGTTTGGTGCCGTTTTGCCCATAAGCGGAGTCTAAATCCATTATTAGAACAAAACAAGAACATTGAAACCCACGCTCTAAGTTTCTTACTCTCTCGTTATGCTAGAACTCGTGTAACAGAGTCGTTAAGGTCCATTGACTTATATGTCAATACGCATACATATCAGGGATAGAATTGAGCAGAATAGGCTTTGCCAATTGCTGCCCTTTCCTGGCGAGCCGATCACAAGGACTGTTGTATTGGAGCCTGTCTTGTTCGGCTTGGTGACTAACTGGAAATTTTCAGCGGACAAAGCTGATGCAGATAGATGGGCCGAAGTTTACGCCGATCTGGCGTCCTTTGTTCGTGGCGAGATAGTGGCGTTGCCGCGAAATCCTCCGCGCAATAAACGAGCGCGATTTGCCCCGCTTATGGCACCGGAATCTGAGATTTGGGAGTACCGGCACCAATCAAAGAAGCACCGCACGATTCGTATCTTTGGCCGCTTTGCGTCTAAGGACTGTTTTGCTGGCCTCATTTGGCGTTATCGCGGCGATCTTCCCGAAAATGATGACTGGAAACAGGAAAAAAAAGAAACAGCGCGCGAATGGCAGAAACTTTTCGAGCCGCTCAAGGGAGTTTTGCGCAACGAGCACAAGAACCCACCCTATCCGGAAGGATATTACGATGAGTACGTTAGCAACTATGTTCTCGTCTGAAGATTATAGGGCGCACCCCATACCGAACGGCCTTGTGGCTCTTATGGGCCGTCGCGCATGTAATCTTTTCCACGATTACATCCTTACCCAGTTCGCTGAATCGGGAATTACGCAAGCTGAACTGGCAAGGCGTAGCGGTCGATCAGCAGCGCAGATAAACCGTTGGCTCTCATCACCCCACAATTGGACCATCGATACTGCCGGGGTGCTGTTCTTTGCTATCACTGGCAAAGAGTTTGTGCTTGATGGAAAAAAACCGTTTGAGCAACCAGCAATCAACTACAATGCGTTACTGGATGCCCCAGATTTTGAAAGGGATCGTCTAGCAGTTCCTCTGGTGATCGCTGCAGAATGATTGATAGACGGGCAAGCTTCAAACCCATCGCTCTCTTGGTATGCAAATCTATTGTCTTGGAACACGACGGTTCAGAGACGCTAACGGGCATGATCACGAGCGGTGCACTTCTCTATTACGGAGAGCCGAAGACGCAAAGAATCGCGATAGCCTTTCTGATGGAAGTGCAAGAAGCGGGTTTGGCGAGTTTTGATATTAAGATAAGCGGAGTGCCGCTTGCGAGGGACGTCATTCTAGCAGTGCGGGATTACTTCATAGAAAAGACGGAACAACCGCACGAATATGTCGGCGCAACTGCTGGGGACATAGACCTTGTACTAAAGGATGACGGGTGTATTACCTTTAGTTATCGGCTCCAAGATGGAGACTGGGAAATTATTCGAGAACTGAGAATTAAGCGTAAACAGCCGCCCGAATATCTAAGCGCCGCAAGTTTTTCTCCATCGTCCACTATCTCCACCGCTACGATGAC
>JAIEMI010000295.1 GCA_019752235.1 Rhodospirillaceae bacterium
AGATCCTGTTCGACGGCCGGATCGTCGGGCAGGTCGCTGTTGATCATCTTCTCGTAGAGCCACATCTTGCCGTAGGGCAGGAATACCGCCAGTTCGGGACGCGTGAGGCCCTGGTTCGCGCCCATGCGCTCCTGGATTTCCTCGTCGTTAGGCAGGAACTCGATTTCGCGGTTCAGAAGGCCTTCGCGCTCGAACAACTTCATGGTGCGCTGCTGGGCGTCCAGCAGTTGCGGGCCGCGGTGCTGCATCATGCTAATGGTCTGGCTCTGCTGATAGTTGTCGCGCAGCACCAGATGGCCCACTTCCTCGGTCATTTCCGCCAACAGCTTATTGCGGGCGGGCAAAGTGATTTTGCCCATGCCCATCTGCACGTTCAGCAAGATCTTGATGTTGACCTCGTGGTCCGAGCAGTCGACGCCGGCGGAATTGTCGATGGCGTCGGTGTTGATGCGCACGCCGTTTTTGGCGGCTTCGATGCGTCCCAGCTGCGTCATGCCGAGGTTGGCGCCTTCGCCGACCACTTTAGCGCGGACCTGGTTGCCGTTAACGCGGATCGCGTCGTTGGCCTTGTCGGAGGCGTCGGCGTTGGATTGCGCCGCGCTTTTCACATAGGAGCCGATGCCGCCGAAGAACAACAGGTCCACCTGCGCCTTCAGGATAGCGTTCATGATTTCGTTGGGCGTGGCTTCGGCTTTATTGATCTCCAGCAGCGCTTTCATTTCCGGCGACAGTTTAATTGTTTTGGAGCTGCGCTCGAAAATCCCCCCACCCTTGGAGATCAGCTTGGCATTGTAATCCGTCCAACTGGAGCGCGGCAGTTTGAACAAGCGTTCACGTTCGGCGTAGCTTTTGGCCGGATCCTCGGGGTTCGGATCAATAAAGATATGCATATGGTTGAACGCCGCCAGTAACTTGGTGTGCTTGGACATCAGCATGCCGTTACCGAAGACGTCGCCGGCCATATCGCCGATCCCGACGCAGGTAAAATCCTGGGTCTGGCAGTCGATGCCCATTTCGCGGAAGTGGCGCTTCACACATTCCCACGCGCCGCGGGCGGTGATGCCCATGGCCTTGTGGTCGTAACCCACCGAACCGCCCGACGCATACGCGTCGCCCAGCCAGAAGCCGTATTCGGCGGATACGCCGTTGGCGATGTCGGAGAAGGTCGCGGTGCCTTTGTCGGCGGCGACGACGAGGTAGGGGTCGTCCTCGTCTTTACGCACCACGTCCGTGGGCGGCACCAGCTTGTCGTTGACGACGTTGTCGGTGATGTCGAGCAGGCCGCGCTGCAGGGTCTTGTAGCACTCGATGCCTTCGGCCTGAAACGCATCGCGGCCGCCGGTGGCTGGCGGACGCTTGACGACGAAACCGCCCTTGGAGCCCGTCGGCACAATGACGGAGTTTTTCACCATCTGTGCTTTGACGAGGCCCAGCACTTCCGAGCGGAAATCCTCGCGCCGGTCGGACCAGCGGATACCGCCGCGGGCGACCTTGCCGCCGCGCAAGTGAATCGCCTCGACGCGCGGTGCGTAGACGAACACTTCCACGTTCATGCGCGGCAGCGGCAATTCTTCGATCGTGCGGCTGTTGAGTTTATACGATGTATAGGACTTGAATTTGCCGTCGGCGCCTTTCTGGAAGAAGTTGGTGCGCAGCGTCGAATCCATCAGGTTGAGATAACGGCGCAAGATGCGGTCTTCGTCGGCATTGGTGACGGCATCCAGCGCCGCGGCGATCTCGCCGCGGATTTTTTCGACCTTGGCCGCGGTGGTTTTGGCCTTCGCGCCGGTATTCAGCGCGGGATCGAAATTATTGAGGAACAGGTCCACCAGCAGGCGTGCCACCTTTGGATGGGCGGCGAAGGCGTTTTCGATATAGGCCTGCGAGAAGGGGAAGGTCGCCTGACGCAGGTATTTGGCGTAGGCGCGCAGGATTGTCACTTCGCGCCAGGCCAGATCGGCCAAGGCGACCAGCTTGTTGAAGCCGTCGCTTTCCATATCGCCGCCCCACACGCGCTGGAAGGCTTCCTCCAACTCCGCGCGCGACTTGGTGACGTCGATGGGCGCGTTGGTGGCCACCGTCATGCTGAAGTTCTGCAGCCACACCGGGCCGCGTCCGCCGGCGGACCCCATGGGCGTAATCTGAAAAGGTTCTTCGCCCATGACCTTGAAGCCCATGTGTTCCAAAACGGGCATCACGTCGGACAGAGGGAGCGGCGCGCCGACGTTGTAGATTTTGATGCAGACCGTGCCGCCGGTAGCGCCTTGCGACTGGTAGACATGGATGCCGGTCTGTTTGCTTTCCATGACGGCGTTGATGCGGGTCATGTCGCCGACGGCGGTCTCGGCATCGAAACGCTCGCGATAAGCCACCGGGAAGGCGTGGGCGTAGGTGTCGGCCAGATGGTTGCCGGCGCGTTCGCCATGGGCTTTGACCAGCGCGCTTTGCAAATCATCACTCCAGGCCCGCGCGGCTTTAGTGATGCGCGCCTCGATCTCCTTCGCGTCGACCTTGGGCACTCGGCCGGGCTTGGTGGCGATGATGTAGTGCAGGCGCGCCAAGGGGCTGTCGGTGACCTGGGTGTAGAAGGAAGACAGGCGGCCGTCGAAAGCCTTTAGCAAGATGTCGCTGATGGTGAGGCGCAGCGCGGTGTCGTAGCGGTCGCGCGGCACATAAACCAAGACCGAGGCAAAACGCTCGAACTGGTCGGGTCGCATAAACACCGCCGTGCGCGGGCGCTGCTGCAGGTGCAAAATCCCCAACGCGGTTTGCATGAGCTGGGTGTCGGAGGTTTCAAACAGCTCGTCGCGCGGCAGATTCTCCATAACGTTCTGGAGAATCTTGTCGTCGTGGCTGTGCTTGCGGAAACCGACGCGTTCCCGGATGCGGTCCAGCTTGTTGCGCAGTACCGGTACGAAGTTGGGGCTATTGGTGTAGACGTCGGCGGTGAACAAGCCCACCACCATGTGCATGCCGGTGACGGCGCCGCTGGCATCGATGATCTTTACGGCGACCACATCGTAGTGGACGCGGCGGTGCACGGTGGAACGCTGGTTGGCCTTCAGGATCAGCAGCAAGTTGCGGCTGTCGATAAAGTCGGCGAACTGCGCCGGCAGCGGCGCGCCGTCCGTCAACCCTTCAAAGATCATGAGTCGGGCTTTTGTCAGCACGCCCAGGCTGTGCTGCTGCTCGATCTTGAGTTTGCGGTTCTTGCCCGCACCTTCAAAGCGGAAGCGGCGGTACCCCAGGAAGGTGAAATGATCGTCGTGCAGCCAACGCAGGAAGTCGGTGACTTCCTTGGTGCGGGCGGGCTTTACGCCGGTCACGGGACCGTCGAAGTCGGCGGCGAAGTGGCCGATCTCGCGGCGCATGGCCGCCCAGTCGCGTACGGCGTATCGTACGTCGCTTAAGACCGAGGTGATGTTGTCGCGCAGGCGCTCCACCATCTCGTCTTCGCTGAAGCCGGCGATTTCGATGTGCATTACCGATTCCGCCTTGATGCCGTTGTCGGCCTCGGGATCGTCGTTGTGTTCGTTGGGCGCGCACAACTGTTCAAGCGTGCCGTCCATGTCGCGGCGTACGCTCAGCACCGGGTGGATGACCAGCAGCGGGCTCATCTCCATGCGGTCCAGTTCGCAGGACACCGAACTCACCAGGAAGGGCATGTCGTCGTTGACGATCTGCACGACGGTGCGCGGGTTTCCGCCGTCGAGATTGGAGATCTTGATCTTGGGCGTGCCGGTCTTGTGGGTCTGGAGCAGCTCCCAAGCGCGCGCGGCGGCCTCAAGCAGAGTCTCGGTCGAGCGCGTGCGCAATTCGTCGGGTGGACTTCCAGCAAAAAACTGGCGGATGAACACCGGGAAGTCGGCACCGTGGCCATTCTTTTTCGCGGCGGACTTCTTCTCCGCCAGGGCGACAACCGCGGCAATGAGTGCAGATAGGTCGTACTCGGCCGCAGCGGCCACGGTCTTCGTCGGCATTTGATTTCTCCCCCAACGGGCGCACGCCCGATAACACCGGGCGTTTTCGCCCGAGACGTATGTGTAGCGGCCAGGAGGACCAGATCGCATTGGCCCGCAAGGCCTTCACATTCTTAGCATATCCGCCGCCGACAGGGATTCCAAATGGAGCCGGGAACCGGCCTCCAGCGTGAATTTTCAGGGAATCAAAGCCCCGAAACAGAAAAGGGCGGCCAAATGGCCGCCCTTTTCCATCTTAGATGTCCGCTCCGTCGGCGGACCTATATCCAAAACACCTAGAAGTCGGCGCTCAGACGGATGCCGTAGGACCGTGGCCGGTTGAAGGACGCCGTGGCATACGTGCCGAAGTCGACGCCGCTCAGGCGGTAGCGATGGTTGGTCAGGTTGTCGCCGTAGAGCTGGACCTGAACATTTTGCAGGGTATCGGTGCCGACCGGAATCTCGGACAGCGCCAGGTTGACGCGCAGGTTCTTGGCCTTGCCCGACTTCTGCGTGTCGTTGTTGGGCGAGAGCGTTAGCGCCGTGGGTTGCACAACACCCGCCGGGATCACGCCGACAGGTTGAAAGACATAGCTGCTCTGTTGCGAATAATCGACCCGCGCCGAGAGCACCCCGATATCCATCGGGTCGGCGGTGTACTGGCCGCCGAGGTTCCAGGTCCAGCGTGCCACCAGCGGGAAACGCCCATACTGCGCGATATTGGTGGGTACGCCCGTAGAGCTCAGGAAGAAGTATTCTTTATACTTGGGTTTGACGTAGCCGAGGCTGCCGTTGATTTGGAAGCCGTTTCCGAGAATGCCGGTGCCTTCCAGATCGAAGCCGGTAAAGGTCGCTTTACCTGCGTTGACCGTAACGCTGACCGAAGTCGCGGCGTTGCGCTGGCTGATTTGCAGGTTGTCGTACCAGGTTTTGAAGAACGCACCGTTGAGGCGCAGGCGATTGTCGAAGGCTTCCGACTTGAAGCCGGCTTCGACGCCGGTCGCCTTTTCCGGATCCACCGGCGGGGTGCCGGGTACGGCGGTGTAAGAACCGGCGCGGAAGGCCGACGACCCACGCACATAGGTCATGATGTCCGGTGTCCATTGATAGGACACCGAGCCCGTCCAGCCGACATTGTTCCATGATTTGCTGAGTGATTGGTTCGGCGTATTGTTGGTGACGCCGGCCGAGCTTGAGGTCGTGAGCGAGTTACGGGTGATGGACTTCTTTTCGTCGGTGTAGCGAATGCCGCCGGTGATTTCCAACTTCTCATCCAGCGCCGTGGGTTTGTAGCTCAGGTTGGCGTAACCCGCGTAGGAGTTGGTCTTGGGCGTGTAATTCCGGTTGAGTTCGGTCAGCGTGTACACGGCGCCCACGGCCGGTGTGTTGGTCGTCAGATTTTCATAGATGTCTTCCATGAAATAATAGAGACCGGCGGTGTAGCTGAACTCGCCGAAGGTGCCGCTGGCCTGCAGTTCTTCGCTGAACTGGGTCTGCCGGTTGCTGTTGTTGGAGGTCATGGTGTTGATCGGTTCCGTGCGGGTAACGCCGCCGCCGCGGTTGACCGTGCCGAACAACATGCTGCCGCCGAGTTGTCCGGTTTGTTTCTGGATCATGCCCGAAAAGCCGGTGATGGACTTGATCGTCAGGTTTTCACTGGCTTCGTAGGCGATGTTCAGCGTATTGCCCCAGGACGTGGCGTAAGGATCATTCAGGCGGCGCGGGTCGGAGTAATAGATATCCAGCGGCGTCGTGCCGATAATCACCGGCGGACCGCCCAGTCCGGGCGACGTGCTGAAGGCCGATAGGGCCGTCGCGTTGGCAAACACCAACTGATAGGCCGTCAGGCTGTTGATCTTGTCGAAGTAGGTCGTGTTGGTGATCGACAGCTGATCGGTGGGATCGGCGGCCAAGGTAAAGGCGCCCGAGGTCGTGCGCTGATAGCCGGCGGAATTGGACTTTCCGCGTCCAGGGGTGTTGATCCAGCCGTCGCGGGTGTGGTGCTGGAAGGTCAACTTGGAACGGATGCCGGTATCGCCCAGCGCTCCCGTGTTGACGACAACCTCGGTGCTGACCTCGTTATTCTTGCCGTAGGACGCCGACAGGGATCCGCCGAATTCTTCCGTCGGGGCCTTGGTATAGAGCGCGATGGCGCCGCCGGTGGTGTTGCGGCCGAACAGCGTGCCTTGCGGTCCGCGCAGCACTTCAATGCGTTCCACGTCGGGTAGGTCGAAAGCGTTGCCGGTCGGGCGCGGACGCACCACGCCGTCGACGTAAATGTTGATCGGCGGATCGCCCAACACTTGCACCGAGATTGAACCGATGCCGCGCAGGTAAGCGATGGTGCCCATGCCGTTGGAGGCGGCGTCGCGAATCACCAGGTTCGGCGTTACCGCCCCTAGTTCTTGAATGCGCGTGATGTTCATACTCTTCAGCGCGTCGGCGCCGAGCGCGGTGACCGACAGCGGTGTCCGCTGCAAGTTTTCATCAACGCGGCGGGCGGAGACCACCACTTCTTCGAGGCCGACCAGGGCCGCGGTATCGGCGGCTTGCACCGGCTGCGGCGCGAACGCCATGGCGCTGAAAATCGCGAAAGCCGAGCCGCTGCTCAGCAGAATATTGCGGTGTTTGGTCGTGGCGCATGGCGTTACAGACGCGCAATCTTTCTTGGACATATAGTTCCTCCCATAGTGGCGTGCCGTTGTGGCGTGAGTGCGCGGCTGTCCGCACACACACCGGATGGCCTCCCGGCCGTTATTGTCCGGTGTTTCCCGGCTTCAACCGGGAATGGCCAAGACGGTATCGTTTATATGCAATCATTTAAAGGATGAGCCTTGCGCTCGTCCCCATGTCCGGACATATTTTTGGCGGGTGGTGCTATTTTGCATCGGTGCCAGCCGAATCGTTAAAATCGGATTCTTCGGGAAGGGGAGGAGAGTCCATGCCGTGGTCTCGAAGAACATTGATGAAGGCTGCGGCGGGTGCTGTTACAGCGCTCGGCGGCGCCGCCTATGCGAGGCCGAATGTGGAATCAAAATCCGTTTCCGGTTTCCGCGCTGTCGATTTTCGCGCAGTGGTCGGTGTTTTTCTTTTTGGCGGTCACGACGGGTGGAACATGGCGGTGCCGTTGGACGCCCGGTATGAAGCCTACCGCGCAGCGCGCGGTGCGCGGCTGGCATTGCCGCGTCACGCGTTGTTGCCGCTTGCCGATACAGCTTTCGGTCTTCATACGGCCTTTGCACCGCTGCATGATCTCGCGGGCGGCGCGCTGGGCCTTGTGTTGAACACCGGCGCGTTGACGCAGCCGTTGACCAAAGCGCTCTATCAACAACGGCCCGATCTACGTCCCACCAACGTCATGCTGCATGCCGAAGCCGAGGCTCATTGGGGCCGCGACGCCGAAATCGTCACCACGCTCGCGCGGTTCAACGCCGCGACGGCGGGTGCGCTGTTCACGGTCCAGGAAACGCCGTCCGCCCCGGCGCAGGCCTTACAAGTGGATCGCAACTTCAAACATCTGACCACAGACGTGGCCGCGCAATTTCACCGCGCCGCGCGCAGGATCGAAGCCCGTGAAGCTTTTGGTCATCATCACCAGGCCTTTCTCGTGTCCCAGTGCGGCTACGACACGCATGAAGACCAAATGGTCCGCCAAGCGGCCCTCTATGCGGATCTCGCCGCGGCGCTGGCGGCTTTCCAGTCGGCTATGATCGGCCTCGGTCTTGAGGACAACGTCACCACCTTCACCATGTCCGAATTTGGCCGCAGCTATAAAGCCAACTGGGACGGCGGCACTGAACACGCCTGGGGCAATAATCATCTCGTGGTGGGCGGCGCGGCGACGCAGGCCGTGCGGGGTCTTTATCCGAGGCCGGTTCTTAGCGGGCCCGACGATGTGGTGGGCGATGGCCGCTGGCTGCCGTCCATGTCGATCGAGCAATACCTCGCGCCCATCGCGCGCTGGTACGGCGTCACCGAAAACGATCTCCCGCGTGTGTTCCCCAACTGGGCCACGTGGAATACAGCGGCTTCGGCATAACCCCATGCCGATCATCAGGCTCAACGACATCGATCTTTATCATGAAGGGGAAGGCCAGGGCGGCTGGCGCGCAAACCGGGGTGTTGCCGCGCGCCGGCCACCCCGCGAGCAGATGGAGACCTACAACGCATTGCTTTCGGATTTCCTGCGCGGCGTCGACGCCGAACGCCGCGATAACACGTATCAACGTCCGAATTGGTCGCTGGTGGAGTATTTCCACAGCCTAAACGCAGCCTGAGAGAATTCCCATGCCCATCGCCAAAATCAACGATATCAATCTGTATTACGACGTCGAAGGTCAGGGTGACTGGCTGATCTTTGTCCACGGCGGCGGCAGTTCTCACATCACATGGTGGCGGCAAGTCTACGCCCTGCGCGAGCGCTATAAATGCGTGACCTACGACGCGCGCGGCCTCGGTCAAAGCGAGGGCATTGAAGACGCCCCGTCCGGCGGCAAGGATTTGCTGGCGCTCATGGAGCATCTCAAGATCGACAAAGCCTATCTCAACGGCCATTCGGCGGGCGGTTGGGCTGTGTCGACTATCGCCCAGCAGCATCCCGAACGCGTGCACGGCCTCATCATGACCGACACACCCTTCGGCTTCTTCACGCCCGCCCTCAGCAAATGGTCCGCCGAGATGCTGGCCAAGTTTGAGAAGGGTTTCGACATCCGCGACAACTCGCTGGCGTCTTATCAGGCGCAAGTGGATCCTAAGTCCTATTTTCTCAATCAAACCTTGGGCCGTCTCAACGCCGGCGTGCGCCCGGGCGATCCGGCGCAGTACACCAAGCGCTTCGGCGCGGTCTATGAGCGCATGCGCGACACCAAGCCGGTAAACTATTCCAAATTCAAAGTGCCGACGCTGTTCACGGTGGGCGAGGTCGACGCGCTGACGCTGCCCTGGTTGATTCGCGCCACCGCCAAAGAAGTCGGCGGCGCGAAGTTGGTGGAAGTGCCGCGCTCGGGCCACGGCCCGGGACAGGAGCAGAGCGACATCTACAACGCGCTGCTGTTGGATTTCCTGCAAAGCGTCGACGCCAAGCGCAGAGATGCAAAAGCCAAACCGCCGAAGTGGTCGCTGGTGGAGTTCTTCCACAGCATCAACGGCAATTCACGCGCATAGACGAGGGGTGCACCCATGCCTACGGCAAAGATCAACGGCATCAATCTCTATTATGAAGTGGAAGGTGAAGGCGAATGGGCCGTCTTTGTCCACGGCGGCGGCGGCTCGCACCTGGGCTGGTGGCAGCAGGTCTACGCCCTGCGCAACCGCTATAAATGCCTGACCTATGACGCGCGCGGCCTGGGCCAAAGTGAAGGCGTCGAGGACTCACCTAACGGCGAGCGTGACCTTCTGGCGTTGATGGACCACCTGAAAATTGACAAGGCGTTTCTCAACGGTCATTCGGCGGGCGGCTCCGCGGTTTCAAAGGTGTCGCAAGCTCATCCCGACCGCGTCCATGCCCTGGTGATGACCGCCTGTGTGTTCGGTTTCCAGACCGCGACGCTCAACAAGTGGGCCGGCGAAATGCTGGATAAGTTCTCCAAGGGGTTCACCATCGGCGCCCATTCGCGCGGCAACACCTTTGCGCAGCGCGATCCGCAGATGGCCTACCTGGGCTCCTTGTTCCGCAAGCTGAACGAGTCCAAGCGTCCGCAAGACGCGGCCACCTATACCAATCGCTTTGGCGACGCTTACAAGATCATGCGCGACACCAAGCCCGTGGACTATTCCAAGTTCAAGGTGCCGACGCTGTTCGTCGTCGGCGAGCACGATGAATTGCAGGTGCCGTGGCTGATGCGCGGCACGGCGGAAGCGGTCGGCGGTTCGAAGATCGTGGAGATTCCCGATTGCGGCCATGGCGTGCCGTCCGAACAGCCCGGGATTTATAATTCCGTCCTGATGGCCTTCATGGACTACCACAGTCCATCACACCGCATGAAGAATGCCGGATAAAAAAAGGGCGCCTAACGGCGCCCCTTTTTATTTCGAACGTATGCGGCGAATTAAGCGCCGAGAAAATCGCGTTTACCCACATCCACGCCGCAATGGCGCAGGATGGCGTAGGCGGTCGTCACGTGGAAATAGAAGTTGGGCAGCACGAAACCCACCAAATAATCATCACCCCTGAACTTGAATTCCGTGGGGCCGGCTTTCAGTGTGATCTCTTTTTCTTCCGTGCCATCGATCTGAGCGGGCTTAAAGGTTTTCAGGAAGTCCACGGTCTTGGCGATGCGCGCCTTCAGTTCGGGAAACGTCGCCTCGGTGTCGGCATAGCTTGGGACATCGACGCCGGCCAGGCGCGCGGCCATGCCCTTGACCTGATCGGTGGCGATCTGAACCTGACGCGCGAAGGGGAACATATCGGGTGTCAGGCGAAAGTTGATGAGAACGCTGGGCTCGATTTTGCGGGCCTCGCAGTGGGCCGCGGCCTTGTCGATCAGCGTCGACAGATTGTTGAGGTAACGGATCACCACCGGAATTCCGGCCTGATACATGGAGAGAGACATCGCGAAGGGCTCCTGGGCTGAATGTTAACGGCCGGCGTATGCTGAAGGGAGGCTGATGAAACATCAGCCTGGCCCGCGCACAAAATGTTGAAATGGATGATTCCCCCGGCCTCTGTCGTCAACCTACGTGGGGTGGGGCCGTATAAATGCCAGGGGCGCAGGCTAAAAAATTCGTGCAGCCTACAGAATCAGAAATGCTGAGACCGAGGCTGACTTGGGACGTCTCCGGCGAAGAGTCGGGGGTCCGTGTAGGGGCTCCCCATCATTTCCCTGCCGTCTTTGTATATGCCGCAGTGCTTTGTCCCGCCCAGATTGTCATTGTAAACGCAGACGACCGGCGCGGCGCTGCCGGAGGAATAAACCAGGGCCAAGTGCCGTGCAGATCTGACGTCGTGGCAGGACGCGATCCAGTTTAAGCGGCCATCGTCCTGTTCATAATAAAGTGCAAACACCGGACCCTCGCGCATCCCGTCCCATCAGGCCAACGACTCTTTCGTGGATATGTTCCCCGTGAACCGTGCCCGGCGGCATTTTAATGACGACGCTGGCGCAACGCTTCATGTCCGTCAACCGACGCGCCGCTGTTTAGCGTAAAGACCGAAAGCAGGCGCGGACCTCATCGACGAAGATCTCCGGCTGCTCGAAGGCGGCGAAGTGCCCCCCGCGCGGAAGCTTGTTCCAGTGGATAATATTGCTGAAGACGCGCTCCACCCATGCACGGGGCGGACGCACAAGCTCCTTTGGAAAAAGACTGAAGCCGCTCGGCACATCCACACCGGCACTCAAGCGGCCCACCTGGCTGGCGAAGCTCTCCCAATACAAGCGCGCAGATGAAGCGCCGCTGTTGGTCAGCCAATAGAGCATGATGTTGTCGAGAATTTCATCGCGCGTGAGCAGGCTCTCCGGATCTCCGCCGCAATCCGTCCAGCTTTGGAATTTCTCATAGATCCACATGGCTTGTCCGGCCGGGGAATCGGCTAAGCCGTACCCCAGCGTCTGCGGCTTGGTGGCTTGCGCGAGGGCATAACCATTCTCGGCGGTTTGATAGAGTTGGCCGGCGGCCACCGCGTCCTGCTCTTCCGGCGTCGGCGGATCCGATAGCGGCTGCGGCGGCGCGGCAATCAGGTTGACGTGAATGCCGGCAAGCTCCGCCGGGCGCTTCTGCGCGATGGTGGTGGTGATCACCGATCCCCAGTCACCGCCCTGCGCCACGTAGCGCTGATAACCCAGACGCCGCATCAGCGTGATCCAGGCGTCGGCGATGCGGTCTACGTTCCATCCCTTGCGGGCGGGCTTGTCGGAAAACCCGTAACCCGGCAGCGACGGCGCGACGACGTGAAAGGCGTTGCTGGCTTTGCCGCCGTGGGCCGTGGGGTCGCTCAAAGGTCCGATCACTTTGTGAAACTCGATCACCGAACCCGGCCAGCCGTGCGTCATGAGCAGCGGCAGCGCGTCCGGATGCTTTGAGCGCACGTGCAGGAAGTGAATGCCGAGGCCGTCGATGGTGGTGCGGAACTGACCGAAGCCGTTGAGCTTCGATTCGCAGCGCCGCCAGTCGTAAGCGGTCCGCCAGTACTCCACCAACGCTTTCGCACACGCCAGCGGCACGCCCTGAACCCAGCCGTCGGCGGTTTCAGCATTGGGCCAACGTGTTTCGCCAAGCCGGCGCCGCAAAAGCTCCAGCTCGCTATCCGGGATACTGAGCATAAAGGGCGTGATGGAGTCCGTCATGACGTCCTCCATGCTCACCTGCTTACTTTACGGTGATGGTGATCTTCTCGGAGACCACCGGCGGCTGGTGCGGCTTGTGGTCCTTGTCGGCGAACACCAGCTGCAGGGTGTGCTGGCCCGGTGCGAGCTTCAGCTCGGTCTCGGTCTGGCCTTTGCCGAAGTGAATGACTTTCGCGTCGCCGGTGGGCAGATATTCGGTCAGCGGCGGCGTCGCGGCATCGACGATCAGGTGATGATGGCCGGTGTTCTCCATCTCCACGCCCGCGGGTGCGACGCCCATACCCTTCAAGCCGAATTGCACGGTCACAGGACCGGTGACGGTCGCGCCGTTGGCCGGCGCGATGATGTAGACCTTGGCGCCCGCGGCGGAGGGCGTATCGGCGGCGAAGGTCGGCGTGGCGAACGCGATGACAGCAGCGGCGAAAAGAATCCGGCGGATCATGGAAGCCTCCCAAAATGAATGAGGCATCCTTCACGGCTGGGCGGCAAAGATCAACCGGCTGACCGCCGGTACGGACGTTTCGGGGCAGAGGCGGTGAGGCGGAAAACGCGGGATCGACCCGGCGCGTGTTGCCTCGGCTATGCCGGCGCACACGAAGGGCGGAGAAGAATGGAGCGGGCGAAGAGATTCGAACTCTCGACCCCAACCTTGGCAAGGTTGTGCTCTACCACTGAGCTACGC
>JAIEMI010000172.1 GCA_019752235.1 Rhodospirillaceae bacterium
AGCGCGAGGTAATAGGTGAGCAGCGACGGCGTCAGGCGCGTCTCGATGGCCATCTCGGCGCGCAAGGCGTCCACTTGCGCCACGGGAAAATCGAGCTGCATGTCGAGTTCACCCGCACGAAACCGCGCGAGACCGGCCGCGAGGTCCGCCGTGGGCACGTAGATCACGCGCGCGAGCTTTGACGCCGCCGCGTCGTAGAAGCGCGGATTGTGCGCGAGCACGATGCGGTTTTGCGGCTCCCAAGATTCCAGAGTGAAGGCGCCGCTGCTGACCATGACGCCGGGTTTGGTCCAGGTGTCGGGCTGCTTCATGATGACGTGGCGCGGCAGAACGGCGGCGAAACTATTGGCCAGCAGCTCCGGCAAATAGGGCGCGGGCGAGTCCAGTTCGATGATCACGGTGGCGGGATCGGGCGCGGCGACGCCCAGCGTATCGGAAGTCGCTGCGCCCGTGTTCACGGCGCGGCCGTTCTTCATCAGGTACAGGAGCTGTGCGTAGTGCGCGGCGGTCTTGGGCTCCATCAGGCGGCGCAGCGAGAACACCGCGTCCGCCGCGGTGAGCGGCGCGCCGTCGGACCACGTGAGATTGGGGCGCAGGCGGAAGGTGTAGGTTTTGCCGTCGGGGCTGGTGGCCCAGGAGGCGGCGAGGCCGGGCCCCGGATGACCTTCGGCGTCGTACACCGTCAGGCCCTCGAACAAGTCCTGCACGATGTTGCGCTCGTATCCGGTGTTGATCTTGTGCGGATCGAGACTGGCGGGCTCGTAGCGGTTGCCACGCTTCAGCGTGCCTTCGGCGGCGGCGGCGGGACGCACGAAGGGGAGTGAAAGGCCGCTGAGAAGTGCTGCGCGACGAGAAATTCTAAACATGCGCGATCAAACAGCGTCGTGCGTGATCGCGCAAGCCCCTCACCCCGGCCCCTCTCCCGGTCCGGCCGGAGGCCGGCCCTTCTTTATGTTAGCGCGCGTTTACCGCGTGCGTCGGGAGAGGGAGGGGCCCGCGTAGCGGGAGGGTGAGGATCTTAACGTGAGAGGCGTTACGGCAGCGCGACCCGCCAGAAGAGGCCGTTGTTGCCGCTGGTGAGCTGATAGACGTCGTGGCCCACGGCGTCGCCGGGCTTTTTGTCGCCGGTGTAGGTGTACAGCGGAAAGCCGCGATAGGCCCACTGATGCGACCCGTCGGGACGCGTGACCACGTTCCATTCGCCCCAGGGCTGTGACGCGGCCGTGGCTTTCAGCGGCGTCCATTCGGCCAGGCATTCGCCTTCGCAGCCCTTCACGCCGATCTTGCGGCCGACGCCGGGTTCGCCGCGCAAGGCGTTGCGGTCGTCGTGGCTGCCGCCCGCCAGGGTGAAGCGGTGATTATCACGCGCGTAAAGCGTCATGCCGGACGCGGTGGCGAGCATGGGGCCATGCTTGTCATGCATGCGCACGTCCACATCGGGCGGCAGGAAGTACCGCACGACCATGGCCTGATGCCATTTGGGGCTGACGCGCGCGCCGTTGGCGTCGCCCCTGCGGACGTCGCCGGCGTAGGTGTAAAGCGGTTTGCCCTTATAGGCCCACTGCTTCATGCCGTCGGGACGTTCGGCGATGGAGAAGTCGCCCACGGGCACGCCCAGGCGCGGCGCGGCCACGGGCACCCAGGTGCGCGCGCACGCCGTGTCGCAGAGCGAGATGTTGGTTTTGTCGGCGTCCGACATATAAAGCGTCATGCCGTCCTTGTCGGTCAGCACCTGACCGTCGACGCTGAAGGTTTCGCGCACGCCGATGCCGGGCGATGCGGCGAGTTTCATCATCGGTTCGTAGACCGCGGCCTTCCACATCTTCATGACGTCCTGGCCCTTGGCGTCGCCGGGCTGGGTGTCTTGCGCGAAGGTGTAAAGCGGCTTGCCTTTCCAGGCCCACTGCTTGGCGCCGCCGTCGCGCGTGACGATGGTCCATTCGCCGTCGTCTTTGGCGTCGGCGCCCGCCAGGAACGGCGGCCACGCGGTGGCGCACTCGCCGGTGCATTTAGACACGCCCGGCGTGTCGTCCTTCTCGAAGGTGTAGAGGGTTTTGCCGTTAGCGTCGGCGTAGACCGGAACACCCTGGCTGCGGAGCAGCGGAATGTCCGCCGCCGCCGCGCTTTGTGAGTCCGGATTGATTTTAAACACCACCGAGGAAAAGGTGACGCCCACCGGCACCACCAGGGGCAACGAGGCGGGCGCTGCCGTCTCGGATTTATTCGTTTTTTGGGCAGCCTTCGGAGCCGCCTCCGCGCTCATCGTAAACACCGCAACAGCGGCCACTGACGCAATCACAGCCAACGCGCGCATGATAAAACCCCTCCCAGGATTGATCCGCTCACTGAGGGTAAAGTGTAGCCCTGGCGGGCGGCGGCGGGAAGCGGCGAATGTCCGGACTTAGTATCTCAGGAAGGCCCGGACGCGTGTTACTTGGCTTTTTCGGGCGGATTCATCGCAAAAGTCGAGGTCGCGTGGCACACCAGCCGCCCCGAAGCTTCGTCGGTGACAATCGTCTCACCGATGGCGATGGCCTTGCCGAAGCGCTGCACCTTGGCTTCCAGCAGGAGGCTCTCGGTGTTGGCCGCCGAGACGAAGTTGTTGTTCTGCGAGATCGTGCCGCGGCTGACCGCGTCACCCGTCGCAATGGCCATGGAGAACACCGTGTCGATGGCGGCCATGAGTACCTGCCCGCTCATGCTTGAGCTGTCGGCGAAGTCGGGCCGGCCCGGCGAGAAGTGACACAATTTTGGTTGGCGCCGCAGCCGCGCCAGCACACGCCCCTTTTCGACCTCAAGCCATTCAAGCTTCAGCTCCTTAACCCACGGCGCGAACATGAGATCGGACACGGGCCCGATGGTGTCTTTGGTGATGTTGTGGACGGTGGAGGACATGATCAACTATACAAACGAATATAGACGTTAACATCAGCTAGCATCCTAAGGCGGGATACTGATCAGCAAATTATCGATTGTCCACATATGCCTACCAACATTAGCTCGCAACTGTGCCTCTTTTTTTGCAGTAAGGATGTGATGCGCGACATTAATGCGATCCGGATTAATTATCTCAAGGCCCGTACAAAGTTGGTTGTCTATTGGCGTGGGAGTCATCTTATTGCAAAAGACTTTAGCTAAAGCACCCAATGGCATTCGATCAATCTCTCCCACCGAGAGCTTCTTTGTCTTTCCCTTTTTTGAGGGAACAATAACGTTATTCGCTTTTGCTTGCCTACGCAGATAGGTTCGGGCGTTTTTTTCCACCACCTTGCATGCCTCTTCAAATCCTCGCTTCCAATCTCCCCGACCAAACAAACTATGTACTTTAGACAGTTCCACCTTGACCGCAGGACGATGTCGGTCGAGCGGAGGAAGCGCCACCCTTAAAGAAAGATCGACCGGCTGGAGCAACTCAGCTACGCCACCATCGTCTCTTAAAACCAGCAATCCAAGCCCGAGATTTTGCATAAATACCAAATCATTCGCACCAATCGCATCACTTGGCGCGCAAAGCGAAACAAACGAACCGTGAGGACATGACTTACCGTATCCAGCCCAAAGGGTTAGGCGATCTTTTTTCAAATGCGGATCAAAAATGTAGAAATGCTGTTCCTTCTTATGCTTCCCATAGATCGTGGCTGTTTCGGGAAAGTGGTGCTCCTTATGCTCAAGGATCAGCTTTAAACCGTTGTTGAGAAGGTACTGGCGACAGGCGTGGGCAATCGGCTGGAGCTCGGCCGGAACTGTGAGAAATTGGACGGGTTTTTTTGCCATTGTTCGCGCCCCTACAAAAGAGCGCGAAGCCTGCGTATTATTTCTTCTATTCGATCGCGAAAATCGACCGCTAGAATTGGGTTTTTCTCAATCTCTATTAACCACTTTTCCTCGAAGGCGGTTAGCCCGCGGTCAAGTGAGCGATGCCTTTCGGCACTTTGAATAGTCTGCGACGTTACGTCTTCAATAGTCATTGTAGGACGCGCACTGAATTTCAACACGACATTCCGGGCGCGTGACACAGTAATACTCTTCTTACGTACAAAGCGGGCGAGCGCACCAAGCTTGCGAGGCTCGACAGTGCTCTTAACAACGCCACTTTTGAATTTCTCGATAATAGAATCCAGAAGGGGACGCTCTTCGATTTCCGAAATGATGCCTGCCCCTTTTAAGAGATCCGTTGCGTCAGTCGCCTCTAGCACCTGATCTACGGAGAGTGCTTTTTGGCTCGTCGGATCTTCTAAATCTCTCAGGAGAGACTTTTGGATGTCCTTCGGTATTTTGAGTATTTTTCTATACCGTCGTACAGACCCCCTAGATAGGGAAGCTGCTGCAGCCAAGTCTGCTTCGGTAAGCTTCTTTCCGCGAGCTTTTTGCAACTCCCGTTCCAACTCTTGCAACTTAAGTGCGGTCGGAAGCGGATCCCAATCTCTTCGAGCATTGTGGATTGCAAACATCATCATGATGTTCTGCACACGCTCAGGCTTTGGCTGAATAATTACTGGGACTTTATTTAGACCCAACTTCCGAGCGCAGCGCCAACGGCGCTCGCCATCCAACAACACGTAGTGATTTTGTTTAGACGCATACACAGTCAAGGGCACTAAAATGCCCTGGTTGTTTATGCTTTCCTCTAACTCATCGAGCTCTTGTTGACGAAATATTAGACGAGGATTATCTGGGTTGGGCGTGAGCTTGATTGGGTCGAGCAATTCGACGTTTGCTGGCTTTACTGCCATGACATTTCGCCCCGCTATCTACTGCTGAATATTTCAGAGCCGAATACGCTGGCCCCCCGCAGAAGATTGCCTCAGATGTTTGCGTGCGTCGAGATTTATCACCCGCTAAAGTAGACATTCTGGCGAAAGTCGTGCTGTAGAAATCGGCGTATAATTCTAAAACATCAGGGTGATGAGCGTTTGTAATTAGGACATTAGCGCCCTTACTAACGAGCTTTTTTGCCACACCAGCTAAACGCACCTGATCGCTCCAGGAAAATAGCTTTTCGTTCCAATCTACGAATCCGTTCATGTTGTGAGAGGTAACATAGGGAGGATCCAGAAAAACGAAATCGTGTTCCACAACACGATCAAGAATTGCTTCAAAGTCCTGGCACTTAACAGAAACATTGCGCCTACGAAGCAACTTTGCACACTTCAGCAAGTTGGCATTGTCGACCACGAAGTCGCTGCGAGGCTGGCCAAAAGGCACATTAAATATACCTTGCGAATTAACTCGATAGAGTCCGTTCCAGCAAGATTTATTTAAAAAAATAAATTGTGCGGCCTTTTCGAAATTGGCCTCCGGCGCAAGGCGTTTCATCTGGTTGAACGTTGTCTTATTCGGCTTTAGCGGCTTCAGCGCTTTTATGACCTTGGCCGCGTCGTCTCTCACCCCTCGATAAGTGGCAATTAACGACGGACTTGCATCAGAAACTTCTGCATTCTGCGGCATGAGATGAAGAAACATTGAGCCGCCGCCGAGAAAAGGTTCGTAATACTTATTCCATGTAAACGGAATAAACGGCTTCAAAAACCTTATCAACTTACGCTTAGAACCAGCCCAACTAAGAAAGGGCTTAAGTTCAACAAATTCGTCGTCTTTAGTGTTTTGCGTGGGCACTGAGATGGTTACCTATTGAACAATTCGCAGACGTTAAGGATGAACAATACTGTTGGTAGGAAAATTAAGCCAACGCCGTATCTCACTTCCCCCGCTGCGCATCCACCACCGCGATTGCGGCGAGGTTCACCAGCCCGCGCGCGGTCACGCTGGGCGTGGTGATGTGCGCGGGCTTGGCGATGCCCAGCAGCATCGGCCCAACCGGCAAACCGCGCGCTAAACTGCGGACCATGTTGAAGGAGATGTTGGCGGCTTCCAGGGTCGGCATCACCAGGAGGTTCGCGGCGCCTTTCAAACGCGAGTGGGGAAAGATGCGCGTGCGCAGGGTTTCGTCGAGCGCCACGTCGGCGCGCATTTCGCCTTCGACTTCCAGATCGGGTTCGGCTTCCACCAGCAGCTTGAGGGCTTTGCGCATCTTGCGCGCGGCCGGCGTGGACCGCGATCCGAAGTTGGACGTGGAGATCAAGGCCACCTTCGGCACGATGCCGAAGTCGCGCACTTTCTGCGCGGCGCGAGCGGCTTCCTCGGCCACTTCCTCGGCGGTGGGGTCTTCGTTGACGAAGGTGTCGCACATGAACACGGGGCCTTCGTCGAGGATCAGGAGGCTGAGGCCCGAGGTGCGGTGCGCGCCCGGGGCGAGACCCACCAGATCGAGCACATGGCGCAAGTGCCAGCCATACTCGCCCGAGGTGCCGCAGATCATGGCGTCGGCGTCGCCGCGCGCCACCATGATAGCGGCGATGACGGACGTGTTGGTGCGGATGACGGTGCGCGCGGTGTCGGGCGAGACGCCCTTGCGCTCCATCTTCGCGTGATAGAACTGCCAGTAGTCGCGGTAGCGCGCGTCTTCCTCCGGGTTCACGACCTCGAAGTCCTTGCCGGGCACGAAACCGAGGCCGAGTTTGCGCGCGCGCTGGGCGATGACCATGGGCCGGCCGATGAGGATGGGCTTGGCGATGCCGTCGTCCAGCAGCGCCTTGGTGGCAAAGAGCACACGCTCGTCCTCGCCTTCGGCGAAGGCGACGCGCTTCGGGTTCTCGCGCGCCTGATCGAACACCGGTTTCATGACGAAGGCTGAGCGGTAGACGAACTGCGAGAGTTTTTCCTTGTAGGCGTCGAGATCGGCGATGGGACGCGTCGCCACGCCTGAGTCCATGGCGGCCTTGGCGACGGCGGGCGCGATCTCGGACACCAGGCGCGGATCGAAAGGCTTGGGGATCAGGTATTCGGGGCCGAAGCGCAGCTGATCGCCGCCGTAAGCCGCCGCCGCCACGTCCGACGCCGCGCCGCGCGCCAACTCGGCGATGGCTTTGACGCAGGCGACTTTCATGGCGTCGTTGATGGTGGTGGCGCCCACATCCAGCGCGCCCCGGAAGATGTAGGGGAAACACAGGACGTTGTTCACCTGGTTGGGGAAGTCGCTGCGGCCCGTGGCGATGATGGCGTCGGGCGCGGCTTCACGGGCCAAGTGAGGGAGGATTTCCGGCTCCGGATTGGCGAGCGCGAGGATGAAGGGCTTCTTGGCCATGGCGCGCACCATGTCCTGCGTCAGGATGCGCGGCGCGGAGAGGCCGAGGAACACATCGGCGCCGGGGATCGCCTCGGCCAAGGTGCGGGCTTTTGTATCGGCGGCGTAGTCGGCCTTCTGGCCGGTCATGTCCTCGGTGCGGCCCTTGAACACCACGCCCTTGTGATCGCAGAGGATGACGTTCTCGCGCTTCAGGCCGAGATCGAGCAGCTGGTTGAGGCAGGCAATGCCGGCCGCGCCGCCGCCGGTGGAGACGACTTTGACCTTGGCGATGTCCTTGCCCAGCAGCGTGAGGCCGTTGGTCACCGCCGCCGCCACGACGATGGCGGTGCCGTGCTGGTCATCGTGGAAGACGGGAATCTTCATGCGCTTGCGCAGTTCGGATTCGACGATGAAGCAGTCGGGCGCCTTGATGTCTTCGAGGTTGATGGCGCCGAAGGTGGGCTCTAGGCTCGCGATGATGTCCACCAGCTTGTAGGGGTCGAGCTCCTTGATCTCGATGTCAAAGACGTCGATGTTGGCGAACTTCTTGAAGAGGACCGCCTTGCCTTCCATGACCGGCTTGGCGGCCAGCGGGCCGATGTTGCCCAGACCCAGCACGGCGGTGCCGTTGGTGACGACACCGACGAGATTGGCGCGCCCCGTGACGGTGTCCACTTCGCGCGGATCGGCGACGATGGCGTCGCAGGCGGCGGCGACGCCGGGCGAATACGCGAGCGCCAGATCGCGCTGGTTGGCGAGCGGCTTCTTGGCGACGACCGACAATTTCCCCGGGGTCGGGTAGCGGTGATAGTGGAGCGCCGCTTCGCGCAAGTCTTTGGCGGCGTCGGCCTTGGCCGGATCGTCAGCGCGCTTGTCAGACATTTAGTCCCCCGCGAGAAGTCAGACAGCTACATTATAGATAGGGGAAGGAGAGTAACAGCGGGCGCCTACCCAAAGCCGTCATAAACTACGGCCCACCTCCGCCGCGCCGCGGCTGCGGCGGGCGCAAGCTTCCGTAAGCTCGCAATGCTCGCTAACAGAAGCTAAGCGCGTGTTGCGCCATTTTGGCCATGACGCTGGGCAGGCCGGCTTTGTCGAGCTTGTCCAAAGGCGTCCAGATCACATCCTTTCCGAGTTTGCCGGCCTGGGCCTTGGTGAGGTCGGCGGCGTGGACGGTCACTTCCAGTCTGAAGTGCGTGAAGGTGTGCAGCACGGGATAGACCGCGTCCTTGGTTTTCCACGGCGCCCCACGCCAATCGCTGCCGGGGACTTCCATCATACCGCCGAGCAGGCCTTTGGGCGGGCGGCGGGTGAGCGCGACGCAGCCGTCGGCGCGCACCATCCAAAAGGCCAAGCCATACCGCAGCGGCGTTTCGGCCTTTTTCACTTTCGCCGGAAGTCTTTCAGCGATGCCTTGCCTGCGCGCTTCGCAGACGTCGTTCCAGGGACAGATGACGCAGGCCGGCGATTTCGGCGTGCAGACGGTGGCGCCCAAATCCATCACGCCTTGGGCGTAATCGCCCGCGCGGTTCCGGGGCGTGAGCGTGGCCGCCAGTTCGCGCAGCTTCGGTTTGCTGTGGGGCAGCGGTTCGGTCACGGCGAACAGCCGCGCCATGACGCGCTCGACGTTGCCGTCGACCACCACGGCGTGACGATTAAAGGCAATGGCGGCGATGGCGGCGGCGGTATAGGGACCGATGCCCGGCAGCGTACGCAGGCCGTCTTCGGTGTCGGGAAACACACCGCCGTGGTCGGACGCCACCACGCCCGCGCATTTATGCAGGTTGCGCGCCCGGGCGTAGTAGCCGAGCCCGGCCCAGGCCGCCATGACGTCGCCCACCGGCGCGTCCGCCAAATCCCGCACCGTGGGCCACAGCGCCAGGAATTTTTCGTAATAGGGTTTGACCGCCGTCACTGTGGTTTGCTGCAGCATGATCTCTGATAGCCAGACGGCGTAAGGATCGCTGACGCGGCCCGGCGGCGCGCGCCACGGCAGGCGGCGGCGGTGACGGTCGTACCAGGCGAGCAAATCTTGCGATTTCGGCAGGGAAGTTTTTTTAGGCATGGATGTGGGCATGATAAGCTGCCGCCATGAACGCGCCACCAAAGACTCGCCGTCCCAAGAAAGACGACGCGCCGCCGCAGCCGCCAGAAAACCGGGTGGAAAAACCCCGGCGCTGGCGGCAAGGGCCTGTGAACGTCGGTACTTTCACGGGGCGCCTGACGCGTCCGGCCCTGGGCAAACGCGGCTTCGCGGGCGCGGAAATCCTGTCGCACTGGCCGACCATCGTCGGACCCGAGTTATCGGCCTTTGCCGTACCGCTGGAGGTCAAGTACCCGCGCGGGCGCAACGCCGGGGCGACCCTGCATTTGCGCGTCTCCCACGGCGCGGCGGCGACCATGCTGCAGATGCGCCTGCCGGTCATCATCGCGCGCATCAACCGCTTTTTCGGGTACGAGGCCGTGGCCCAAATTCAAGCGGCCCAGGGGCCCTTGCCGCCCCGGCCCCGCGCCCCCGCCCCGCCGCGGCCCTTGCCGCCCGCGGCCTTAGCCCAGGTGGAAGGCCAGGTGGCGGGGGTGACCTCGGAACCTTTAAAGGCCGCCCTCATGAAACTGGGCAAAGCGCTGCAACAACGGGGCCGGTAGCAGCGTTATTCGGATGGAATTTCGCCCGATTGCCCATGCGAGCACGTTCAAACTCCGGCCCTTAAGGTAAGATAGATCATGACGCGCACTCTTCTCCGCCGCTGCCTCCTCGCCGCCGCCGTTTTTGCGCCGCTTAGCGTGCAGGCGCAGAGCTTCGAGCGCGCCGCGACGGGCCTCACCGATACCTTGCAAAACGCCGTCGACCTGCTGCCGGAAGGCGTGAACAATATCCGCCTGGGGCTGGGCCCCGCCATCGGCACCGATTACGAGGGCAGCGATCATTACAAGGTCGATCCCGTGCCCGTGGTGTCGCTGCGCTACCGCGACCTGATCGAAGTCGATAACAACGAGGTGAAGCTGATCGCGCTGAAGCGCTTGCTCCAAGCCAGCGCCGGCACGGGTGGCGGCACCAATCTGCGCGCCGGGCCACTGGTGAGTTTCAACTTCGGCCGTGGCGAGGGCGACAGCCCCGACCTGCGCGGCATGGGCAACGTGGACCTTGCGTTCGAGCTGGGCGGCTTCGTCAGCTATTACTTCAACGACAACCGCAGCCGCGTGCGCCTGCGCGCGCGCCAGGATGTCGCCGGCGGCCACAGCGGCGCGTTGGCCAGCATCGACTATAATCAGAACTTCATCCGCACCGCGAAGTACAACCTCGGCGGCTGGGTGCAGGGCACCTGGGTCAGCGGCGCGTACATGCGTTCGTTCTTCGGCGTTTCGCCGGCGCAGTCGCTGGCGTCGGGTTATCCGGTCTATCGCCCGGGCAACGGCTTCAAGGACGTCACCTTCGGCCTCAACGGCAACTACACCATCGCGCCGCAGTGGTCGCTGGTGGCCGCCGTCAGCTACAAGCGCCTGATCGGCGGCGCGGCGGACAGCCCGATCGTGGACCTCGTGGGCTCGCCCAATCAGATGAGTTACAGCACGTTCATCGTCTACTCCTTCTGACCGTCCCGGCCGGCGCGCACGCGCTCCCGATACGCCGTATAAATGCCGCTGGCCGTGATCAGCGCCGCACCGGCGAGGGTCGTGGCGAGCGGCATGGTGGCGAAGAACGCCCAGCCGATGAGCGTGGTCCAGATGATCTGCACGTAATCCAGCGGCGCGACCACGGCGACAGGCGCGAAACGCAAGGACGCGGTCATGGTCAGCTGGCCAAGGCCGCCGCACAGTCCGCCCGCCAGCAGCAGCAGGAACGTCGTCGTGTCGTGCATCTGGCCGTAGAACGGCAGCATGCAGCCGGTGACGACGATGCAGAACATCGTGAACCAGAAGACGATGGCCTCGGTGGCTTCGGTGGTGGCGATCTGGCGCAAGGTCACCGTCACCGCACCCAAGGACAGCGCCGCGAGAACGCCGAGACCGACACCCAGGAGCGGCAACGTGAGGTCGCTGCCGGGCCGCACCACGAGAATCATGCCGATGAAGCCGATGATCACCGCCGCCCAGCGCCGCGCGCCGACGTGCTCGCGTAGAATCAACGCCGACAGCAACGTGGCGGCTATGGGCGCGGCGTAATTGAGAGTGACGGCTTCCGCCAAGGGCAGCAGCATGAGCGCGCCGAAGTAGCTGAACATCGCCGTGAAGCCGAGCACGGAGCGCGTGAGATGGACGGCGGGGCGGCGCGTGGCCACCGCTTTGAGCCCCGGGCCCATCAGCAGCCACGCCAGCACGACGGGCATAGCGGCGGCGTTGCGATAGAACACAACTTCCGGCAACGACACGCCGCGCGCGCCGGCGGCTTTCAACAATCCGGCCATGACCGCGAAAGCCGTGACCGAAGCCACGCGCAGCCCCATGCCCAGCAAAGGTCGCTGGCGCTTGAGATCTCTTGTTTCCGTTACCGTGTCGTCCACGAAAGCCCCGCGGGTTGGCCGTGCGGGTGCTTCCTATATAGGAGGGCGCGGCAAAGCACATCGCCCGAGGGTGACGAAGCGAGCCTGTGGATAGAAATTAAACGGGTTTCCGGGCGCTTTTCCGAGTCCGTCCGAGTCTGCGGATTTGGCCTCAGGGACTCCCCCCAAAAGTTGTCCACACCCCGGAAAGATCGTGGGATTCCAAGGACTAAGCCCCTCGGTCTAAAAATCTCCACAAATGGTATGGAGAGTGCTACGCAACCCCATCATCTGGTGTCGGAACCTTCAATGTTCCCAGGATGATGGGGAAGCATCACGCTCTTAGGGAGGATCTTCGTGACGACCTTGCTGACACTCTCACGCCGCGCCGCCGTCGCTCTGGCCGTCGCCGCTTTCGCTGCCGGCCCCGTCCTTGCCGCCGACGCCGCCAAGGCACCGGTCTACCGCGAGTACGTGCAGGGCAACCCCAAGGCCAAAGTTGTGGTGATCGAGTACGCCTCGCTCACCTGTCCGCATTGCGCGCACTTCGCGGAAGCCGACTATCCGCTGCTCAAGAAGGACTACATCGACACCGGCAAGATCAAGTACGTCTTCCGCGACTTCCCCTTGGACGGTCTTGGCATGGGCGCAGCCCTTCTGGCGCGCTGCGCGCCCAACGACCGCGGCATGACCATGGTCGACATGATGTTCAAGAACCAGAAAGAGTGGATGGGTTCGGAAAAGCCGCTGGAAGTGCTGCGCGGCTACGCCCAGCTCGCCGGCATGGACAGCGCCGCCGTCGACGCCTGCCTGAAGAACGAAGCGATCCTCAAAGAGATCAACGACGTGCGCGAAAAAGCCATGACGCTCTACAAAGTGAAGTCGACGCCGACCTTCTTTGTGGGCGAGGACATGGTCGAAGGCGCGGACTACGCGGCGCTGAAAAAAGCCATCGATAAGGCGCTCTAAGGAGCGCTTTTCCGGCGGACAGCTCTACACAGCTGTCCGCCGGCACTAAACATACCAGGGGAAGCGCCGCGGCCATTCCGCGCCGCGCGCTGATAGAGGCGGAGATTTTTCGTTGGTTGCCTTTTCAAAACTGCGGCTATCCGGTTTCAAATCCTTCGTTGACGCCACCGAGCTTCTGATCGAGCCGGGCCTGACCGGCATCGTCGGCCCCAACGGTTGCGGCAAGTCCAATATATCTGATGCCTTAGCTTGGGTTTTAGGGG
>JAIEMI010000139.1 GCA_019752235.1 Rhodospirillaceae bacterium
CGAAAATGTTCCTGCCGGCGAGTGCGACCCCGTTCGTGACCCTTTCGTATGACACGTTGAATCACGTGGCGACGGTAGGTGATGGCGAAAGCCGCTATACGTACTATTTCACCGGCGGTCTCACCACCAGCACCAACACCCTCAAGCTCGATGCCGCGGCGCAAGTCTGGGGTACTTATTTTGACGCGCAGGGCAGAACACTCAGCATCAAAGATCCGCTTGGATATGCCGCCGTTCCTAATTACGCGACGCTCACGGAGTACGACTACTTCGGACGCGTTGCTAAAGTCACCTATCCGGAAGGAAACCGTGTCAAATATCTATATGACTCCATGGGAAATCTGATCGAGGACCGGGTAAAGTCCAAGACCGCGCCGGAGGGGATTGATGCGACCGATCTTGTAACGGCGGCGGTCTATGCCGCGAAATGCACGATACTCGACCCGTCGTGGGAACCGGCGACGAGTGTTCCGTCCTGCTACCAGCCGTCATCTACCGCCGATGCTAGAGGAACAACGACTTATTATACATACCTTGGTAGCGGTTCGTCAGGCACTGGCCTCGTTCAGACAGTCGCCACGCCTTGTCCGCTCGCAGGTGCTTGCCCCAGCAACGATCCTGCTCGTCCCGTAACAACCTATGGATATACCGGCACGAATTACGACTTCGCCGGCACGGGAACCGCGCACGTCGTTCAGCGCCTCACTTCGAGCACCGATCCAACGTCTTTGCTCACGAGTCTGCACTATAACGCAGCGGGATACCTGGACTACCAGACCACCGATCCTAGCGGCGTAATCGTAAAAAACTTTTATTACTACGACAGTGTCGGAAACTTGTGCGCGTATGTTACGGCGGAAGGTGCAACGGGGAAAGGGGTGACCGGGGCTGAAGCCACACCATGCGGAAATATCTATTCTTTCCCCCTTGCCGCGCGTCCGTATGTTTTCCTTCGCACATTTGATCCCAATAGGCAGATGACGGCTGCCTACAACCCAAGGACCCTTACCGATGCCGACGGCGGGTTTACGCAGTATAGCTATACGCCGAATGGACTTAGAGAGACTGTGCAAATCTACAATGCGGCAATGGTGCGCACAGGTTATTCTGCTTCCCATTATAAAAATGACGGTCAAACGTGGCGTACATTTAGCGCCGCCTGCATCACAGCCGCCGGGGCTTATCTCGGTCAGAGCGCTCCAGAATGCGCCGAGACCTATTACTTCTACGACGGTCTCGGGCGGCTCGACAGCGTTTCCAGCGGTGAGGGGCGAATCACCAAATACAGCTACGATATCATCGGACGTCAGACTAAAATCCAAACTGCGTTCGGCTCGCCACTGCAACAAGACGCCGTCACAACCACCTATACGAAAAACGGCGTACGCGAGACGGTTACGGACGCCAATAAGAGTGTGACCAAGTTCGTCTATGACGGGTTCGACCGCCTTATTCAGACGCAATACACAACAAAAGTAACGTGTACGGTTACTACAAGTTGCACGGGTTCAACCAATGCGGCCAGCATCACGGATCGAGAAGAGTTTGAGTACGATAAAAACGGAAATCCCCTCTGGAAGCACACCCGCAAAGGCGACTGGATCGGGCGCACGTTCGATGCGCTCAACCATGAGACAAACCGCCAGACGCGTTTGACTTCCAAGGTCGGTACGATCCAGCGCGAGATCGTGACAGCTTATGATAAGGCAAGCCGGGTGATGACGGTGACCGATACGTCTGTGTCGCCGAACACCATCGTTGCCTACGGGTTCGATACGGCTAAACGCGTCATCAGCGAAACGACGACCACTGATGGCGTTGCACGGACAGTCAGCTATGGCCTTGATCGTAACGAGAATCGCACATCCATCACTTGGCCCGATACACCGGTCTTGACCGTAAACTACACTTTTGATGGTCTGGGCAATCTGCAGACGGTCGCCAAAACCGGAAATACCTACGCCGCCTACGAATATGATAGTCGCTCCCGGCGCACGAAGAGGCTGTTCCCCAATGGGAGGGTCACGGACTACACGTACTCTGTCGCCGGTGAACTAACCGATAACTTACACACCATCGCACAACGCGGCTTGGTTGATACCGACGCCAACGGCACCGGAGACGCCGATGGCATATGGAGCTACACCTACAACCGCGTCAACGAAGCGACTTCCAAGTCGCTGCCCACGGCCTTCCAGTGGACCTATGCTGCGGGCCAGGCAGGCGCGCATGCCTACACCCGCAACAGTCTTAACCAATACACAGTGGCAGAAGCCGCGAGCGTTACTATGACGCCAACGGTAATTTGACCGGGGATGGTACCTGGACGTACACCTATGACGTCGAAAACCGCATGACCGGCGCGTCCAAGACCGCGGGCGGCACGGTCACGGCGAGCTATCTCTACGATCCGCTCGACCGGCGTTACAAAAAAAACCGTGAATAGCGTCCAAACGAAGTACATTTGGGCAGACACTAATATCTATCAAGAGTTTGTAAGCGGCACGTTAGTGCGTCGTTATGTGCCGGGCACCGACGTAGACGAACCTATCGCGATGGAGTCTTATAACCCATCTGCTCCCACGCAGTACTACCACACGGATTTGTTAGGGTCGGTCGTAGCGACAACCAATGCTGCCGGCAATCCAGTAAGCAAGTACACCTATTCCAGTTACGGGGAACCTGGTTCGGAAGGTGCATCGGGTGACATTTTCCGTTTTTCAGGCCGCCAGATCGACGCCGAGACGGGGCTCTATTATTATCGAGCCCGTATGTACTCCTCGCTTCACGGGCGCTTTATGCAGCTCGACCCCGTGGGGGGGCTTGATAGCCTCAATCTCTATCAATACGCACTGTGGAATCCGATTTCAAACATTGATCCGTTCGGACTCCAATCCGACGACGGCCGCTATAATCATACTCCGCTCGATCAAGGAGCAGCAGATCTTGTGGTAACCGCTTCGCGGCTATTTGGCCCTTCACCTGACGCGGTGCTTGCTGATTTGCAGAGGCAAGTTCAGGAGCGAAAGATTATTGATCTTCCGCTTGGAGATGGAGGAATAATTGGGGATATGGTAGCTGGCTTCGGCGTGGCCGGTATAGTGAAGAGTGGAATAAAATCCGTTGCCAAAAGTGCTATTAAGCGCTCAATTGATGATCTTTCTCGTGCGGCAGCTCGTGCTGATAGAAACGGTCTGACGAAAGCAGGAAGAGGTCTGCAAAAACATGGCGATCGACCTGGCAGCGCGTTTCCTCAGACAAAAGGTGGGCCTAATGCCTTAAACCCGACAGGGCAGAATGTTGTAGATGACATTCTTACCACGCCGGGTTCACAGAGCACGCCCAACAGACTTGGAGGTATTGATGTCATCGCCCCCGATGGAAGAGGACTGCGCTTTGACGCCGATGGATCGTTTAGAGGGTTTTTAGAACCATGAGTCCGGACATACGAGTTGTCGCTCTTAGCGATAAAAATTACAAAGATCTTATCGCCGAGGCCTATGTTGATGGCGAATGCCTAATGGTTGTAAGTCAAGAAAATGGGTTTGACACCTTAGACGTTCTAATTCTACCTCGTCGTGATGGGCGAGAATGGCAAATAAAGGCAGATTTGTTGGCCGACTTGCTCCAAAGGTGTCGCACTAGGCTATGGGAATTGCGTCGGACATCGGCTGATTAAGGTTACGCTTTAGCTTAATGTGTACGAATCTATCCGAGGATGGTCACCCATTGAGAACAACAATGCGATACCTGACAAAAATGAGTGCGGACCAGGCGACTAATGATAAACCGTATTTTGCGTCGAATCTTTATAGGTTGCGTTGTTTGTTCCATCTTGTGTGGAGCAAGAACCTTGTCTTTTGCGCAGGAAGCTCCTGCTATGCATTGTGAAATAGTGCGTGGCGCATGGTGTCTTATGTCCGCAAGTCATACTATTGAGTTAAATGGACCCATGGCGGAAGACCTAAGCGCTGAAGGACGCCGTATGATATGGAAAATGCATAAAAGCTACGCGCCGCCAAATGTGTTTTCAGTTGTGCTCGAACCAGAGGCTTGTAAGGAAGGCTTGGCTGATACCGCGGAATTGTTGCAGTTTGATCCAGAATATGAATGGCGAGGTAAAAAGTAGAATCGTGCCGTTCTCAAATTACAAAATGAGGGATGTAAACTGGATTTGCTTGCTCCGACTGTTGCGGAAGACCCGGACGGTTTCGGTTTCAGTGGGCTCTTAACGGGCATTAGAGTTTGTATGGAGGCACCTTGTACCGGACCTCTGGTCGTGTCAATTTTGCAGGGTAAAGTGAAGCGCCAATGACGCGTTCACTTGCTTACCAAACCAGATATATTTTCACGCGGCATTGCTCTGCAATCCTCTGATCGAGGTGGCCAAGTTTATGGCCGACTCGCTTCCACCAGGCTTCGAACGATTCCACGGGGCGTCCACCCTGTCCCCAACCGAGCGGCATGAGGTCCGGGTTCCATGCGGGATCGTTTCCGGTGCTGAGATCGAGGGGCATGTGCCGCTGCGTGTCAATTTGTGGGGTGCGCCTATCGACGGGACGCTGGGGGCCGTAAAGGGCCTATAAAGGTAGTGTCCCATCATGTCCGGTTAGAGCAATTCTCCCTTGAAGCGCTTGAGTGCTCAAGGGAAGCCAAGATGACTCCCACCAAGTTCCTGATTGGACAAATCGCAGTTGTGTTGGCCGTCGTGATCGCCGGCATCTGGTCAGCGACGCAAATGGCCGCTCATGACCTTGGGTATCAATCCCGCCTGGGCGCACCCTGGTTCACCGCCCTGTCCTGGCCCATCTACCATCCTTGGCGCCTTTTCCAGTGGTGGTATGCGTTCGACGCTTATGCACCGCGCGTATTCGATCGTGCTGGGTTTGTCGCGGGATTAAGCGGCATTGCCGGATGTGTAATCGCGATCATCGGTTCACTCTGGCGAGCGCGGCAAGGTGTGCGCTCGACCACCTACGGCTCATCCCGTTGGGCGAGTGGGTCCGAGATCGCCCGCGCCGGTCTGTTTCGCGCGGCCGGGGTATTCCTGGGGCGCGTCGGCGATCATTATTTGCGGCACGATGGGCCGGAGCACGTCATGGCGTTCGCGCCGACGCGTTCCGGCAAAGGCGTGGGTTTGGTTGTGCCAACGCTCTTGTCATGGACGGAGTCGACCGTCGTTCACGACATCAAGGGCGAGAACTGGGAACTCACGGCGGGCTGGCGGTCCAAATTCTCGCATTGCCTGTTGTTTAATCCAACCGACCCACGTTCGGCCCGCTACAACCCGTTGCTGGAGGTGCGCAAAGGCCCCAATGAAGTGCGCGATGTCCAGAACATCGCTGACATCCTGGTCGATCCTGAAGGGGCGTTGGAACGGCGTAATCATTGGGAAAAGACCAGCTACGCCCTCCTGGTCGGCGTCATCCTACATGTGCTGTATGCCGAAAAGGAAAAGACCCTGGCCCACGTCGCCAGACTTCTCTCCGATCCGCAGCAGTCCTTCACCCACACTTTAAAGCGGATGATGGAGACCAATCACCTGGGCACCAAAGAGAACCCCCAGGTGCATCCGGTTGTAGCCTCCGCCGCCCGCGAAGTGATGAACAAATCCGAGAACGAGCGCTCCGGTGTGCTCTCGACCGCCATGTCCTTCCTGGGTCTCTACCGCGATCCCACCGTCGCGCAGACCACATCGGCGTGTGATTGGCGCATTTCTGATCTGGTGGATACACCCCGGCCCGTCTCGCTCTACCTCGTCATCCCTCCCTCGGATATCTCGCGCACCAAACCGCTGGTGCGCCTGGTGCTCAACCAAATCGGCCGCCGTCTCACCGAGAGCCTGGAAGGTGATCCCGGCAAGAAACGCAAGCATGCGCTCCTTTGGATGCTGGATGAGTTCCCGGCGTTGGGGCGGTTGGATTTCTTTGAGACAGCGTTGGCGTTCATGGCGGGTTACGGCAACCGCGCCTACCTCATCGCCCAATCGCTCAATCAGATTTCCAAGGCGTACGGTGAGAATAACGCGATCTTGGACAACTGCCATGTGCGTATCGCATTTTCCTCTAACGACGAACGCACCGCAAAACGCATTTCGGATGCGTTGGGCACCGCCACGGAGATTCGCGCCCAGCGGAATTACGCCGGCCATCGCCTGGCGCCCTGGTTGGCCCATGTCATGGTCAGCCGCCAGGAAACCGCCCGCCCACTCTTGACGCCCGGCGAAGTGATGCAATTAGCGCCCGCGGACGAGCTGGTCCTAGTTTCCGGTTCGCCGCCGATCCGCGCCAAGAAATTGCGGTATTACGAAGACCCAAATTTTACCGGGCGCGTCCTTCCACCGCCTCGCTTGCAAGAAGGGCGCTATCTCGACTGCCCGTCGCCCAGGTCGGACGATTGGAGCGGTCATGTGCGCACCATGGATGTGCGGCTCGCCGCCAAAACCGAGGACGCTGAGGCAGAGGGCGACCTCAAGAAGGAGACACGCATTCGGCGGGGCAAGACCCGTGACGGTGTTGAGCGGCAGGGCAACTTCTTTGCCAGCCTTGCAGACGGTGAGAATAATCGGGACGGGGGTCAGATTACGCGCGCTCATGCCATGAACCAGGGGGCGCCAGCGCGCACGCCGAGCCACGACCTCCTGCCGGATTTCTAATCATGAAATCCCGCCATCAACTTTATCTCGATGACGATCTCACGGAACGCCTGGACAGTCTGGCCGCGCGGCGCGGTCACTGCAAATCCGCCATCCTGACGGATGCGCTCAGGGCCTATCTCAATCGCCGCGCCGCTAAGGAGTTGGACGATCTTCTGGGCGTGCGGCTGGGACGCATCGAGCGCGATCAACAAGTGATCTTAGAGAGCTTGGCACTGTTCATCCGCTACCAGCTCACCGTGACCGCACCGCTTCCCGAGGCTGATACAGCCGCCGTCGCCATCGGGCAGGACCGCTTTCGATCATTCATCGAGCAAGTGGGACGGCGCATCGCCAGCGGGCGGGGGTTTAGTCACGAACTTATGCTGCGGGCACAAGGGGAGGCGAATCATGACACACCATCCTGAATCCCAGGACCGCCGCCGCGCCATGTTGCGCACCGCCATGGGCACGGCAATTGCCGCCGCGCTTGCCGACCCCGCCACCATCGAGGTGATGGTCAATCCTGACGGTTGCTTGCGACTGGATATATTGGGGCAGGGGCGTGTCGACACGGGCGAGCGCCTTGCCCCGGCCGAGACCGAACGCATCATTCGTCTGGTTGCCGCCCACCTCCGCTTGGAGGTCCATGCCGACAATCCGGTTCTCAGTGCCGAATTGCCTGAAACGGGTGAACGCTTTGAAGGTGTCTTGCCGCCGGTCTCAGCCGCGCCATGCTTTGCGATACGCAAACCCGCCGCCAAGATATACGCGCTCAACGATTATATCGCCGACCGCATCCTGACCCCGGTCCAGGCGGACACGCTGCGGCGGGCGGTGATCGACCGCAAGAATATCTTGATCGCGGGTGGCACCAGCTCGGGCAAGACCACTCTGGCGAATGCCCTCTTGGAGGAGATCGCGCAACTCGACGAACGCGTCATCCTCATCGAAGACACTCGCGAGCTGCAATGCGCCGCCAAGGATTGCGTCGCTTTGCGGACCAAAGCAGGCGTTGTGACGATGGCGCATCTGGTGCGCTCCACAATGCGCCTGCGGCCCGACCGGATCATCGTCGGCGAGGTCCGGGGCGGGGAAGCGCTCGACATGCTCAAAGCCTGGAACACCGGCCATCCAGGTGGCGTAGCGACGATTCACGCCAACTCGGCCAAAGCCAGTCTCTACCGTCTGGAGCAGCTCATCCAGGAAAGCGTCGTAACAGTGCCGCGACGCCTGATTGCCGACACCCTCGACCTTATCGTGTTCATCCATGGGCGCGGCATTACCCGACGGATTGAGACCATCGCAGAAGTCACCGGCCTCGGGCCGGACGGAGACTACGCAATCATCGAGACACAGACGCCACGGCTTCGGACGCTTTAGAGGACAACTCATGGGCAAGAATATGCAGAAACTTAAAGATCGTTTGGCGGCGGCAGCCGTTGTCGCAACATTTCTTCTGTTCGCCACGTCGGCGAATGCGGCCGGGAGCAACATGCCCTGGGAGCAACCGCTCCAGCAGGTGCTTGATTCGGTGCAGGGGCCGGTCGCCCGTATTCTCGCCGTCATCATCATTATCATCACCGGCCTGACGCTGGCCTTTGGCGACACCGCCGGCGGCTTCAAGCGGCTTATCCAAATCATCTTCGGCCTCACGATAGCGTTCGCCGCGTCGAGTTTCTTTCTCTCGTTCTTTTCCTTCGGCGGTGGAGCGCTGCTATGACCAGCGCCATCGAAGGCTTTGAGGTGCCGCTGCACCGTTCTCTGACCGAGCCCATACTTCTAGCTGGAGCGCCCCGTTCCATTGCCATCGTCAATGGCACAATCGCGGCCGCCATTGGCCTCGGTTTGCAAATGTGGTTGCCGGGACTCGTGTTGTGGCTCGCAGGTCACTCCCTTGCGGTGTTCGCTGCCAAACGCGATCCACACTTTGCACCTGTGCTGATGCGCCACCTTCGGCAAAAGGCATATCTCGCATGTTGAACCTGTCCGAATATCGCCATCGCGCTGACCGGCTGGCCGACCATCTCCCGTGGGCCATCCTCGCGGCTCCCGGCATCGTGCTGAATAAGGATGGAAGTTTTCAAAGGACGTTTCGATTTCGGGGGCCCGACCTTGAGAGTGCCACCGACGCCGAACTCGTGGGCGCCTGTGCGCGGCTCAATAACGGGCTTCGCCGGCTGGGGTCTGGTTGGGCGCTGTTCTTCGAGTCAGAGCGGATTCCAGCGCTGGCGTACCCTAAAGCGAATTTTCCAGACGCCGCGTCTTGGCTGCTGGACGAGGAACGCCGCGGCGCCTTCATGGATGCGAGCGGGGAACACTACGAGAACATCCATCACCTCACACTTATATATATGTCGGCCTCCGACCAGGTGAGCCGGGCAGGGCGTTTCTTTGTAGACTCCCCTGAGACGGCGGCAGGACGTAACTGGCGCGATGACCTCGCGCGGTTCGCGGCAGAGACCGACCGGGTACTCGATCTCCTCTCCGGGGTGTTGCCAGAGGTCCGCGCCCTCGACGACGGCGAAACGCTCACCTTTTTGCATGGCACGATTTCGGAGCGACGCCATGCGGTCGCGCCACCCACGATTCCGGCATATTTGGACGCGATCCTGGTGGACACGCCTTTAACCGGCGGTACGGCGCCGATGCTTGGCGGATTGCATCTCAGGACGTTGACGATCCTCGGATTCCCAAACCTTACGCGGCCAGGCCTCCTCGACGGACTAAATCACATTGGCTTTCCCTATCGCTGGGTCAGCCGGTTTATTTGCCTTGATAAGACTGAAGCTACGCGAGAGCTGACCAAGCTGCGCAGGCAATGGTTCAGCAAACGCAAATCCATCACCGCCCTCCTCAGAGAGGTTCTCTATAACGAACCCACGCAGCTTGTTGATTCGGACGCCGACAATAAAGTCGTGGATGCGGACCAGGCCCTCCAGGCCTTGGGCGGGGATCACGTCGCTTTCGGCTATCTCACCATCACGCTGACGGTCACCGATGAAGACTTGGGCCGGGTCGAAGACAAAGTGAGGACGATAGAGCGCGTTATAAATGGTCTGGGCTTTACCACCATCCGAGAGACCGTCAATGCAGTGGAGGCCTGGCTCGGCTCACTGCCGGGAAATGTCTATGCCAATGTGCGCCAACCGATCATCCATACCCTCAATCTTGCTCATCTCATTCCCCTCTCGGCGGTTTGGGCAGGCCCGCTCAACAACGCTCACCTTGACGCTCCACCGCTGTTCTACGCCGAGACACCGGGGGCGACGCCATTTCGTTTCGCGACACACGTCGGCGATGTCGGTCACTATCTCATCGTTGGGCCAACGGGCGCCGGCAAGTCCGTTTTGCTCGCGCTTTGCGCCCTGCAATTCCGCCGATATCCCAACGCCCAGGTCTATATCTTTGACAAAGGCAATTCTGCGCGAGCAGCCATCCTCGCCATGGGCGGCGTGCATCATGTGCTGGGCTCCGGCGGGACACTCGCCTTCCAACCCCTCGCACGGATTGACGACCCGGTGGAACGCAGTTGGGCGGCGGAATGGATTTGGGCGCTTTTGGCCCACGAAAAGGTCAATGTTACGCCCGAGGTGAAAGAGGCGGTGTGGTCGGCCTTGGGCAGCCTCGCATCGGCGCCCCTGGTGGAGCGCACACTGACCGGCCTTTCCGTCATGTTGCAGTCGGAGGGTCTGCGCACAGCGCTCATGCCTTACACGCTCGAAGGCCCGTTCGGCCGCTTGCTTGACGCGGCACGCGATCAGCTCGCGATCTCGGACCTGCAATGCTTTGAGACCGAACAGCTCCTCCACGAGACCAGCGCCGTGTTGCCGGTTCTGACGTATTTGTTTCACCGGCTGGAAGCCCGCTTCGACGGTCGACCGACACTCCTCATCCTCGACGAAGCTTGGATCTATCTCGATAACCCCGTATTCGCCGCGCGTATTCGCGAATGGCTCAAGGTCTTGCGTAAGAAGAATGTAGCTGTCGTATTTGCAACGCAGTCCTTGGCTGATATCGCCAGCAGCACAATTGCCCCCGCAATCATCGAGAGCTGCTTGCAGCGCATTTTCCTCCCCAATGAACGGGCCATCGAGCCCCAGAGCCGGGAAGCCTATGACCGGTTCGGACTCAATGAGCGCCAGATTGAGTTGATCGCGCGGGCGGTGCCGAAGCGCCAATACTATCTACAGTCGGCGCGCGGCAATCGCCTCTTCGAACTCGGTCTTGGTCCCATCGCGCTGGCACTGTGTGCGGCCTCGTCTTCCGCCGATCAAACCCTGATCGAAAAATTACTTGCGGAGGGAACCCGCGGATTCGCGGAGCGTTTTCTCTTGGCCCGCAGCCTTCCTTGGGCCGCGGAGCTATTGGCAAAATTCCCGCAGGACAACGAGGAGGTCGCGGCATGAAGCGCAGGACACTTATTGCGAGTCTTATCGGCGTCACAGTCAGCATAGGTTCGGTCGCGTGGTTCCTGCGGCCGGTGGAGGCAATCCCGGTCTTTGATTCCGCGAACTATGCGCAGAACATCACCCAGGCCGCCCGCGCGCTGTCGCAAATCAATAACCAAATCCAGTCTCTCCAGAACGAGACCGTCATGTTGCAGAACATGGCGAAGAACCTGCAACGTCTCGACTACTCCTCACTCAATCAAATACTGGGCGGCCTTCAACGTGTCGATTCCCTCATGGGCCAGGCCCAGGGCGTTACCTACAACGTCGCGACGACTGAGTCCTCGTTTCGGCGGCTTTATCCGCAGCAGTACGCCAGCGCTGTAACCCACGACGATCTTGTGATGGATGCCCGCACTCGTTGGCAGACGTCCATGGACGGATATCGGCAGACCATGACCGTCCAATCCCAAGTGGTCGAGAACGTCCAGGCGGATAGGGCACTTCTCGACAATCTTGTCGCGGCTTCCCAGGGCGCAGAGGGCAGCCTTCACGCCCAACAAGCCACCAATCAACTGTTGGCGCTGTCCACGAAACAGCAATTGCAAATCCAGAATCTGATGGCGGCTCAGTACCGGGCGGAAGCCTTGGAACAGGCACGCAACGCCCAAGCCCAAGAGCAGGGACGGGCGGCTGGAGATAGGTTCATGGGCAAACGCTCTATCTATCCGGGGAATTAAACGGTCATGGAGGATCTGAGCGCCATCGATAGGTTCTTGCAGACCTTTATCCTCTACATCGACAGTGGCTTTGGTCTGTTGAATGGAGATGTCGCCTATCTCACGACAGTCCTCATCGGCATCGACATCACACTGGCGGGTCTGTTTTGGGCGCTCGATAGCAACGGCCTCATTATCGGCCGTCTCATTAAGAAGATACTTTATATCGGCGCTTTCGCCTTCATCATCGGCAACTTCAGTATTCTGGCCGACATTATCTTCAAGTCCTTTGCCGGGCTTGGCCTGAACGTCACCAACAATGGCATTACGGCCTCGGACTTGTTGAAACCGGGTAAGCTCGCGAGCGTGGGGTTTGAGGCAGCGTGGCCGCTTCTTCAGCAGGCCCGGTCTATGATCGGATTCACGACTTTCTTTGACAATCTTATCCCCGCGCTCGTGCTCTTGATTGCATGGCTCATCGTCATTCTCGCCTTCTTTGTGCTGGCGATGCAGCTTTTTATCACCGTGCTTGAGTTCAAGTTGACGACACTTGCGGGCTTTATTCTCGTGCCATTTGCGCTCTGGAATAAAAGCGCCTTCCTGGCGGAGCGCGTGCTGGGCAATGTGATTTCATCCGGCATCAAGGTGATGGTGCTGGCGGTAATCGTCGGCATCGGTGCCGGATTCTTTAGTGACTTCTTGAATGCGCTCAATGGTCAGGAACCAGACTTGGGCCAGGCGATGTCACTGGTGCTGGCCGCGATCTCGTTATTCGGCATCGGTATCTTCGGTCCAAGCATTGCCTCCGGATTAGTGTCAGGAGCGCCCCAACTTGGCGCGGGGGCGGCCATCGGGACCGTCGGCGGGCTTGCCGCCGGTGCGATGCTGGGTGGCGGTGCGCTGGCCGGCGGCGCGCGCCTTGGCATGGGCGCTGTCCGCGCCGGGACTTCCATGGGGGCCGGTGCCGGCACTGCTTATCAGTTGGGGCGCTTCAGTTCAGGCAGCAGCGGTGTGGCAGGCGTCGGCGCAGGCATGGCCGGCGTGGCGCGGGCGGGAGCCGCAGCGGTGGGGCAGCGCATG
>JAIEMI010000043.1 GCA_019752235.1 Rhodospirillaceae bacterium
CCGCAAATCCTGGAACCCGCCGCCAATTCGCTGTGGCGTCCGGGCGCACGCGCCTTCTTCAAGGACCAGCGCGCGAAACAGGTCGGCGACGTCATGACCGTGGTCGTCAACATCCAGAACGAGCGCGCCCAATTGTCCGCCGAGACCCAGCGTTCGCGCCAAAGCGGCGAGAATGCCTCGGTGACGAACTTCCTCGGCATTGGCGCGATTGAAAGCGCGACGCCGAAAGTCGGCGCCACCGGCGACAGCACCTTTAACGGCTCGGGCAGCGTCGACCGTTCCGAAACCATCAGCATCCGTCTCGCCGCCATCGTTCTGCAGATCCTGCCCAACGGCAACCTGGCCGTCTCCGGCCGTCAGGAAGTGCGCGTCAACGGCGATCTGCGCGAGCTGCAGGTGGCGGGCGTGATCCGCCCCGAGGACATCCGATCCGACAACACCATTTCGTGGGACAAAATCGCCGAGGCCCGCATCTCCTACGGCGGCCGCGGCACCATCACCGACGTTCAGCAGCCGCGTTACGGCCAGCAGATCTTCGACATCGTGTTTCCGTTTTAGTTGATGTCGTCCCCTTCGGGGGAACGTCAGCGCCTTCTGTTCGGGCGTGACGCAGGACGGACCGAGGCGAACTTGATCCTCCTGTTCCATACCCGCTGCTTCCATGGCCTTTACGCAGCGCAGAAGTAAACTTGGCCGGTGGTTTCGCACCACCGGCCACTTTTTTTGTCTTTTTTTCGGATTTTTCGAACGAAAAACCCCGTTTTGCCTGGGGACGCGGCGGCCCAAGCCCCGGCCTCCTCAACCCGCCCCCCAAACGCATCCCTTTGAGACACTGAGTCATTTTGACCGCATCGGCGCGCGACCGCGGGGGCTTTTTAACCGCAGATAGTGCCCAAAAGCGCCCTTTTTACGGGTGAAAAACGAAAAGGTTAAAACCGTTTGTTAACCATTCGCCGTCATCCTCAGGACCATAGAAGCGTTGAAAGTGTCTTTTGAGCTGCGTTTAGCGATCTGCGATTTGGCCTCAAGATTTGAATTCGAAGGGCCTCGGTATGAACAAACACAGGGGATAACGGATGAACATGATGAGCACCGCGCCATCGAGCCTCACGGTTTTTGAGGAAGATGCTCTCGCGCTGACCCAAGCCGCGCTGGAAATCTCCCGCGCCTTTGAATCCAAGGACGATAAGCGCCTGGCTTCGGCTTTGGACAAGAATTTGAAACTGTGGGTCGGTATCCGCACCCTGGTTTCCGCCTCCGACAACCCGCTGCCGATGGTGATCAAGGACAACCTGATCCGCCTGTCGAGCTTTGTCGCGCAGAAGACCTTTGAAATGCAGAACGGTGCCAATGCGAAGACCATCGAGTCTTTGACCAACACCAACCTGCAAATCTCGGAAGGTCTGCTCGACAAACGCAGCCGCTAAAGCGACCTCCCTCGCATACCGAATCGCAGAAGACGCCCTCCTCACGGAGGGCGTTTTTGCTTGGCGAGACGGCAGTACACACGCCTTAGTTTGGGCTGCCAAACAAACACGCGCATCCTTTGTGTCCCGTCAGCGTTGTATCCCTGACTCTCACACATAAAGGATGCTCCCCCATGAAAACGACACTTGTTGTCACCGCTGTAGCCCTTCTGGCCCTCAGCGCCTGCGGACGAGATCCGGGAACCCGCGCCATCACGGGCGGGGCCATAGGCGTCGGCGCGGCGGCCGTTCTCGGCGCGCCGCTGGTGGCGGGCGCCGCTGTCGGCGCCGTCGCAGGCGCCGTCACGACACCAGATAACCGCGATTACGATGATCGCGACCGCCGTCGCGACCGCCGCGACCGCTACTAGAGCGGGATTGTCTGAAGCTGAAGCGATCCGGGTGGGGGTTCGTTTAGCCGGCGCCGAATCTTCGAGAAAACGAACCAAAAACACCCCCACCCCCGCGACGTATACGTCGCGCCTCCCGCCAAGGGGGAGGGGCTTATGGGTTTAGACGGAGACACGAAAAAAAACGGCGCTCTCACGGCCGAACAAGGACCGTCGGGCAACCGGCTCGTAGGCTGCCAGTCGATAACTTCAGGCGCCCATCAACTTCAACACCTCCGCCGTCATCCCAGACGAGCGTAGCGAGATCGGGGATCCATCGCACGACATACTCCGGCCGGTGCGGATGAAGAATGGATGACAATCGCATTTGGATTTTTGGGCCGCGCCGAACGGTCGCTTAATCGGAACGGTGCGTGCGTTCCATGCGCTCGTGGCGTTCCTGAGCTTCAACGCTCAAGGTCGCGATGGGGCGGGCTTCCAGACGCTTCAGGCTGATGGGCTCGCCGGTTTCCTCGCAATACCCGTAAGAGCCGTCCTCGATGCGCTGAATGGCGGCGTCGATCTTGGCGATGAGCTTGCGGGCACGGTCACGCGTCCGCAGTTCAAGGGCGCGCTCCATCTCGGCCGAGGCGCGGTCAGCCAGGTCCGGCTCCTGCAAGCCGCCTTCCTGGAGGCTTTCGAGCGTTTCTTCGGATTCCTTCAGCAGTTCGCCGCGCCAATTGGTCAGCTTGCGACGGAAATATTCCTGCTGCTTGGGATTCATGAACGGTTCTTTTTCGCTGGGCCGATAATCTGGCGGAACCGTAACGGTCATGTGCGTCAACTCACGTCCCCACTATTAATGGCGCGGGACTATATGGGGGCTGCCCCCCATTCCGCAAGTGTGTCTATATAATTGATATTATTGTATTTTATCGGTTTGCGTGACAATGGCGGGCGGGAAAGGCCCCTCAAATGGGGGCGGGCCCGATCGCCGGCTAAGGAATGCGCCGGCTGAGTTTGGCCAGTTCGACCTCGGCCCGCAGCTCAATTTCATCCAGCAGACGCGAGATCACCGGATCGGCGCCGCGCTCGCGTTTCTCGCGGACCATGTGGGCGAGATCCTGCAGACGATCTTTGGGGATAGCGCCGGCGAGGAGGCCGCGCCGCAGGACTTCCAGGCCGTCGAGCAGATCGACGCCGCGCTGGGCGCGGCGCTGGCGTTCCTTGTGATCGGGTGCGCCCTCGGGATCGGCGCTTTGGGCGGCGAGGATGCCGCCCACGCCCAGGACAGTGCCGACTTGCGCCACGGCTTCGGGCGCCGCGGCCTCATCGGCGCCGCTGACACGGTCGAGCTCCTCGGCAAAGGCCCCGGCCTTGCCGACGGGCCCGGCTTTCTTCGCGCCGCCGGCGCCTTGAACCGAACCTGTGGACTTTGAGCCTTCGACCTTCACAACATCGAACCTTCCGCGCGTTTGGCCGCAGCCTGGTATGTACCCTGTGCGGGTTAATACTTTGCCGTTTTTTGCCTTTCCATCCTCCATCACGCCCTCGGGCGATGCAACCGGGCAAGAATTGCCGGTGCCCCCGGCGGGTTCTGCCGCAAGCCGCCGCACCCCCCGCCGAATCCGATAAAATGTATATATTTATCAGTGGCTTATATGAGCCGCCACCGTGGCACGCTTTTCGCATCCCAAGACTACGGAAGAGTATGTGCGCCGGGACCGATTCCCGGCGAGAGACAAATATAAGAGGAAACAATGACCTCGGGTTTTGTGACTGCGCGCCGCGCGACCGCCGCCCCCTTGATGCCCCGCTTTGCTCCCAGCCTGGCATCGATGACGGACCGTGTTTGGTTCATCGGCATCCACGTCCTGATGTTCGCCCTGCTGCTGACGGCCGGCACGGCCCACGCCACCTCGCGCGTCAAAGACATCGCCGGCTTCGAAGGCGTGCGCGAGAACGTGCTGGTGGGTTACGGCCTGGTGGTCGGCCTCAACAAAACCGGCGACGACTTGAAGAAGATCGGCGCCACGAAACAAAGCTTGCTCGGCATGCTGGAGCGCATGGGCATCAACACCCGCGACGACCGTCTGGAAACCGACAACGTCGCCGCCGTGGTGGTGACCGCGATCCTGCCGCCGTTCGCCCGCCAAGGTTCGCGCGTGGACGTGCAGGTCAGCTCGCTCGGTAACGCCAAAAGCCTGCAGGGCGGCAGCTTGGCCGTGACGCCGCTGATGGGCGCCGACGGCGAAGTCTATGTCGTGGCCCAGGGCCAGGTGCAGGTCGGCGGGTTTACCGCCCAGGGCGCCGGCGCGACCATCACCCGCGGCGTGCCGACGGCCGGCCGTATCCCCAACGGCGCCATCGTCGAGCGTGAGATCGACGACAAGATCTGGACCCAAAAGAGCTCCATCAACGTCGCGCTGCGTAACCCCGACTTCACCACCGCGCGCCGCATTTCCGATGCGGTCAACGCTTTCCTGGGCACCACCGCCGCCATCGCCACCGATCCCGGCACGGTGCTGGTGACGATGCCCGAAGGCTACAAAGGTTCGGTCGTCGACCTGATGACCAATGTCGAACAGCTGCGCATCGAGCCGGACCAGCCGGCCAAAGTGATCATCGACGAGAACACCGGCATCATCGTCATCGGCGACGACGTGCGCATCTCCACGGTCGCCATCGCCCAGGGCAACCTGACCATCAAAGTCACCGAAACGCCGCAGGTGTCGCAGCCGGCGCCGTTCTCGGAAGGCGGCGAAACCGTGGTCGTGCCGCGCACCGAAATTGAAGTCGACGACGGCTCCGACAAGCGGCTGGGCATCGTGAACTCCGGCGTGAGCTTGCAGGAGCTGGTGAACGGACTCAACGCGCTGGGCATCGGTCCGCGCGACATGATCTCGATCCTGCAGGCGATTAAAGCCTCGGGCGCGCTGCAGGCTGAAATCGAAGTGATGTAAGGCACGTTAGAGAAAGTTACGCACATGAACACCACCTCGCTCATCGGACAGGATGCTTACGTCGCCGGACTGCAAAAGCAGGCCGCGGCGCAGGCCGCCGCTGTGCAAGGTACTCGCGAAAAAAACGGCCAGGGTACGGACATGAAAAAAGTCCACGAAGCCGCCGAAAAGTTCGAGGCGTTCTTTGTCAGTCAGATGCTGGAGCACATGACCTCGGGCATCGAGACCGACCCCATGTTCGGCGGCGGTCACGGCGAAGACATGTGGAAGTCGATGATGAACCAGGAATACGGCAAGGAGATCGCCAAATCCGGCCGCCTGGGCATTACCGAGCAAGTCATGAAGGGCATGCTGAAGATGCAAGAACAGCATGACGCCGCGAAAGAGGCCGCGATCAGCGCCATGGCCGCGCCGACGGCCGCCGAGATCGACCCGGCCCAGCAACAGCAGGACGCGGCGATCGCACTGGTCGCCGGCGCCCGCGCTCCGGCCCGCCGTTAGAAAAGGTACCGCGACATGAACATGATGCGACGCGATCTTCCCGGCCAGGCCACCAGCCGTACGCCCCCGGCGGCGGCACCCGCGCGGCCGGGCATACCCGCGCGTCCCGCTCCGGCTGTTCGTCCCGGCGCCAAGGGCGACGACCTGCTGCAGGTCATCAAGCAGCTCTCGGAGCTGCTGGTGAAGGAAAACGCCGCGCTGAAGAAACACCGCGCGGACGAGGTGAAAGCGCTGACCGAACGCAAGGAACAGCTGGCGCGCCTGTATCAGAGCCATATGAACGCCGTGCACCGCGAACCGACGCTGGTGAAGGCGCTGGACGCCCCCAAGCGCGCCGCGCTGACGCAAAGCGCCATGCGCCTCGGCGACCTGATGCAGGAGAACGCAAGCCTGCTGAAGGCCAACATTCAGTCGATCAATATGTTCTTCGCGGCCGTCAACGATTCCTTGAAGGCCCGCCAAGAGGAAAAAGCCGCCGCCTATTCACGCCGCGGCGCGCTCAATGGATACACCGTCGCCAAACGCAGTCTGGCCGTCAGCTTCAACCAGACCATGTAAGGCCGCACGGCAGGGGTAAACGCTATGTCACTTAATCTCGCACTTACATCGGCGATCTCGGGCCTCTCCACCGCGCAAGCGGGTTTGGATGTGATCTCGAACAACATCGCCAACGTCAATACCGAGGGTTACACCCGGAAAGTATTCGTGCCGGAATCCGTCGTGCTGGCGGGCAACGGCGCGGGCGTGCAGATCGGCGACATCATCAACAACGTCGACCAGAACCTGCTGCGCGACACGCGTACCGCCCGCAGCTCGCTGGGCCTGCTGGCGACCACCAGCAGCTATTTCAAGCGCATTCAGGACACCTTCGGCTCGCCGCAGTCCAACAGCTCGATCTCCAACCAGCTCAACAAGCTGCAGCAGGAGTTCGCGACCCTGACGACGTCGCCGGAAACGGTGTCGCAGCAGCTCGCCGCCGTGCAGGCCGGCATCACGGTCGCCACCAACCTCGCCAACATGAGCAAGACCGTTCAGACGCTGCGCTTGAACGCCGACCGCGAGATCGAAGGCGCGATCGCCGACGTCAACAGCTACCTGCAGAACATCGCGACGCTGAACGACCAGATCGCCTTCAACCGGGCCACCGGCAAGCAGGCCGAAGACCTTGAGGACAAGCGCGACGTCGCGCTCAACAAGCTGTCCGACCTGATGGACATCCGTTATTTCAAGAACGCCAACGGCTCGGTGACGGTGTTCACCAGCGACGGCACGACGCTTGTGGACAGCAACCCGGTCAAGATGAGCCACGTGGCGCTGACCCAGGTGGCGCCCACCAGCTCCTACGCCGGCGGCGACTTCAACGGCATTTTCGCGGGCGTGCGCGACATCACCACCAATATCCGCCAGGGCAAGCTGAAGGCGCTGATCGACATGCGCGACAGCACCCTGCCCGATATGCAGGCCCAGATCGACCAGCTGAGCAAAAGCCTGGTGCAGCAGGTCAACCAGGTGCACAACCGCGGCGCCTCCTACCCGACGATGATCAACAACGTCACGGGTACGCGCACCTTCACCGATTCCGCCCAGCAGACCATCAACATCACGGGCGCGGAGCCCGCCGTGGTGCTGTACGGCACCGACGGCAAGGAAATCGCCTTCAGCCGCGTGCTCGACACCACCGGCATCAACTTCACCAACGGCGGCACGATCAACGACCTCGCCACCCAGATGCAGACCTGGATCCAGGCGCAGGATCCGCAGCTCGTGAACGCCACGGTGGCGGTCAACGCCGACGGCCAGTTCGCCATCAACCTCGGCACCGACACCATCGGCATCGCTTTCCGCGACGAAGAGTCCGCCATCAAGGGCAGCGGCCAGAAGGACGCGACGGTGTCCATGGACCTGGACTCCGACGGCCAGGATGACAAGACATACGCGGGCTTCTCGAACTTCCTGGGCTTGAACGACTATTTCACGAGCAAGCAAAATTTGTCGCAGTGGGACAGCAGTTTCAAACCCGGCAACTACACCACCGGCATCACGGCGGCGGCGACCATTCAGTTCGCCGACAGCACCAGCATGGCCAGCGGCACCAACACCATCACGACGATCACCATCAATCCGGGCGACACGCTCCAGCAGATCCGCGACAAGATCAACGCCGATCCGTTGCTGGCCGGGCGCATCACCGCCGACGTCATCCCGGAAGGCAGCGGCCAGCGCCTGCGCATTCAGCACCAGCTGGGCGAAGACCTGCTGGTCACCCAGCAGGGCGGCACCGACGCCATCGACACGCTGGGCCTGGATTTCTCGTCCACCGGCCTGTCGCAGAGCATGAGCGTCAACCAGACGCTGCTCGACGACTCATCCAAGATCAGCCGCGGCCAGGTTCAGCTCAACCCGCTGACCGGCGAATACCTGCTGACCCCGGGCGACAACTCCATCGCCTCGCAGATGGCGGCGCTGCTGTCGGGCCCGGCGGGCTTCCAGGCGGCGGGCTCGCTGAGCGGCACCAACGTGTCGTTCCAGGAGTACGGCGCGTCGATCGTCTCGCGCAGTTCCACGGCAGCCGCCGCGGCCGATACGAATCTGAAGCTCCAGTCCGACCTGAAAGACTCGCTGGAGCTGAAGCAGTCGCAAGGCGCGGGCGTGAACCTGGACGAAGAAATGGCGCAACTTCTTGTGTTTCAACAGAGCTATGCCGCGTCGGCCAAGGTGATTTCGACGACGTCGCAGCTCTTCGACATCTTGAATAACCTCGTCGATTAAGGCCGGGGTAGGAGCGTAACATGGTCACTCGTATTTCAACCGCGGCGTCCAACCAGGTGCTGATCAACCGCATGATCGGCCTGCAGCAGAACGTCAACAACAGCCAGGCGCAACTGAGCACCGGCTTCAAGTCGCAGGACTATGTCGGCATCGCGAGCGAGACGTTCCAACTTTTGAACGTCGAGAACGAGCGCGGCCGCCTGCAGCGCTATATCAGCAACAACTCGCTGACCGCGACCACGCTGCAAGCGCAGGCGACGTCGGCGGAAGGCATCGACGACACCGCGCGCATGATCCGCAGCGCATTGCTTGAGTTCCAGGGCCGCGATCTCAGTTCGCAGAACCCCGAGAACATCGCCGCCGTGGCCGACCTGCAGGGCAAGGTGTTCACCGCCTTCAGCCAAGTGCAGTACTTCCTGAGCCAGAAGATCGACGGCAAATACATCTTCGGCGGCGCCATGAGCGACAAGCCGCCCTTCAGCCTGCCCTATAACAGCCTGCAGGAGTTCCAGCAGTTCTATGACGGCAACACCGCGGTGTTCCCGTCGTCGCGCGTCGCCAACCTGGTGGACATCGCGTTCGACAACGTCGACGTCAACTACACCACGCCCGCCGCCCCGCTGGACACGACCACGCAGGTCACCGCCACGGCGCCCGACGCGTTTGTCACCCAGACGATCGACCAGACCGCCACCGGCAACCTGATCTTCAGCAACGTCGCCGGCAACGGCAAGATCACGTCGGCGACGCCCGCGGCGTTCAAGAGCCTGCAGATCGGCCAGACCCTCCTGATCAGCAACACGACCGCCGCCAACAACGGCGTCTACACGATCACCTCGGTCTCGCCGGACGGCAACAGCGTGACGCTGGACCAGCCGGTCAACGCCGCCGTTGAACCGAACGGCGGCGGCACCCTGATCAAGCTGGCGGTGCCCAATGGCACGGCGCTGGCGCTGAGCGGCTCGACCGCCGGCAACAACGGCGCCTATACGGTGACCTGGCCCACCAACGCCCAACTGGTGGCCGCCGGACTTGATCCCAACGCCGGCGCCGTCGTCAGCGGCGACGTCCTGTTCACCAAGACACAGATTCCCGTCACGGGCGCGCCGGAAACCATCAGTCTGGAATCCCGCGCCTTCCTCACGGGCACCAACATCGGCACGACCACACGCATCAGCGACACCCAGTCGATCAAACTGGATGTCACCGGCCTCGACCCCGCCTTCGAAAAGGTCGTGCGCGCGTTCGGCATCCTGGCGCAGGGCGACCTGATCAACCATCCGGATCGCGTGACCCAGGCGCTGGCGGTCTTGAACGACGCCATCGAACACTCGTCGCTGCAGCCGACGGAAGCGCCGAGCGACCTGCAGAGCGTGCAGGACCGCATCGCCATCAATTTCAAGGCTCTGGACGACGCCAAGGGCATTCAAACCCAGTTCATGGCGTTCCTGGAAGGCCGACAGAACGAAATCGAAAAAGCCGACACGACCGAAGCGGCGGTGCGTTTGCAGACGGACTCGCAGACCCTGCAAATTTCCTACGCGTCGATCTCGAAGATCACGCAGCTCAGTCTGCTGAACTACCTGTAGTCCTTTCCTGGGCACCACACTTTATTGAAATTCAACAAGGGTGCTATCCAGCTAGGTAAAGCTCTCGCAATGAGTCGTGGATGCGACGCGTCTCGCAGTCAGTGGCTCGTGCGTCACAACACGCCAATGTTGTGCAGCCACTGTTTCATCTGTCCCGGCCATTCCGTGGTGATTGGATCGGCTGTCGGTCGCATCCCAAAGGCGTGCTCGCCCTTTGCGTAGAGACGCATATCGACCGGCACACCTGCATTGTTCAGCGCCAGCGCGTAAGCCATTGCGTGCCGAACATCATCGACCTGATCGTCCATGGCGTGAATGAAAAGTGTCGGCGGTGCTTTCGGGCTGATCTTCACCCATGGCTGTAGTTCGAGGTTGTTCTTTCCCTTACTGGAATCCCAAAGGCGAGCCGTATAGGCGATGATAGCGAAGTCGGGCCGTGGGGATACGTGATCAGCCGCGTCGGTGGGCGCATAGGTGCGCTCTTCTGTATTGCTTATGTTTGCCGCCAGATACGCGCCAGCAGAAAACCCGATCACGCCGATCTTATGCGGATCAATTCCGTAAGTGGAAGCCTGCTGCCGCAGCAAGCTCATCGCGTGCTGGGCATCTTCCAGGCCCAATAGCACTTTCGGTCGCTGATTCTGCCCATTCTCCTTGGGCCACACTTGCGGCGTCCGGTATTTCAGCATGACGCAAGTCATACCCTGCTGGGTTACCCAATCGCAGATTTCGGTGCCTTCCAGATCGGTCGCCACGGCGTAGAATCCACCGCCCGGCAAGACCAGCATTGTGGCTCCGGTATTTTGTCCCTTCGGCGGATAGATGGTCATGGTGGGCCGGGTGACAAAAGTCGCCCAATGCCATTTTCTCCCTCCGATAAGAGGTGAGCCGTTGCCGGTTCTCTCAGGAAGGTCGCCGCTACCTGGTTTTGCAAGAGCGACGTTCGCGGGCCAAAGCAAATCTGGCTGGAGACGGGAAAGTTATCGGAGTTAGCAGCTTCCAACAAAGATGTTTGGCGTACTATTGAAGTAACTAGGTAGTTGCATCTCTTTCCTGGGTACGAAACGTCTCGGCCCGTTGGGCCTCGACGGAAACCATATTTTGCGATTCACCACGCACGCGCCGAGCAGACCGACTTGACATAAGGTAACGTATTAGTTACCTATGGGCGCGATGCAATTGCTGTATTACATTGAGGCCGCAGGACGGAGCCCCTTCGCCGATTGGTTCGACGGCCTTACGCAGGAAGCTGCCGCCAAAGTCGCGATTGCCCTCAAACGTATGGAGCAGGGCAATTTGTCCAGCGCCAAAAGTGTCGGTGAGGGAGTGCTCGAATATCGGATCAACTTCGGTCCCGGTTATCGCGTTTACTTTGGGTACGATGGGAAAACCATGGTGATCCTTCTCGCCGGCGGCACGAAGCAACGCCAGCAGCGGGATATTGGGGCCGCGAAGAAACGATGGGCGGACTATAAACAGCGTAAGACAGGTCAGTGAGATTATTATGGTATTAACGCGGGAATTCAAGGAACTGGTCAAGGCGCGTGTGGAGCGTGATCCAAAATTCCGGACCGCTCTGCTAAAAGAGGCCGTCGACACGATGTTGACCGGCGACGTTGCGACCGGCAAGGCCGTACTGCGCGACTATATCAACGCCACCATCGGGTTCGAGCGTCTCGGCAAGGCAACGGGCACCCCTGCCAAAAGCCTGATGCGCATGTTCGGACCAGCGGGCAATCCACGGTCGGACAACTTGTTCAGCGTCATTAGCCTTCTTCAAAAAGACGCGCACCTCAAGCTTCGCGTGACCACGAAGTAATTACGGCGCAGTGCTTAGGGTCGCGGTTACTATTGCGAAGCGGTTCCCGCTTCGCCCGCAAATGCTCCCGGGACGCAGGCTTTGCGCCACATCGCGCGGTAGGCAGTTTCCAGCCCGCGCGCGTGGGCGGCGGCGTCGCACAGCGCCGAGGCCGCCGCTTTGGCGCGCAAGGTTTTACGAAGCTTATCAAGACCGCCGGGATCAGCCGCGAAAGCCGCCGCGCGCGCGGCGAATTCATCCTCAGGCACGATCCAATCCGCCATGTTCGCTTGCGTGAGCAGGCTGGCGCCGACGCGCGCCGCATGACCGCGGCCCGCCACCGTGAGCACCGGCACGCCCATCCACAAGGCCTCGCACGTCGTCGTGGTGCCGTTGTAGGGCGCCGTATCCAGCGCGATATCGACCTGGTTGTAGAGATCAAGATGGCCGTGGTCGCCGGGCACCCAACCGCGCAGATCGAGACGCCCCGCTGCGATGCCCTGAACGGCGAACATGTGTTCGATCCGCGCGCGTGTTTCAGCCTCGGCCAGGGGCTTGGTTTTGAGCAACAGGCGCGAGCCGGGCACGGCCTTGAGCGCGGCGGACCACAGCGCCACGGTCCACGGCGAGATTTTGGCGAGCTTGTTGAAAGATCCGAAGGTGACGTGTCCCGCCGCCAGCGCCGGAAGCGGCGCCACCGGCGGCGCATCGGCGGGCGGCGCATAACAATGCAAACCCGGCGATAAGCGCACGAGCGTTTCGACGGCCCAGGCGTCCGCCTCGGACGCGGGATCGGTGACGGCGTCGCAAAGCCGGTAGTCCATGGCCGGAAGGCCGGTGGTGGCGGGGTATCCCCAGGCCGTCACCTGCACGGGCGCGGCGCGGCGGGCGAACACCGCGAGCCGGTTGCCTTTGGTATGGCCGGCGAGGTCCACCAGGATATCAATGCGATCCTCGCGGATGAGATTCAAAAGCGCTGCGCCGCGCAGGTTATGGCTGTCGCGCCAGTGGTGCGCGGCGGCCTTGAGGCGCGCCGTCACGGCATCCCCATGGGCGACGTCGGCATAGCAAAACACTTCGACGGCTTCGGCGTCGTGGGCCGCCAACAGCGGTTCGACAAAAAAGCTGACCGAATGGCGCCGGAAATCGGGCGAGACATAGCCGACGCGCAGGCGGCGCGTGGGATCCGGATCGGCGGGACGCATGGCCGGGACGGACGGCGCGCTTTTACCCCAGGCGGCGTGGGCGGCATGGATCGCACGCGGATCGCTCTCGCTATATATGTCCGCGTAGAGCCGGTTGTCGGCGGCGTCGTTCATGCT
>JAIEMI010000150.1 GCA_019752235.1 Rhodospirillaceae bacterium
CATGGGCAGGGTGCCCCTCAGCGGGCCGCCCGAGGCCGTTTTGGGGGCCGCCCGGCACCCAGGCGCACCACCTAGTTGCGGCTCAGCCTGGTTCGGGGTGGCCGGTAAGCCATTGATAACAGATAATATTTGCTCATTGTCGGGTTTGGCGATAAGCTGCGAAGGCCACCCGGTACAAGCCGAGGCTGGCGACCCTCAAAAACAGTAAAAGTTGGCCAAAATCTCGGTGCGAGCGACCGAGACGATCACTAGCGCACGCAGACGCGACTGCTGACGGACAGAGCCGCTGCCATCGAAAAAAACCGCCCTAAATCGTTTTGACGGCAGCGCAAACCGCCCACCACCCCAACACCACTTACGACGACCACACCGCCCGGCTGTTCAGTCCGGCGGCTTTTGTCGTGCGTACTCATGAAAGTCGAGATTATGAACGGGACAGAGAGCAAGGCTGACAAAATTCGAGAATTAAACGATCAATTACGGACCACATTCACTGGCGGCCAAGTGGTCATTACGCGAGGCATCCAAAGTTTGGGTGAAAGCGTGCGGACAGAAATCATGGCTGCCATTAGCCAGTTCGACGCTTGGTCAGAAGATGTCGATCCACACGGAGAACACGATTTTGTAGCCGTTGAGGTCCGGGGACATAAGGTGTTTGCGAAGGTGGACTACTACGACATCGAAATGAAGTTTCTGTCGCCAGATCCGACGGACCCAGAGGTTACGAGGCGGGTGCTGACCATCATGCTGGCCGAGGAGTACTAGCGGCTTGGTTTTTTCCGCTTATCGCGGAGAACGGCAAGAGCCGCAGAAACCAATGACACTAAATGCCGGACCGTCTGAGCGTCATAAGCGTCGAGCAACTTCATCATCTTAGCTGTTTCGCGCCGGTGTTCCTGATCTTTGCCTTTGGGTGAACTAGCGTCGAACAATTCGGCCACAGAGACGCCAAATACCTCTGCAAGCTGGACAAGCGTCTGGAGCCTAGTCGAGTTCACTCCGCGCTCGATGTTCGACACCGTGTTGACTGTTTTACCAATTGCTTCGGCAAGGCGGTCCTGGGACCAACCACGGGCTTTGCGCAGTTGTTGAACGCGTCGCCCAAACCCTTGAAAGACATCTGTTTTCTTCATGCCCGAATTTCCCGCGAGCGCAGTCGCGGGGCTACGGAATGAAATTGTGTAAAAAAGCTCCTTAAGGTAGAAATTTATCCAAATTAAACTGTGTATGGCGGTTTAAACCAATTACGGCGTCCGACATTTTCTGAATTCGGACGTCGTAGCCACCGGATCACCGGGGACGATCCGTACCGGCTTTTGGCAGCGCAAGGCAAACGCCGCCAATTAACCAACCACCCCAAGCAAAATACGAAGGAAGAGCAAATGACGGACGACGAGAAGTTCGAGCAGTTTATTGCCAGCCCGGCGTTAAATCAGATGGTCGTGCGAAATACGGATCGTTTCCGCGAGAAGTGGAAGCGCATGTTTGCGAAAGCGCAAACAATACAAAAGATGCAGGCCACCAGATCATGGAACTGGCCATCGTTTCTCCTCCCCGGCGTGTGGATGTTGTATCGGAGGATGTATCTTTACGGTGCCGTGTATCTAGCTGGCTTGGCGTTTGTTTACGGACTTGCACAGTTCACCGGCAAAGGTAGCTTCAATATAATTGGGCTGGTTATTGCCGTCACTTGCGGCCTGTATGGCGATGGCTGGTATTTCCGTCACGTCTATGACCGCACTTCCTCTCTTGAGGGAGAAACTACGCCTTCCGCGAAGGGTGGCGTGAGTTGGGTTGCGGCCATCTCCGGCGCTGTCGCTTACATCGCCGTGAACATCGCCGTAATGGCCTTCGGCGTCATGGGCATTGCGAATAATACGGAACTGAACAACTCCGCTGATGAGCTCGCGGCTACCCGAGAAGCAACGGACGCCTCCGACGTTTGGCACCGCGGTCTTGTGGAAATGAATGGGGTTTGGACCACTGAAGAAGGCGCTCAATCCAAAATTCGGTTTAACCGCGATAGCTCTGCTGTCGATAACTATCTCGCTAACATTCTCCAGGCCGATGCCGACGGCGTCACATATACGGAGACGGATACGAGTGCGGCAGAATTAGAAATTGGCCGCGAGATAAAGGAAAGCTTTGAAAAGGAGTATGGGAAAGAACTGCCTGTCTTGCCGTTAACCCTCAGAAAGAAATGGGATCAAAACCGCGAGAGTTTCACTTTGGTGAAATTGCGGTCAGGTAGCGCGCCCGTCGAATTAAGTTTTGTGAGAGAGCTAACGCCGGAAGAAGAAACATTCCTAGCGAGTGCAAAAGTCAGAGCCATGGCCGCGAAATCTGCCGATGATGCGTTGATCGAACGGCAACGTGCCGCCGCTGGAGCCGCAGCCTCCGCATCAGCGCAACAGAAAAGCGCAATCCTCGAAGTCCCCGGCGCAAAGGAAGCCGCGCAGCGCCTCGGCGCGGGCAAGGCTTTCTTCGATCTAACTCCTGAAAAGCAGGTGATGGAACTTACAAATAGCCTACCGGGTGTGGAGCGACGTCTGGACAATGACCGGCGTGAACTAGCGCAAATCGACGCCACGCGCGCAGTTAGCGATTTCGACGAGGAGGAGAGGCAGAAAAGACGCGCGGCTTTGCGTGAGAGCATCAGTAAGGACGGCCAAACGCAAGCCGACTTGAAACTCTTGCTTAACGCAGCATCAGGATCGGCTGCAGATCCAGTAAGCGAGGTACCAGAAGGCGGCGGCGCTAAAGCTGACGGCTATGACGAAGGTGAGTACTTAGACAATAGATGGGTCGAAGATCAGTTAACCGCCGAGTTCCGAAACTGCGTTTCAGCTGACAATAAGGCGAGCGCCGCAAACCTCGCCTGCGTCACTGACGAGACTAAGCGTCAGGATGAACGGCTCAACTCGACCTACAAAACCGTAATCGCGGGGATGGCATCTGACGGCGCAGCAAAGCTGCGCCAATCCGAGCGGGAATGGATCGTGGAAAGAGACGCTCAATGCAAAGAAGCAGATCGGCAAGCAAGTCCGGACATCGCCTTGCCAAGCACGTATGCGTCCTGCTATTTGGCGCGAACATTGGAACGAGTTCTTGAGTTGCAACGTCTGACTACGAAACCCTAGCAGCATTGGGCTCCGGCGGTATGGCGCGAGCCAACCTGGATCACATTGGCAATGAATGCCACCTGCTATGCGGATCATCGGGACGGTTCAAGGGAACCTACAAGCGCAGCAGCCGATAAGTGGTGGAAGAGGAGATAAGCTATGGATCAAATGGCACTGATAGTCGGTAATTTTGTCTGCACCATTGCGCAAGCTGTAGGGCTCAACACTGTGTGTTCTGAGCCGAATGCAGCAATCGCCATGGGCAAGTGGACCGCGGGTGCAGCGATAGCTCTTGCAATAGGTGTTGCAGCCGTCATCGCGGCGAACAGTAGACATCGCAGGAGGACGTTGCCTTGAAAAATTCGCCTAAAGCACAACCAGGTGCAAAGCTGACCCTGGCTACTCGCACGGTTATTAGTCTAAGCACCGTTCTGATTACTGTATCCCCCATCCCCGCACTTGCTGCAGACGACGGTGATAACACGTGGATTGTCGTACTCGCTGTTATCGTCATTGGCCTCTACATTTACTTCCTACCGTCCATTTTTGCATTCAAAAGAGAGCACCCAAACCGCTGGATAATCCTGGCAATAAATACCTTCCTTGGTGCGACCGGAATAATTTGGCTTGCGTCCCTGATCTGGGCACTTCGAGCAGTACACATATCCGCAACAGGAAATGACGGTGGTGAGTCCGGACTGAACGTGGCTGTAAATGATGAAGCCACGGTCCGCGTTATCCATGAGAACCAAGCCGGATCAGCAGGCACAGATATAGTGTCACAACTTCAGCGACTAAAAGGCTTGCTCGACAGCGGCGCAATCACACCTGACGAGTACGAGCATTTAAAGAGGCAGGCAATCCAGCCCAGCTAAAAGAGTTCCTTTCACCTCATTTACCAAGGCCCGGTTTAAACACCGGGCCTTTTTTATTTGCGTTGGGGGCAGTCGCGTGAGCAGACAACCGCTAAATCTATTTCCAACCATCAACGACCGGGTGATCGAGGAGATCGTCAAACAAATCGAAAAAGGCGTCATGCCGTATGAAATGCCGTGGAGAGGTGCCGAGGTGTGGCCTTGGAACTACAAGACTAAGCGACAATACAGCGGCATCAATCTCCAGATACTCGGCTGCGCCGGGTGGAACGGGGGGTATCGAAACGGACGATGGCTAACGGAGAGGCAAGCACGGTCGATAGGTGGACGTGTGCGAGAAGGTGAGAAAGGCACCATGATCTTCTTCGGTATGCGCCGTCAAAATGGTGAGACACCCGCTCGCGGAATTTATCGGCAATTCATGGTCTGGAACGTAGAACAGTGCGACGGGCTGCCTGAGCCGGACCCGCCACCACCGCCAGACGCGGAAAAGCTTAAGCTGTTCGAGGCGTTGGTCGCCTCCACAGGGGCCGATATACGGATCGGCGGCACTTTAGCGTTCTATCACCCCGAGGAAGACTACATTCAAATCCCTGCGACCGAATTCTTCTACCACCCAGAAAATGACAGGCCACGCACTCTTGCCCATGAGCTGGCACACTGGTCGGCACACCCCACGCGGTTAAATCGGAAAATGCCGGGGGATCACGCACTAGCTAGGCACGCTTACGAAGAAATCTGCGCCGAGCTGACCGCGGCCTTCTTGTGCAACCGATTTAAGATTACCCCCTCCGTGCGATCCTCCGACTATATCGCGGCGTGGCACTTCGGAATAAAGACTCGTTTCGGGGTTTTGTTGCCAATTCGTGACGCGATCTCGCTGGTCGCACCCGACGCGGTACGCGCAGCGGACTACCTATTGGGCTTTGCCGTCGGCTAAGGCCATCAATCCACGACACGTCACCGGAAGAAGGAAAATGACATGCACAAGCGCGTGGCACTATACGTGCGCGTATCCACTAACGAGCAAACCACTAAGAACCAACGCCGCGAACTGGAAGCCGTGGCGAAGCGCCAAGGCTGGCATATTGTCCACGTTTTCGAGGACGCAGGAATTTCGGGAGCGAAGGGAAGAGATAAGCGACCGGGCCTGGACGCCATGCTGAAGGGCGTCGCTCGCAAGGATTTTGATTTGGTGGCCGCGTGGTCAGTGGACCGCCTGGGCCGCTCGCTTCAAGACCTGCTCGGGGTGCTGGGCGAATTTCACTCCAAGGGCGTCGGGCTTTATCTCCATCAGCAGGGCCTCGACAGCACGACACCGGCGGGGACGGCAATGTTCCAGATGCTGGGCGTTTTCTCCGAATTCGAAAGGGCTATCATACGAGAGCGTATCAAAGCCGGACTAGCCAGAGCAAAATCGGAAGGGAAGAAGCTAGGAAGACCACGCATAGCGTCTGAAACTGAAACCGCAATTCGACGCGAGCGAGCTGCAGGAAAAGGTATCCGCCGTGTCGCCCGCGAACTGGGCGTGGGAGTATCCGTCGTGCAACGGCTGGAACACGAACCTAAAATTGGCAGCCCAAACTAAGGCCCGCATTAGGGTGCTGGATTAAATCGACGGCATTTGGCCGTAGTGTGGATTCTAAAGTTCGGTAAACTTAGCGTAACCTTTGATGATCACGTGTACACGTGATCACACCCGCTCCTAAATTGGAGCGTGGGCATTCTATGGGAACGCTATGTCGTCCAATGATATCGATTATCTGAGAAGGAATAGCCATCTTAGGTATTTCCCCAGCGGCGTATCGGAGGATCCGAATGCTCGTGATGTCTCGAGGGTCAAAGCGCCCCCTGGGTTTATCAATCTCTATCGTTGCTTACAGGTTCTAGTAGAAGACGAGGCCAGAAAGCAGAACCTACGCATCAATCATCTAATGCGTCTTTGGCCATTTACGGTCAAAGATATTCCCAGCGGGTTGGAGCTGGTGCAGACAATCAGATATGGCAAATTTGAGACTAAGTCTGTCAAGTTAAGGACATTCACTGGAAACTTGAAAACTGGTCCAGCGTCACTGATTTACGATGCGGAGGCTGTATTTCGCGCCGTGGAGAAGCGTCTACAACGCTTCGTCGCCGCCGATAAGAAACTGCTCCTTTTAAAAGGTTCGCGAGGACGCGATTACGGAGTGCCCCATATCCGCGCTTCGTTCCTACACACATATTTTTCCCAAATGACAAAAACGGGCGTGGTATTTCGGGACAATATGAAGATACCAGTGTCAGAAATGAAACATCTGCCGATGTATCTCGTCGTCTTCGTTGACGAACGGAGACTGAGAAGACGAATGGAGGACCAGGGCAACCGCATTTCGGTTGCCGCGGCTCGAAACGCAGACCTTCAGGCAATAGTTCTATTTCTAGAGAACGTCCAAGCGGTACTGCCTGACAAAAACATTCGCTTCGATGAAGCTAAGGAACTATCTGATGAAGCATTAGCCGGTAGCCCGAATTGGCCGGCAAAAGAAAGCCGTAGTAACGGTTGGTTTCGGGCAAGGATATGGAAAGAATTTGGGGGTGGAAAATGTAACGGACGACGAAAGCGATTGCTTCTGAGGGAAGAGACCCGACGCGACAATGCTTTGAAAAGAGCTGTGAAAGGTGCACGGAGTCTATTCAAGTAACCTTTCACAATGGTTTGATTGCGTCTAAAACCCTTCAAGAAACCCTACAAACAACTCTCCACTTTTATTCGTCGTTTGGCTAGTTAGCTGCCAGCCTTGAGCCAGGATGCGCCTGTCGAAACAACAGGAGCGCATCATGCGTAGCGAGACAGACGACCAGGATAGCCTCGACAAGCAAATCATTGATGGGGTGACGGAAGCGGTTAACACCGGGAAGCGGGGTGTTGCCGCCCAGGTAATCTTCGAAATCGCCAGAACAGCATTCCTTCGTATGCACAGAGGCACCGCGCACAGTGACGGCCATTACCCTATTGGCTTTAGATTTCGGATCACAATCGAGCCGCTAATCAAGGCGGATGAAGCGGCGGCACGCGATATCTCCAAGATTTTTTCGCGCAAAAATGCCCCGCCCTTTTGGTTGACCATCAGCTACCGACAAAAACAGGTCTTTAAAACTCTAGTTTATGTCACCCAAAAACGTGCGGAGTTCAGCGGGACGTCTTTAGGAACCGTGGATTGGCTGAAGGAGCTAATCCAATGCGCTTGGCCCAAGACCACCCCAAAGAAAACTAAGTGGGCTGGAATAACAAGCACCTGTGCAAAAGGAGGCACCGATGAATAGGTTGCCCTCAATCCTTTACGGTACACCCACGTCCCTCACGCGGAAGCCGAACCGCCGTAAGCGTTGGCTCAAATACAAAAACGAACACCGCCTCCAGTGTAAGCGTTTGGGTAAAGCCACTACTTCTTGGCAACAGGAGATGGCCGAGCGCGCCAAAGACTGTACCCGTCGTAGTCCGTGCGGAGAGGGCTGGTGCCCACAATGTATGGTTCGTGCACAAGAGAAAGTCTTCGACCACTGCGGCCCTGCCCTGCAGGAGTTCCTTACAGAAGTTCAGGCCGAGGCGAAGAAGAACGGAGACCCAATTCCTCAGGCATGGGTGGTTTCGGCTGCTTCAGCTCGCATGGCAGTTAATCGCGGGCAGTTGAACGCCAACATCCCTCGCGCCGTCAACTCCACGCTACGGAAGCGGTTGGACGGTTCGAGCCTTTCCGATGCGATCTGCTTTCTCGGTTGGGACGTCAGTTTAAACTTCAATAAAGTAAAGCTGAAGTCACAGACTAGAACACGCAAGTGGAAGAGGAAAAACGAACACTGGCAGGTTCACATTTATGGGATCGTTTTTGCTGCGAGCAAGGCAGCAATTCACACAGTTTTCGATCCTATCTTTTGGCATCAAATGGAAGAGGGCGATAAACCAGTAAAGGTCTATCCGCGAGCGTTTAAAGATATCCCGCTAACTAGCAAATACGTGCTTAAGCCTAATTTTATTCAGCGTGAAAACAATCGTCACCTCTCCCTTCGTCCAAATAAGTGGAATCTGAAAGCCGGGGAAAAAGACGAGCTGGCAATGTTCCTTGGTGATCTCGGCTTCAAGGACCGATTGCTTCTCAAGGGCGTGAAACTCGTTCGAGGAACCTTGATTAGAACCAAGGGTCTTCCACACCAAAGTAAGTCCAAAACCCAAGAAGAGCTCTCAAAACGGCTTCTTGGTGCCTCTACAGGGCTGTTTGGACCACCTCGTAAAAAATAGAGCCGACTAACTGCAAAAACTGCCCTGAGACCGACCGCATTCACACGGTCAGTCAACGCGGCTGCCTGCCCGGTGTTCACGTGAACACGTGATCACCAAACGCGCCTGCTGAACATCAACTTTATCGAAAAGGACGGCAAAGTGACAAAACCCGGAAAATTTAAACTGCGTGACGACGGTGTATGGCACCACGTCACCGGAGAAGAACCTACGTTCATCGCACCCTATATCCGCAAGAAGGCGAGCCTGATTTCCCGACGCAATTGGCAGACGCTTTTTGAGTTCCGCGATGAAGAGGGAAAGGTGCAGTTCGTTACGCCACTTCGGAGCGAGGCGAGGAGCGTGAAGACTATCCGCGAGCTACTGATCAACCGAGGCTACAAGTGGCCAACGATCAAATCCCCTCAGGAAGGCTATTTGGTTGAATACCTCCGCCCCGAACCGAAGCACCGCATATCGCTTGTCGAGAAAACAGGGTGGGATCAAGGAGACACATTTGTATTTCCGGACGCAGCCATTGGCCCACGGGCTGCGAACGTAAAGTACCGTAGCCTCAGCACTGCCTCTCATAGTTCTGAAGTAAAAGGTGACCATGCAAAATGGCGGTCCGCGATAAACAAAATTGTGCCTTACAGCAGTTCAGCCATGCTTGCTCTTGGAACAGCTTTTGGTGCGCCATTCCACCAACTACTCCGCATCGAAAGCGGCGGGTTTAATCTGTTTGGCAGTGCTGGCAAAGGCAAGACGAGTGAATGCGTTGCCGCGCAGTCCGTTTTCTCGAAATCAGGTCGTGAGCACGTTCTAACGTGGGATATCACCGAAACGGGTCTGGATGAACTACGATGTGAACGCTCAGACATGCTCGTGTATCTCGATGATATGGGGCGCGCCGGAAACTCGGATGCTCGCAAGATCGAAAAAATAACTGATGCGGCATTCCGACTGACGACGGGCTCTGCGCGTAGGCGCTCGCAAGCATTCAGCGTCGATCCAGAGGCTCCCTCTGCGTGGGTTGCTCTTTTGAGCACGAGTGTTCGCAGCATGATCGAAATCTCACTCGCTGCGGGTTCGCACGTGTTTGGCGGAGAAGAGGTGCGCTTAATTGATGTGCCTGCCCTCGCCTCGCAAAAGCTTGGAATTTTCGAATCCTGTCCTCCAAGTTTCGCAAATACGCGCGCCGCCATATATCAGCTTGAGAGCGTATGCGCGGAGAATTATGGCGTTGCCGGCCGCGCATACATATCAAAGATCGTTGAGGACAAAGAACGAGCAGCCAAATATGTCCGGAAAATGGTTGATCACTTCGTTGAAGCGTCGGGTGCCTCGGGATCGAGCGAAACGCGTTACGTCCAAAGATTTGGTCTGGCCTATGCTGGCCTCAAACTTGCGTCTCGATACAACGTCATTCGCCTACCGGAGAAAGCGGCATGGAAGGCAATCCGACTTTGCTATCGGAATGCGCGCGCGTCCGCACCGACATATCCCGAAACTTTGGATAAAGCGTTCGGGCGGTTGCGCGCTTCACTTCTGCGCCTAGATGGCCTTCTTGATCTCAGAAAGCCAGGACAAAAGACGACAAACTGTCAGTTTAAGAACTCTAAAGGTGTAGCTCTCATCCACGAAACTCACGGCGAATATTTTGCCGTCAAGTTGGACGCGTTGACAACGCTGTCGGATTCCGCGTTGAGCGCGCGCCAGATTGTCGACTGCCTTAAGGACAAAGGCCTTCTGATTTCGGTAAAGGGCGGCAAGTCGACAATCCCAGTCACGATCCCCGGCATCGGAAAAAGCGATAGGCAGCGGCTCGTTTGCATCAAGCATTTAGCGCTAAAGCGCGAGCCGGCGGCAAATAAGTACGCCGACTAAATCAACGCTAAAGCCCTCTCACACCATTTCCATTGAGCAACCTACGTGGACCAGCCCAAACATATTGGGAAAATCCCTCCGCTGTCGCTGACACCGCGCGGCCTTTGCCGGGTGCAAGCGGCCAGCTACGTCGGAGTATCCCCGAGTTTGTTCGATGAAATGGTGCGTGACGGGCGCATGCCGCAACCTAAACGTATCAATGCACGCAAGGTGTTCGACATCAGGAAATTGGACCTGGCTTTCGATGCTTTGCCCGGCGACGAAAGCGACCTCAAAACATGGGACGTCGACCTAAAGGTTTAAATATCAAGCTACGGGATGGCAGTGGAAGCATTACGCTCAACTGGCTTTCTCAAGAATGGAACCGTCACGGCAATCCTCGGATCTACTTCCGCAGAGCCGGCAAACGTATCCAGATTAAATCCGCTATCGGAACACAAGAATTTCTTGAGGAATATTATGCGGCTCGTGACGGGCTTGCCCAACCTAAAGGCAACAAAAAAACAATTCCGAACTCGTTACGCTGGCTGGTTGAGCGGTATTTCCAATCGCCCGACTACCACAGGCAAACCGTGCGCACACAGTACGTCAAGCGCCTCGCACTTCATGCTGTGTGTGCTATTAAGACTACAGACGGTATGGATCTGGGCGATAAGCTTTACGCATCTCTGGAACCTCGCCATATCCGCGCGACCCGCGATGCTGCGGCAAGAAAAATAGACAAAGATGGAAAAGAGATAGCTACCCCAGCCGCAGCCAACACGAGGCTAAAGGTATTGCGGCAGCTCTTTAAGTGGTCGATCGATGCACTGGACGCTCGAAGCAACCCAGCCCGCGACGTCGCTTATCTTTCTTCTGCGTCGGAAGGTTTCCATACTTGGACGGTTGAAGAAGTCCAAACGTATCGGGACAAGCATCCACTTGGAACAAAAGCGAGGCTCGCGCTCGACCTCTTACTGTTCACAGGTGTGCGTCGATCCGATGTAGTCACGCTGGGCCCTCCCATGGAACGTGACGAAGGAGCGACCATCGCGTGGACAGAAGCCAAGGGTAGAAGTCGAAAGATAAAAGCTCGTGAGCTGCCGATACTTCCAGAACTTCGCAAGTCGATTGACGCGATGGGGTCGACGCACTCGACTTATTTAGTGACCGAATATGGGAAGCCTATTACGGCCAACGGTTTTGGGGCGTGGTTTAGAAAGAAGTGTGATGACGCTGGGCTCACACATTGCTCTGCGCACGGACTTCGGAAAGCTGGCGCAACGATGGTTGCCGAAAACGGAGCAACCGAGCACGAGCTCATGGCACTGTTTGGCTGGGAAACGCCACGCGAGGCAGCACGCTACACAAAAAAGGCCAACCGCAAACACATGGCCGCCAAGGCCATTAAGCTGCTTTCGTCAAACAAAACCGGAACCTAAAACCGACAAAATTCGAACGATTTTGTCGCACCTTAGCTCGGGCATTTTGTCGCACCCAGCGCTAACTCACTGTAAAAATTAGTATGTGAGAGAAGAGTGGTGCCCAGGAGAGGACTCGAACCTCCACGTCCTTGCGGACACTGGCACCTGAAGCCAGCGCGTCTACCAATTCCACCACCTGGGCGCCCAGGGCCGACCCCGAGGGGTCCGCCTGAACAGGGCGTGGGGATACAGCGCCCGTCCGGGGTTGTCAATGCAAGGTCTGACAAGGCCTTGGCCGATTTTTGGGCCCCGCCGATTCGCGGGCCGCACCCCCAAGCTGTTGCCAGTCCAGGCATTTCTATGCGACTGAAGAAGGCAGAAACCGGTACGCGAAACGGGCGGGGAAACCATGGCTGACAAACTGGTGACGATCTTTGGCGGTTCGGGCTTTATCGGCCGCTATCTGGTGCGCCATCTGGCCACCCAGGGCTGGCGCGTGCGCCTCGCGGTGCGCGATGTCGAAATGGCCAAGGGCCTGAAGACGGCCGGCAACGTCGGCCAGATTTCCATGTTCCCCGCCTCCGTCACCGATCCGGCCAGCGTCGCCGCCGCCGTCCATGGCGCGGACGTCGTCGTCAATCTGGTGGGCGTGTTGTATGCGCGCGGCAAGCGCAGCTTCCAGGCGATTCACGTCGACGGCGCGGCCAATGTCGCCAAAGCCGCCACGGCGGCGGGCGCCAAACGCCTCGTCCACGTTTCGGCCCTCGGCGCCGATGAAAATTCGCCGTCGCTGTACGCCCGCAGCAAAGCCGCGGGCGAACTGGCCGTGCGCGCCGCTTTCCCCGCCGCGACGATTTTGCGCCCCAGCGTCGTCTTCGGCACCGAGGACGGCTTCTTCAATCTGTTCGGCTGGATCGCGCAGGTGTTTCCAGTGCTGCCCTTCTTCACCAACGCCAACCCGCTGACGCCCGCGGGCGGCGGCCCGAAGTTCCAGCCGGTCTATGTCGGCGACGTGGTGGAAGCCGCGGCGCAAGCGCTCACCGGCGAAGGCCATGCGGGCAAGACCTATGAACTGGTGGGCCCGCGCATTTATGATATGCGCG
>JAIEMI010000065.1 GCA_019752235.1 Rhodospirillaceae bacterium
GACCGTGCATCTGGTGATCATGGACCTGCGTCTGCCCGGTGAGGACGGATTCGCCCTCACCCGTTACCTGCGCGAACAGTATGCGGTCGGCATCATCATCCTCACCACGCGCAACGAAACCGTCGACCGCGTCGTCGGCCTCGAATGCGGCGCCGACGATTATGTCACCAAGCCTTTTGAAGAACGTGAACTGCTGGCGCGCATCCGCAGCGTCCTGCGCCGCACCGGCGCGTTGGCCGACAATGCCGCGCCGCCCGTGCGCCATGTGAACGGCGCCGGGCCACAAGGTCTGATCTTTCACGGCTGCACGCTCGACGAACGCGCCGGCCTCTTCCGCGCCCGCGACGGCGCGGAAACACTGCTCACGGGAAACGAATGCCGCCTGTTGGCATATTTGGTGCGCGCCGCCGGTCAGGTGCAGAGCCGCGAAAAACTCATGGCCGCCGTGCTGCAACGTATGTGGGATCCGCTGGACCGCAGCATCGACGTGCTGATCACGCGCCTGCGCCACAAGATCGAAGCCGATCCGAAACGCCCCGCGATCATCAAGACGATTCGCGGCACCGGGTATTTGCTGAGCCTCGAAGCGCCGTCGGCATCGGAAAGCGCGGCTTAAGCGATCTTTCTTCTAAGTACTGGCCTTCAAAGTTCCGCTCCACACCTGAACTTCCGTCAGCGCCGCCGTCGCGCAGGCCAGCACGTGCTCGCCTGCGCGGGCGATGGCCGCACTGTCGCCCATGCGCAGCGCCGTTTCCAACGCCACCGCCGCCGCCGAGAGCGTATGCGCACCCGCGATGCCGGCACTCCCCTTGATGCGGTGGGCGGCGCCGATGGCGTCTTCCCACTCCGATGCCGCGAGGGCGCGGTTAAGGTCCGCGGAAGAATCACCGATCACCACACGCCATTGGTCGAGGACAGGCTTCAATCGCGCCGGGTCGTTGCCGAAGACCGCCGTGAGATTTCTGAGATCGATGCTTTTCAGATTCGCGTGCGGACTGGCGAGGGTCGCCGCGCCCAACGCCGGTGCTTTTTTGGATGCCGCGTCAACCTCCAGCGGCGAGCGATCTTCTCCCAGCCAGCGCGCCAGAGCCCCTTGCAGACCACGGATTTCGATGGGCTTGGCGAGATAGTCGTCCATGCCCGCGGCCCGGCAGCGGTCGGATTCACCGGGCATGGCATTGGCGGTGACGGCGATGATCGGCAAGTGTTTGCCGCTCTCTTTTTCCTGCGCGCGAATCAGGCGCGTCAGTTCGAAACCGTCGATGCCCGGCATATGGCAGTCGCAGAGCAACAGCAGATAGCTGCGCTCGCGCAGGGCTTGCAGGGCCGCGCCGCCGCTGTTGGCCATATCGCAGTCGAACCCGAGGATGGCCAATTGCTGGCGCAGAACCTGCTGGTTGATCACGTTATCCTCAGCCACCAGGATCACGCGGCCATCGGCGCGGGCCGCGGCGGCGGCTTCCTGATCGCCGTGGATCAGCGGCGCACCGCCGATCCGCCGCGTCAGCACGGGCGTGGGATCATCGACAATATTGGCCTGGGCCCCGGCGACCGCGCCTAACAATTCATTGCGGCGCAAGGGATGGGCGCGCACGCCGCGCACGCCGCGCCGCGCTAGGGACAAGGCTCCGCCGACGGCGCGCGGATACAGCCACAACACCGACAGGCGCACATTGGGCATGGTGCGGCGCAGGGTCGACGTCGCGGTTTCAACATCTTCAGCCTCGGCGTCGGGACCGATGAGGATCACCGGCGGGTCGTGGCCACCGCTCCGCAGTCCGGCGTCATGCTGCGTCAGATTGTTTAGCGTTTTGACGCGCTGTACGCGCGCGCCGGCGGCTTCAAGATAGGCGACAGCAATGCGCATGGCCGGTTCGCCCGCATCCACGGCCACCACCGTCCGCCCATCGAGGCGCGCGGCGCCGAGCTCACCTTCGATCGCGGGAAAAATAACATCGACATGAAAACGCGTACCTTTGCCGGGCACGCTGTCGATGGTGATCTTGCCGCCCATCGCCTCGACAAGATTGCGGCAGATGGCGAGCCCCAGGCCCACCCCGCCGCGCCCCTGCCCCGCGGTCACCGCCAGCTGCGAAAACGGCTTGAAGAGAAAAACGTGGAGGTCATCGGGGATGCCGATGCCGGTATCGGCGACGGTGAACCGCAAACGCACGTCATGCTCGGCCGCTTCGATCACTTGAAGTCCCAGCGACACATGTCCGGTTTCGGTGAATTTGACGGCGTTGGCGCCAAAGTTCAGCAGCACCTGGCGTACACGCAACGCATCGCACATGACTTGCGGCACCCGCGGATCGACCTCGCAGATGACCGCCAAGCCTTTGCTGTCGGCCTGGTTGGCGAGCACCTCGGCGCAGCCCTCCATCAGGTCGGTCAAATCCGTGGAGACGGGCGTAAGGGCGAGGCGCGCCGACTCAAGTTTCGCAAGGTCGAGCACATCGTCGACAATCCGCATCAGCGCGACCGACGAATCCCCGACCGTGGCGATGATGCGGCGCTGTTCATCGGTCAGCGGTGTGCGCGACAATATTTCCAGCATCCCGACCACGCCCATCAGCGGCGTGCGGATTTCATGGCTCATGGCCGCCCAGACGCCCGCCGCGGCCATCGGCGTGATGGGCTGTATGATGTCGTCTTTCTTGCCGGACGTGCTGTTCATGCCCCGCAGCATAAAGCCTGAAGGCGGAAACGGCCAAGCGCGAGAAAACGCCTAGAAGTCGGTGAAATGCCGCAGGATACGGGCGATCCAGCGCGTCGGGCGGATCCGGCCGCGAATCATGACCAGCGACAGGCATTCGCCGTCGAGGTCGGTGGTGAGTTCGTGCGTGGTGCTTTCATCCGCACTTTGGAGATCGCCGCGGCGATAGCCTTGGCCATTGCAGCTATAGCCCCCCGACAGCACAAGGGTTAGTTCCTCGCCGCTGTGGCCGTGCGGGGTAATCGAAGCGCCGGGCTGCGTGTGCATCAAACCCATGCGCGCGCCGGTGCCGTCGACCAGCAGTTCCGCGAACCGCACACCGGGCTGAACAAAGCTCCACTTCAGCGACTTCATGTCGCTGGACATGTAATTGCTCACCGGCGCGGGCAGCAGTCCGTCGCCCCTCGCCGTTTTTTGAGATGTGGGCGCTTCCGCGGCATCCATCCGGTCGAGGAAGGCCGCTACGTTGATCTCTGACACCGGGGCCGGGGCGATATCTTCGAGAAGCGCGCCGCCCACGGCCTCCGCCGCCGCAACGCCCGCGCGGCAATGCGGACACAGCGACAGGTGCGCCGCCGTCAGCACGGAGGCGGCTTCGCCCAGCGTACCCGCGGCATAAGCCAGCAGCATATCTTCGTCGATGTGATGGTTGGGCAGCATATGTCCTAACGTTCCTTATCGCCGCTGTTGGCCGCATCTAAAGTCATACGGCTAATCTCCTAACAGTGGCTGCAACCGGCGCATGGCCAGCCGCAATCTCGATTTAACCGTCCCCAGCGGCAGAGACAACTCCGCCGCGATCTCGCCGTGGGGCTTATCATCGAAGAACGACAGCCGCACCACGACGGCCTGCTCCTCGGGCAACGCACGCAAGGCTTCTTTCACCCGGCGCTCCAACTGATCCGACACCATCGCCTCATCGGGTCTCTGCGGCGGGTCCGGCACGAAGGCCGGGTCATCGATATCAAACTCGGGCCGTCTCATCTTACGAAGCGCATCGATCCGCAGATTACGGACGATGGTATAAATCCATGTCGCGGCCGACGCCTTGGCCGGATCGAAACTCTCCGCCTTGCGCCACACGATCAGCATGGCCTCTTGCGCCAGCTCCTCGGCGCCGGCGCTGTCAGTGCCCTGGCGCATGAGATAAGCTTTCATGCGCGGCGCGTAGTATTCGAACAGCTGCGCGAACTTCTGCCGGTCGCGCGTCGCCGCGATGTCGACCAAGAGGGCCGACATTTCTCCGGGAGGCAAAACTTTGGAGACTAAGGTCACCATGGTCCCCGCTGGCTCATGCTGTCGCCATTGCACGATCAAGCGCCGCGCAACCACAGACACCCCAGTTGACCTGGGTATTAATTGCCATTGAGACCGTCGTAACGCTCTGGTCGCGTGCACGGGTTTTCTCCCGTCTTTGCTCCACCCAAAAGGGGGTACGGCACCGACGGCGGAATGGATCACCCACCCCCCTGAGAAATCCGGATTTTTTGCCTAAAAACATCAAATCCCGTGACATAAAAGGACACAAACCCGACCGCACGCTTGGCGCCGCCAAGTATGTGCCCGCCGCGTTAATGATTTGCTGACAGCGCTGAACCAGCAGCCTACCCCGCCCGTACATGAAGGGGTGAGAGCATATAGGCGCCCGAGACCATCGACACCGGAAAACCTTTATGCTTCAACCTTCATATGCGGCGGGCGATAATCCCGCACCGCGTACGGGGACATAGCGGAAACCGCTAAATGAAGAAGTTGGGGTGTGGCTCAGCATGTTAGACCGCGAACGTTTGCGCGTTGCCGTTATTGGAACAGGTGTTTCGGGAACTTCCGCGGCGTGGCTTCTGAACCAGCGCCACGACATCACAGTTTACGAAAAGGGAGCTTGGGTCGGCGGGCACTGCAATACCGTCGATGCGACGGTTAAGACCGCGCGCGGCGAACAGGTCATCCCGGTCGACACGGGTTTCATCGTTTATAACGAAAAAACCTACCCCAACCTGACCGCCCTTTTCCGGCACTTCGACGTGCCCACCGAGAACAGCGACATGTCCTTCTCGGCGTCGGTCAACAACGGCGCTTTCGAATACTCCGGCTACAGCGTGTGGACCATGCTGGCGCAAAAACGCAACCTGGTGCGCCCGCGCTTCTGGAACATGGTCTGGGACATCATGCGCTTCTTCCGCGAAGCCGACGCCGCCGCGCAGTGCCCGAACAACCGCCGTCTCGCTTTGGGCACCTACCTCACCAACAACGGCTATAGCGAATCATTCCTGCGCGACTATTTATTACCGCTGGGCAGTTCGATCTGGTCGGCATCCTTGCGCGACATGCGCGCCTACCCGCTGGAAGCCTTTGTGCGATTCTTCAAGAATCACGGCCTGCTGGAAGCCAAGCAAAAGAACCGTCCGCAGTGGCGCACGGTCAGCGGCGGCAGCCGGAGTTATGTTCAGCGCCTGACCGCCGACTTCGCCGACCGCATCCGCGTCAACTGCGGCGTGAAGCTGATCCGCCGCCTGCCGCAGCACGTCGAACTGACGTTGGACGACGGCACGGTCGAGATCTTCGATCAGGTTGTGGTTTCCGCGCACAGCGATCAGGCCCTGGCCATGCTGGCCGACCCCTCTGCCGCGGAGAAACGCCTGCTCGGCGCCATCCGCTACGAGCGCAACCGCGCTATCCTTCATACCGACGCCAGCCTCATGCCCAAACGCCGCAAGGCCTGGGCCAGCTGGAACTACATCTCCGACGAGAGTAATCCGGAAAACAAACTTGTCTGCCTGACCTATTGGATGAACCTGCTGCAGAATATCGACCACGATCACCCGTTGTTCGTCACCCTGAACCCGCACCGCGAACCGGCGGCGGGTACATTGCAGGCCGACTTCGAATACGATCATCCGATCTTCGATCACGCGGCCTTGGACGCGCAGCAGCAGCTCTGGACGCTGCAAGGCGTGAACCGCACCTGGTACTGCGGCGCCTATTTCGGACACGGCTTCCACGAGGATGGCCTGCAGGCGGGCCTTGCCGTGGGCGAAGCCGCCGGCGGCGCACGCCGGCCTTGGCACGTGGAAGGCGAGTCCGGCCGCATCACGATGGCGCCGACCGCCCTCGAGAGCGCGGCGTGAGCACGCCTTCCGCTTTCGCGTCCTGCATCTACACCGGTACGGTGATGCATCGGCGGACGCGGCCACGGCGGCACAAGCTGGCTTACGACGTCACCTACTTTCTGCTCGATCTCGACGAGTTGAAGACCCTCGACGCCGGCGTCACGGGTTTCGGCTACAACCGCGCGAACCTCTTCAGCTTTCATGACCGCGATCACGGCGACGGCAGCGGCGCGCCCTTGCGGGCCTGGGTGGAAAGCCACTTGGCGAAAGCGGAGGTCGATATTCAGGACGGGCCGATCCGCCTCCTGTGTTATCCGCGCACGCTCGGCTACGTATTCAATCCGATCAGCGTTTATTTTTGCTATCGCCCCGATCAGTCGCTGGCGGCGATCCTTTATGAAGTCACCAACACCTTCCACGAGCGCCACAGCTATCTCATGCCGGTGGATGCACCCGCCGACGACGCCACCATCCTGCGCCACGCCTGCGCCAAGGAACTGTACGTATCTCCCTTCATCGAAATGGACATGACCTACCATTTCCGGATTCGCGCGCCCGGGGACGGTTTCGCTTTGTCCATTCAAGAAACCGACGATGAAGGCACACTTCTATTCGCGTCTTTCGCCGGAAAGCGCGAAGCTCTGACATCCGCCAATTCACTTCTGTCGTTTATGAAGTTCCCCCTTTTAACGCTAAAGGTTATTGGCGGAATCCATTGGGAAGCCTTAAAGTTATGGTTGAAAGGCGTGCCGCTGGTGCATCACCCGCGGCCGCCCGCTGAACCGGTGACGATCGTCAAACGCGAAAAAATCGCGGCGTAAACCGGCAGGATCGAGAGGGAGCACTGTTATGGAACCGACATCCGGCGGATTGGCCGGCATGGAGAAGGCCCGTTCATCCCAGAGCGATGGACAAAGCGAAGGCCATCTCGGTAACCGCGTTATTCAAAAAGTCATCAACATCGTCAGCCGCCTGGTCTCCGGGCGGATGTCGCTGATCCTGCCCGACGGCTCGCGTTACGAGCTCGCCAGCAACGGCGCGCCCGGTCCCCACGCCGTCATCCGCGTCAAGCGTTGGCGCGCCGTGCGCAAGTTCCTCACCCAGGGCGACTATGGTTTCGTCGAATCCTATCTCGACGGCGATTGGGAAAGCGACGAATTGTCCGACATCATCGAATTGGCCGTGCGCAATTCCGAAAGTTGGAATGCCGGGAAGTTGCAAGGCGCATTCCACAAGGTCTGGCAGCGTGTCGCCCACTGGATGCGCGACAACTCGAAAAGCGGCAGCCGCCGCAACATCGCCGCGCACTACGATCTCGGTAACGATTTCTACAAGCAGTGGCTGGACCCGACGATGACCTACTCGTCGGCCTATTTCGCCAAGCCCGGTCAATCATTGTCCGAGGGGCAGATCGAGAAGTACCGCCGCATTGCGCAGTTCCTGGATTTAAAGCCCGAGCACAACGTCTTGGAAGTCGGCTTCGGTTGGGGCGGGTTCGCCGAATTCGCCGTCAAGGAATACGGCTGCCGCATCACCGGCGTGACGCTCTCCAAGGAACAGCTCAAGTTCGCGGGCGAGCGTTTGCAAAAACAGGGCTTGGCCGAAAAGGTCGATCTGCGCCTACAGGATTACCGCGACGTCGGCGGCACCTTCGACCGTATCGCCTCCATCGAGATGTTCGAGGCCGTGGGCGAGCCGCACTGGCCGCGCTATTTTGACATGATCCGCGAACGCCTGGCGCCGGGCGGCGCGGCGGCCCTGCAGATCATCACCATCGACGAAAACCGCTTTGACGAGTACCGCCGGAATCCGGATTTCATCCAGCGCTACATTTTTCCCGGCGGCATGCTGCCTTCGGTGGAACGTCTCAAGACACAAGTGGACCGCGCGAAGCTGGTCTTCGAGGACGCGGTGATGTTCGGCGACAGCTACGCCGTGACGCTGAAAGAATGGCGCGACCGTTTCCTGGCCGCGTGGCACACCATCGAGCCTTTGGGTTTCGACGACCGCTTCCGCCGCATGTGGGAAATGTACCTTGCCTACTGCGAAGGCGGCTTCCGCGCCCAGGCCATCGATGTGGGCCAATTCAAACTGGTGCGCCCATAGCACACGCCTCCGCCAAACCGGTTAGCCTCGGCATTCTCCTCGCCTACGCCTTGCCCGGTTTCGCGATGGCGATGCCGACGATTCCGGCTTTCACCTTTCTGCCGGCGGTGTACGGCGGCACCATCGGCCTTGCCGCCACGGGCTTTGCGCTGCTGATCGCGCGCGCCTTCGACGTCGTTACCGATCCTTTGATCGGCGCATTCAGCGACCGCACGGCGACGCGTTGGGGCCGCCGCAAGCCCTGGATTCTGGTGGGCGCCATTCTGAGCGGCTACGCCATATTGCAGCTGGCGCATCCGCCCGCCCAACCCACCGCCGCTTATCTCGCCGTCTGGTCGATCCTGCTATTTGTCGGCTGGACGCTGGTGCAAGTGCCCTACACGGCTTGGGGCGCGGAACTTTCCGACGATTATCACCAACGCGCCCGCGTCACCGCCGCGCGCGAAGGCATGGCCGTCGTGGGCATCGTCGCCGCCGGGGCCGTGCCTTTGATCGCGGCGCAAAGCGGACGCAGCGAACAAGACGCTTTTGGTATGATCGCCTGGCTGGCGGTCATCCTGGGCGGACCTACGATTCTCTATATGCTTTGGCGCGTGGCGGACCCCTTGCCGCCGCCGTCGATCAAACCAACCGGTTCATCACTGCGCGCCACGCTCGTATCCATGCGCGATGTCGCCCGCAACAGACCCTTCGCACGCCTGCTGAGCGCGTGGTTCATCAACGGCCTCGCCAACGGCATACCGGCGTCGTTGTTCCTGATCTATCTCGAACACGTCCTGAAGGCGGATCAGGCGCAACGCGGTATTTTAATTCCGGTGTATTTCGTCACCGCCATCGCCGCCATCCCGCTGTGGCTGTTCATCAGCCGGCATATCGGCAAGCACCGCACATGGTGCCTCGCCATGATCATGACCTGTGCCGCTTTCGTCTGGGTGCCGCTGCTGTCGCCGGGCGATGTTGTCGCCTTCGGGATCATCAGCGCTATTACCGGCATGGGCTTCGGCGCCGACGTTACGCTGCCGCCTGCCCTGCAAGCCGACGTGGTCGATTACGACACCTTGCGGCACGGCAAGCAGCGCGCCGGACTTTTGTTCGCACTTTGGAGCATGGCCACCAAACTTGCTCTCGCCGTTGCCGTCGGCACGGTCTTCCCGGCCTTGGAAGCCTTCGGCTTTTCGACACGCGGCGGCAATACCGCCGGCACGCTGATGATTGTCGCCGTGACCTATGCGCTCATTCCGGTGGCGCTGAAGATCATCGCCATCTTCCTGGTTTGGAATTTCCCGATCACGGCCAAGCGCCAAGCACGCATCCGCAAACGACTCGACGCGCGCGGCGCCTAAACGCGCGTAACCTTTTTGATCAGGCGGAAGTAAAGCCCGTAGGGCAACATCCGTAAAAATTTCAGGATCAGCACAAACGGCAGCGGGAATGCGATCTCGAACTTGCCTTTGGCCATGCCGTCATAGATGTGGCGCGCCGCCACGTCGGCATCGATCAGGAACGGCATGGGGAAATCGTTCTTGTCCGTGAGCGGCGTGCGCACAAAACCCGGATTGATCATGCTGAGTGTCACGCTTTGCGCTTCCAGTTCCGGCTGCAGGGCCTCGCACATATTGATCAACGCCGCCTTGCTGGCGCCGTAAGCCGAGGCCAGCGGCAACCCGCTGTATCCCGCCACCGACGATACGACGCCGATATGACCCGCGCGCCGCGCAACAAACGTCGGCACCACCGCCGACAAGCCGTTCACCACACCCAGGAAGTTTATTTCCATGATGGCGCGGAAGGGATCGACGCTGAAATGGCGGACGTTGTTGGGGATGTGCGTGCCGGCGTTGAAGATCACCTGCGACAACGGACCGAAATCCTGCTCGATGGCCTTGAAAGTTTGCTTCAACGTGTCCTGATCGGTCACGTCGGCAACAAAAGCAATGATGCGTCCGGGGAGTTTCGCGGCGACGGCCTGCTGCACCAGCGCATCCAGGTCGGCCTGCGTGCGCGCGCTGACAGCCACGGTCCAGCCGTGCTTGGCGTATTCCCAGGCGACGGCGCGGCCGATGCCTTTACCCGCGCCCGTGATCCAGAGGCAGCCTGCGCTCATGTATACCCCTATTCACCTATGGCGATGCCGCATCTGCGGCAGATATAATCTATGATAGAACCATCCTTGGCCTTGAAGCTCATCTTCACCCAGCGGCCTTCCTTGTCATACCACGTATCGGTGTCGTGTAGCTCGCCGGTGTAAAGGAAGTGCGTGGCTTCCACCGGGCCGCTCGCGGTACCGATGATCTCCTCGCCTTTGTTCTCGATCTTCACGCGGTCGAGCTTGCCGGTCAGGGTATTGAGCAACACCGTGGATTCCACCTGCCCGCGGTTCCAGTGATTGGTGGCGAACACCCACGAACTGGCCAGCGTGGCCCCATGCTTGCTGCTGTTGATCTTGAAAAGCCCGTCTTCAAGGCGCGCCGTGGTCTCGGTGACCTCGCCGTCGTCATCGGCCTTGGCCGCCAGGGCCACAAGCTGCTTGCCGCGCCAGATTTCGTGGGCGGTGTAATCGAAGGTGTAGGCTTTGATGAACATCACCTCCACCGCCAGATGGAACTCGGCGCGCACATTGAGGTCGCCGTTGGCGTCCTTGGTAAAGGTCATGCGATGTTCGCCGACCTTGTCGCCCTTGCGCACCACGTCGAACATGATGTCGCCGCCGTACAGCGCCCTGGGATCGAGATCGGGGATTTGCTCGGGTGGCGGCGGACGGACGTTCTGTACCGTCGCCACATCCGGTGAAGGTATGGCGCTTGGCGACGCGGCGGGTTCGGCGGCCATGGCCGTAACAGCCGCAAAAATGGCGATTGAAAAAAGAGGGACTGAGACCTTCATATATCCGATACTCGACTGAAGCTGCGCCCCATCCCTTTTCCCGGCAGTACTTTCACCTGTTGTTATGCCGAGGTAAACCGGAAGTCGCGCTTGACAAAAATACATAACGTTCAAAATGGCCCTTTGTTCTTAGCTGTTGGCCTGTCCGGAGAATACCCATGCGCGATATGAGCGAACCTCAGCGTCCCGCCAGAAACGTCTTGGGCGGCACGCTGTTGCTGTGCTCGACACGCCCCATGACGGGATTTTTCCGCGACGGCTGCTGCAATACCGGCCCGCAGGACCGCGGCTCTCATACCGTCTGCGTGCTGATGACCGCCGATTTCCTGGCTTTCAGCAAAGCCGCGGGCAACGACCTGTCGACGCCCATGCCGGACTACGGCTTTCCCGGTCTCAACCCGGGCGACCGCTGGTGCCTGTGCGCGCCACGCTGGCAAGAAGCCTTTGAAGCCGGCAAAGCGCCCAAGGTTGTGCTGGCCGCCACGCACGAAGGCGCGCTGGAACACACCAAGCTCAGCGACCTGAAAAAACACGCTGTCGATTTGATGTAAGCCCGCTAAGCGCGGTCGCGCCGGTACAATGGCGCCCGATGCATGTGGGCAATCGCGATAATGAGAATATCGGAACCATCCGCGGCATAAATCACGCTGTAAGGAAACCGTGCCACGCGGCATCGGCGGATCACAGACGTCAATGGGCGCTACGCAGTGGGATGCTGTACTGGTAACCACGTATCGTAACAGGAAACAGCCGTTTTGGCGAGCTTAGAGCCCGAACGTGCTCAGCGACACGTGCTTATCGACGACCACGGCCAGGAACACGCCGGCCAGGTACTGCATCGAGAACAGGAAGTTGCGGCGCGCCAGAACGGGCGACGGATCCTGCACCAGTTTCCAGTTCAGCCACAGGAAGCGTGCGCCGAACAATGTGGACACCACGGCGTACAGCACGCCCAACTGACCGAACAGTGTCGGCAGCAGCGCCGAAATCACCAGCAAGATGGTGTTGGCAAGAATCCATTTGGATGTTTCCGCGTCGCCGCGCACCACGGGCAGCATCGGCACGCCCGCTTTGGCATAGTCGTCCTTGATCAGGATCGCGAGCGACCAGAAGTGAGAGGGCGTCCACAGGAAGAGTGTCACCGCCATCAGCGTCGGCAGCAGCCACTGCGACGCGTCAAAGGCCGCCGCGCCCGCCAGCACGGCAAAGCTGCCGGCCGCGCCGCCGATGATGATGTTGGTCCAGTGACGGCGCTTCAGCCACACAGTGTAGACGATGCCGTAGACGAACGCGCCCGAGAACAAGTGGATCGCGACGACCCAATTGAAGGCGAACAACGCAATCAGGCAGCCCGTCGCCAGCAGAATGCCCGCGAACCACAGCGCGCTCTCTTCACCCAGCGTGCCCGCCGCCAAGGGACGGCCCGCCGTGCGCGGCATCAGGCGATCAAGATCGCGGTCGTAGTATTGATTGAATACCGCCGAGCCTGAAGAACCCAGCAGCATCGCAATGAAGAGAATCAGAAGCTGCCAGCCGTCGACCTTCGGCGCCACGGCGGCATAGCCCGCCATTGCGCTGAGCGCGATGAGGAAGCCGATACGAAGCTTCATCAGCTCGAGATAGCCGCGGATTTGCGAAGCGATCATCTGACCCCAAGGAGGCGCTTTTCTAAGCGCCTGAAATTACAGCTTATTCGGCGGCAGCGCCAGCCGTCGGGTGACGTGCGCCGGAGGTAACACCACGGTCCGTCTTTGCCAACAGTAATTTGCCGGCCATGAAGATGAAGATAATGCCGCCTACCACCGC
>JAIEMI010000301.1 GCA_019752235.1 Rhodospirillaceae bacterium
GCGGAAAATCCGTCGCGGTCCACGGCCAGGGCCGAACCGGCCGGAACACGGTGCGCATCGGCCTCGCGCAGGATCAACGAATTGGCGCGGCGCATTTCGGCGTGCAGCAGGCCCACGGCATTGTAATCGGCGTCGTCCGAGCGGAAGGAATTCGAGCACACCAGTTCCGCGAGGCCCGCGGTTTTGTGGGCCTCGGTAGTCCGCACGGGGCGCATTTCGTGGAGAATCACGAGGGTTCCGGCTTGCGCGATCTGCCATGCGGCTTCGCTTCCGGCCAAGCCGCCGCCGACGATGTGGATAGGTAATGGGTTCATAAGGCCCACCATAGGCATCCCGCTGCGAAGTTCAATGACCCTCCCATTTACGGCTTAAAGTGCTATATGTTCCGCCCCTGGTTGAAGGAGTTCCGCACCTTATGACTGCGCAGCGTTACTACGTGGTTGGCGGCGAATATGCCGACACGTCTTTCACGGTTCCCGCCCCGGGTACGCAGTTGGAAACCCACGGCCCCTTCAGCGAGCGCGAAGCCAAAGTGTGCTGGCGCGATCTGACCGGGCGCACCGTCGACAACGCCATGGTGCGTTACGTCCTGAAGGCGGAAGCGCAGGCGGGCGGCAAGTCCTACTGGGTCGTCGGCGGTGAGTACGCCGATACATCTTTCACCCGCATGCAAACGAACAAGGAACTGGAAGTCTACGGTCCCTTCGACAAGTGGGACGCGGCCCTGGGATTCTGGCGCGGCATGACATCCAAAAGCGTCGACGACGCCTTGGTGCGTTACGATATCCGCGAGAACTATCAGCCGGGCGAGGGTGTGCGGCCCGCGGCGCGGCCCAAGGCCAAGATGCAACTGACGGAAACCAAATCCGTCGCCATCGCCGCGCCGCCCGAGAAGGTTTTCGCCTTCGTGATGGACGGCGCCAACTGGCCCGCGTGGGCGATCCATAATGTGAAGGCGATGAAGCCCGGCCAGAACGGTGTCTGGGACATGGAAACCGCGCGCGGGCCCGGTAAAGTCACGCTGCGGGGCGATGCGGCCAGCGGCGTGATCGACGAGGTTTTTGTCGATGCCCAGGGCGTTACCTGGAACGTGCCGTGGCGCGTGATGGCGGCGGGCGGCGGCACGGTCGTGGTGATGGTCTTCACCAAGCCGCCGTCGTTCACCGAAGGCCAGTTCCTGCAGGGCATGGCCCAGATGGACGACGAACTCGAAGCCCTGAAGAAGGTGCTCGAAAGCGCTTAGTTATTTCTCCGCCCGTGAAACGTCGGTGCATCCTTGCGGCCCACAGAACTGCACCGCGCCGGTCAGGCGATCAATGCGATACATAAAGCCGTTGGTGGAGTTGTCCGCCGCGACCAGATCGTAGCGATGGGCGAGGAGCCCGGTCGCGGCGATGGTGATGCTGGCGATCACCGCGGCGATGACGATGGCGCGGGACAATCCGGTCGGCAGGGTCTTTTGCTTCGGCGCGGGACCGCCCGGCGATTCATCGTCGCCCTCATCTGACTTGCCCTTTCTTAAAGGGGCCATGTGAAGCGCGTCCTTGGGTGATTCGGGCTGAACCATGGGGTCTCCTCCTCGTTTTTCCAGCCGGAAGGATACGCCCGTCCCCTTGAAAAGCCTAGATTTTATTCGTTTTTTGCATCCGACGTTGTGTTGTCGTCCAAGCTGGGCGGCGGCGCCACGGGGGCCGGATCATTTTTATCCCGTGTCTCGCCGGCCGCCGGCGCCGAAGGCCGTTTCAGGGGGGCGGGCGCGACGATCCCGCGCGCGGATAAGACCTTGTTCACCGTCTCCACAAGAAGATCGGGGGAGATGGGCTTCATCAAATACCCTTGAATGCCGCGGCGGGCGGCGGCTTTGTAGGTATCGGTGTCGGTGCGGCCGGTCAGCACGACGACAGGCAGCGCCTTTCGCACGGGTGACTTAGCGTTGCGAATTCTGCGGATCAGGGCGAGGCCGCTGGCGTTGGGGAGCACCAGATCGACGACCGCAAGTTTGATGTCCAGGCCGGCGTCCTTGAAAATATAAAAGAGGGCTTCTTCGGCATTTCCGGCGGTCACGATTTTTTGATGTCCGCCGCGCTTCAGAAAGGCGACGATGAGGTCACGCACGGCGGGCTCGTCCTCGACGACGAGAAGGCAGGGCAGGGCTCTGGGTTTTGCCATGGCGGTGCGCTTAAAAAATGGATTTGCGACAGAAGATACAGCTAAGATTTACGCGGGAAAACGCTTTGGAAAGCGCGCGGTTGCAACGGTGGGATCTTGTAACAGCGATAATACTCCAGAAATAGGACGAATGCGCCATGAGCGATGAGTTGCTGATCGAAATCGAGAACCATGTGGCGATTCTGACGCTGAACCGTCCGACGCTCTACAACGCGTTGAATGAGACGCTGTTGGAGGAGTTGCCGCGGGCGCTGACCAAAATCGCCAATGACGCCGACGTCGGCTGCGTTGTGATCACGGGCGCGGGAAAGGCTTTCTGTTCCGGCGGCGACGTCAACGTGCAGGTGGCGGAAGCCAAACACGCCAGCAAGTCCTCGGAAGAGCGCATGGACGATTTGCGCCGCTGGGTGGAGGCGGCGCGTCTGCTGCACGAGATGCCGAAGCCCACCATCGCCATGGTCAACGGCGTGGCGGCGGGCGCGGGGATGTCCATGGCGCTGTCCTGCGACATGCGCATCGCCGGCAAGAGCGCGCGCATGACGACGGCCTTCGCGAAAGTGGCTTTTCCCGGCGACTACGGCGGACACTACTTCCTGCTGCGCCTGGTGGGCGCCGCCAAAGCGCGCGAACTTTATTTTACGTCCGAGGTTCTGGATTCCGCGGCCATCGAAAAGCTTGGGCTGGCGAATAAGATCGTGGCCGACGAAGACCTGCGCAAGGAAACCATGGAACTGGCCACCAAGCTCGGCAACGGTCCGCGGGTGGCGTGGCGTTATATGAAACAGAATATGAAAGTGGCCGAGACCGGCACGCTGTCGGACGTCTTCGATTCCGAGTGCTTCGGCATCCGCCGCTGCCGCGAGACCGAGGATCACAAGGAAGCCGCGTTCGCCTTCAAGGAAAAGCGTCCGCCGGTGTTCAAGGGCCGCTAACGCGGCCCTTCGAGAGCGGCGAAGGTCGCTTTCAATACGCCGTTGAAAAGCGCGCGTTCCGGTCGCACGCGCGCGAGCACGCGGATGCCCAAGAGCGTCGCGAGAAGCTGTTGCGCGAGATGCGGCGCAGCCTGGGCGGCTGTGATTTCTCCCTTGGCTTGTCCTTCTGCGACGTGCCGGCGGAAGAAGTCCTCGACCTCGCGCATGACGCCCGAAATGATCTTGGCGACCTCGTCATTCCGCGGGGCGACTTCCAGCGCGGAGTTTACAAGAAGGCAGCCTTTGCGATCGGGGTCTTTTACGGAGAAGGCGACGATCTTTTCAAAGAACGCCTTTATCGCGGACAGTCCCGCCATATCATTCGGTTTTCGCGCAAAAGTGTCACCCACGTAGGACAATAAAGCGCGTTCGAAAAGCAGATGTTTATCGCCGAAAGCGTTGTAAAGGCTGGCGCCCGCGATACCCATGCTATCCGCAAGGGCTCGGACTGAAGTCGCCTCGTATCCGTGCCGCCAGAAGTGGTGCATGGCGGACTCCACCGCTTTTTCTTCGTCGAACTCTTTAGGACGGGGCACGATTTTCCTTCCAGCTTTTGTGTTGTGTATTTTAGATCGATCGATCTAGTATGCAAGCAGCGAGTTCAAGGAGGGGAGCCGTCAGTGCTTACGCTTTATCACCACCCGCGTTCGACCTATGCCCGCAGAGTCGTCATTGGGTTACTCGAAAAGCAACTGGAGTACACGTCTGTTGTCATTGATATGGGGAAGCGGGAGCATCGCGGGCCTGCGCATCTGGCGATGAACCCTTACGGCCGTGTCCCGGTTTTGGCCGACGACGATTTTGTCCTATATGAGTCTGCGACCATTCTGCGCTATCTGGAGGAAACGCGGCCAGAGCGCCCGCTGTTGCCTTCCGCGCCGCGCGAACGCGCGTTGACGGATATGCATATGCGTCTGTGCGACATCCAACTCGCGCGCCATACCGGAATTATTATTTTCCCAAAACGCTTTTTGCCCAAGGAACGTTGGGATACGCAGGCGATGACAGCCGCCAGCCAGGAAATCCAGCGGCACCTGGACATCCTGGAACCGCAACTCGCGGATCGCACGTATCTCGTCGCGGATCAGTTCACGCTGGCTGATCTTGCCTATATTCCTTTTGTGCATTTCCTGCCGATTATGGACGTTGCAACGCCGCCCAATGTTCAAAGGTGGGTGGATCATCTCCTTGCGCGGCCAAGCGCGCGTTCTACCGTACCGGACGTTTGAGGGAGGGTGTGATGCTGGAGCTTTTCTTTTTTCCGACGCCTAACAGCCGCAAGGTTACGATTCTTCTGGAAGAATGCGATTTACCTTACAAGCTATCCATTGTGCACATCGGGCGCGGCGATCAGTTTCATCCCGAATTTCTAAGGATTTCTCCGAACAATCGCATGCCGGCGCTCACTGATCATGCTCCGGCCGACAGCGGTGAGCCTGTCAGTATTTTCGAATCCGCGGCGATCATGATGTATATCGCAGAGAAAGCCGGGCAGTTTTTTCCAAATGATATCCGCCGCCGCTACGACGTAACCCAGTGGCTTTTCTGGCAGATGGCCAATCAAGGGCCCAAAATGGGAGAGCAGGGACATTTCATGCGCGCCGATGCGGAGAAAAAGCATGGTGATCTCTCGTACCCCCTGAACAGATTTGGCAACGAGGTTCACAGGCTTTTTGGCGTGTTGAACTTGGGTCTGTTCGAAAAAGAGTGGCTGGCCGCTGGGGAATACACGATTGCCGATATGGTCTGTTATCCGTGGGCCGCGCTGTGGAAAAGCCGAGGCATCGACCTCCGCGAGTTCCCCAACGTGGAGAGATGGCTTAATGTCATTGGGGAGCGTCCCGCCGTTAAGAAAACAGCGCTTATCGGCCAAGATATTTATCAGGGACCGGACAAAATGGCTCCGGATGAACGCGAGCAGTTTACGCGCTTGCTGGCAAACCAGCGCGCCGTGGTAATTCCGGCGGAGTGGCGACGTTAGGCCTCAGTCGCGTTTGATCTGCGCCGGGGTCAATTGCCCGGGGCGGATGTGAGGAACCATCCAGACGATGGCCGCGGATATGACGGCAATGACGACCGTGACCCAAAACACGTTGCCGAGCGAGTCACCCACGGCGCCGGCGATGCGATTCAGCTCGGGCGGAGGCAGTTTTTCTCTCAACGCGGGGTCCATGACGATTTGCACGGGATCTTCGACCTCGGGTAGTTTCAGCGCGACGCTGAGATTCAGAACCGCGCCCAAGGCGGCGGCGCCGAAGGTGCCGCCCGCCATGCGCATGAAGGCGACGGTGGCGGTGGCGATGCCGCGATGGGCGGAGGCGGCTTCCTGCATGGAGATATGCAGACTGGAATTCATGAAGCCCAATCCCGCGCCGACGATGAATGCGGCGGCCGTCAGGCTCCAGCCGCCCAAGAGATTGGCGCGGAGATCGAAGGGCAGAAGCGCCAGCACCGCGAGCGACAGCGCCCCCAGCACCAAAATCACCCCACCCGCCACGGCGGTGGTGCGGTAGGTGGTGCGGATCATGATGCGGCTGCCGACGGTGCTGGCCAGCGGCCAGCTGAAAGACATCACGGTCAGCGCGATACCGGCCTTGAGCACGCTGTCGCCCATGACGCCTTGCAGATACGTCGGCAGGAAGGCGCTGACGCCCACGAGCGCCGCGCCCACGGCGAAGCTGCCGAGGTTGGCGGCCAACAGCGTGCGGTCGCGCCAAAGGGCCGCCGGCAGCATGGGTTCGGGCGAATTTTTTTCCATGCGCAGGAAAATCAAGAAGACCGCCGCCGAAGCCGCCGCCAGCGGGATGATCCACCATCCCAGGTGGGTGGCTTCCAGCATGGCGACCAGAACGCCGGTGATCGCCGCCATCAGCAGCAGGGCGCCCCAGATATCGAGCGTGTGTTTTACGATGCGCGGCTTTTCCTGCAGGAACAACGCCAGCATGACGATGGCGATGACGCCCACGGGGACGTTGAACCAGAAAATCAGCTGCCAGCTCATGTGCTCGACAATGAAGGCGCCGATGGCGGGGCCGGCGATGGACGAGCCCGCGAAAATACCGGCGAGATAGGGTTGGACCTTGACGCGTTCCAGCGCGGGGTAAGCATCGCCGACAATGGTGAGGCTCACCGGCATGATGGCGCCCGCGCCGATGCCCTGAATGGCGCGGAAGATCACCAGCCACAGCATGGACGGCGCGAAACCGCACAACACGCAGCCGACCAGGAACAGGCCCAGCCCGAAGAACAGAATACGCTTGCGGCCGTAGATGTCGGCGAGGCGGCCGTAGATCGGAATCGTCACGGCCTGGGTCAGCATGTACGAGGCGAACACCCACGCCAGCAGCGAAAAGCCGCCGAGGTCGGCAACGATGGTCGGCATGGCGGTGGCGACGATGGTGCCTTCGACGGCGGAGGTGAAAATCGCGGCGACGCAGGCGGCAAAGACAAATCGCCGCCGGCCGGGAGGGAGTTCGAGAGACATAAAAGGCGTCTGCCGTTGAAGGTTCGGAGCCGCAGATATCCGCGGGTCTTTGAAATATCGCGTTTAATGACCGATGTCATGGGGGAATGCACATACGTATCCCACCGCGCCAATGACCCCTTGCAGTGGCTTTCCGACCCGTTCAGGCTGTGGCCGGGGCGTATTTTGGGAGGTTCGTCATGCCGTCGCCGTTACCGTTGCCGGTTACGCTGATCACCGCGTCGATTTTAGCCTTGATCGCACTGGTGCTGGCCCTTCGTGTGAGCTTCGGGCGCTTTAGGCACCGTGTGCCCATCGGCGAAGGCGGCAACACGCATATGACGGTGCTCATACGCACACATGCCAACTTTGTCGAATACGTGCCCTTGATCCTGATCCTCATGGGCATATTGGAGATGTCCAAGGCCAATCGGATTGCGCTTCTGATCGTCGCCGTGCTGCTGATCATTTTTCGTATCTTCCATGTCATCGGGATGCCGCGCCGGGCGCCGAATTTCTTTCGGGCCACGGGCGCCATTGGGACGATGGTAACTATGGGGGTTCTCGCCGTCTGGGGCTTGGTTCTGGCGTTCACGGCCTGATGCCCCACATCGACGGGCCGCCCGAGGCCCTCAGCGAACCCTGGTCGATAGAGATCGGCGCCTTCGCCGCGCATTGGCGGTCCATGCGCGAAGGCGCCATCATGCCGACCTCCGAGCGCTTTCTTGACCAGCCATCGGCGCGTTTCGCGGCCAACAGCTACATCTTAGATCTGACGGACGAGGGCGCCATGGTGCGGTATCAAGGCGCCGAATTGATCGAACGCTGGATGCGCGATTTCACCGGGAAGGAACTCCACGAGGGCCGCCATCCGACCTTTAAGGCGCGCTCCATAGCAAATATGCACCAGGTCGCCGGGGTGCCGTGCGGCTATGTGGTGCGCTTGACCTTCAGCACAAGCACCGGACGGAAAATGCGTTCCAATCTTCTGCAACTGCCGCTGGGCGCGAAACCCGGCCGGCCGCCGCGCATCGTCTGCCTGGCCAGCTTGGAAGAGGCGCGCGCCTACGACGAGACTGTCGCCAAATATCTCGAAACCCACAGTGCCGACTGGGTGGACTTGGGCGCCGGCTTGCCCGATGGCGCGCCGCTTGACCTTTTGCAGGACCGCTGAAGCCCTCTATACTCCGCCCTCGTTTTAGCCGGAGTATTTTGGATGATCACGTCGCGTGCCGCCGTCGCCTGGGAAGCAGGCAAACCCCTCACCATCGAAACCATCAGTATCGAAGGCCCCAAGGCGGGCGAGGTGCTGATTGAAGTGAAGGCGACAGGCGTCTGCCATACCGACGCCTACACGCTGTCGGGCCTGGATTCCGAAGGCAAATTTCCGGCCATTCTGGGCCATGAAGGCGCGGGCATCGTGCGCGAGATCGGCGCGGGCGTGACCAGCGTCACCGTCGGCGATCATGTCATCCCGCTCTACACGCCGGAATGCCGCCAGTGCAAAACCTGCCTGTCCCAGCGCAGCAACCTCTGCACCGCCATTCGCGGGACGCAAGGGCAGGGCTTGATGCCCGACAGCACCTCACGCTTCTCGTGCGATTCTCCCCGGGGGAAAAACCAGATCTTCCACTACATGGGCTGCTCGACCTTCGCCAACTACACGGTGTTGCCGGAGATCGCCGTAGCCAAAGTGCGCGAGGACGCGCCTTTCGACAAAATTTGCTACATCGGTTGCGGCGTCACCACCGGCATCGGCGCGGTCATCAATACGGCCAAGGTCTGGCCCGGCGCCAACGTGGCGGTGTTCGGCCTGGGCGGCATCGGACTGAATGTCATGCAAGGCGCGCGCATGGTCGGCGCCGACAAGATCATCGGCATCGACATCAATCCCGCGAAGATCGAAGCGGCCAAGCGCTTCGGCATGACGCACTTCATCAATCCGAATGACGTGGGCAAGGACAAGGTCGTGCAGGCGGTGGTCGACGCCACCGGCGGCGGCGCGGACTTCTCGTTCGATTGTACCGGAAATACCGACGTCATGCGACAAGCGCTGGAATGCTGCCATCGCGGTTGGGGCGAAAGCATCGTCATCGGCGTGGCCGAAGCGGGCAAGGAAATCGCCACGCGGCCCTTCCAGTTGGTCACGGGCCGTGTGTGGAAAGGTTCGGCCTTCGGCGGCGCGCGCGGGCGCACGGACGTGCCGAAGATCGTCGACTGGTACATGGACGGCAAAATCGAGATCGACAGCCTGATCACCCACACCATGCCGCTGGAGCAGATCAACCACGCCTTCGACCTGATGCACGAGGGTAAGTCCATCCGTTCGGTGATCGTGTATTGATGGAGATCGTTTCCAAGGTCCGCAGCTTCGGCGGCACGCAGCTGGTGTGCCGCCACGACAGCCAAAGCACCGGCACGCCGATGCGGTTCGGCGTTTTCCTGCCGCCGGCCGCGGAGACGGGCAAAGTGCCCGTGCTGTGGTTTCTGTCCGGACTCACTTGCACCGAAGCCAACTTCACGGAGAAAGCGGGCGCGCAACGGCTCGCGGCGGAACTGGGCCTGATGTTGGTGGTGCCCGACACCTCACCGCGCGGCGAAGGGGTTGCGAACGATGAGGCCTATGATTTGGGGCAGGGCGCGGGCTTTTATCTCGACGCCACCGAAGCCCCCTGGGCGCCGCACTATAAAATGGAATCCTGGATCATGCGCGAGCTGCCGGGCCTCATCGCCCGGGAATGTCCGGCGGACATGGCCCGGCAGGGCGTCACGGGACATTCCATGGGCGGCCACGGCGCACTGACGCTGGCGCTGCGGCACCCCGGCGTATTTAGGTCTGTCTCGGCCTTCGCGCCGATCTGCGCGCCGACGCAATGTCCGTGGGGCGAGAAAGCGTTCACCGCCTATCTTGTCGATGACCGGGCGACGTGGCGCGCGCACGATGCCTGCGCGCTGATTGCCGACGGCAAACGCTTGCCGCCGCTGCTGGTGGACCAAGGCACGGCCGACCCATTCCTTGAGAGCCAGTTGAAACCGGAGTTATTGAAAGCGGCCTGCGCGGCGGCGGGGATTCCGCTGACGCTGCGCCTGCAGGAGGGTTACGACCACTCCTACTATTTCATCGCGACTTTCATGGCGGACCATCTGCGCCACCACGCGCAGGCCCTGCGCGCTTAACGCCGGCGCACGCGGCGTTCGTCGCTTTCGGCGTTCGCGGGTTCGGCTTGCTGTTGGCCGTCCATATCGTGACCGCAGATGACGCGGTTGCGGCCCGTGGCCTTGGCCTTGTAAAGCGCGTTGTCGGCGATCTTGATCCATTCTTCCTGATTTTGATCGCGGCGGCATTCGGCGACGCCGATGCTGACCGTCACCTGGCGCTGCTTGAGCAGCGCGCCATCGGCGATGCGCGCACGCAGGTTTTCCGCCTGCTTCATGGCGGCGGCGAGGGGCGTATCCGGCAGGAAGAGCAAAAACTCTTCGCCGCCCATGCGGAAGAGGCGGTCGAGCTTGCGCGAGCGGTTTTTGATGAGCAGCACCAAGGCCTTCAGCACGCGGTCGCCCGCGTCGTGGCCGAAGTCGTCGTTGATGCGCTTAAAGTGGTCGATGTCGATGAGGAGGATCGAGCCCTGCGCCGCCGTGCGCATGTGACGTTCGATGGCTTCGTCGAGCGAGAATTCCATTTGGCGGCGGTTGTAGGCTCCGGTCAGCGGGTCGGTGATGGCCTGATCCATGAGTTCGCGCTGCAACTCGCGGATCACGTCGGTGATGATGAAAACCACCACAATGGTCAACGCGAGCGAGATCACGAAGCGCAACGCGATGTCCTGGCCTTGCGAGGCCAAGACCATGGGCGCGGCCACGGCCAGAAGGGCCAAGCTGCTGCCGATGGCCATGCGGCGCGGCAGCACAAAATAGCACAGCAAGACGCCGGGATAACACCATAGCGCGCCGTGGATGCCCTGGGTTTTCAGCGACAGGCCGATGGCGGCGATGGTCGGCAGCAGCAGAAAGGTGAACGGGATGGGCGGGCGTTTCTTGAGGTGAATCGCCACGCCGTCGACGCAGAACGTCAGCACCACGCCCATGATGGCGATGCCGAGGAGCGTATGGCCCTGGTAGAAATTCAGCACCGCGAAGGGCGTGATGAAAACCACGATGGCGACCGCGAGCATGTACATGATGCGCTCGCGGTAAAACTCCATAATGTCGCGTTCGCGCCGCGGTACCGGCGTGGGAATGTCAGGTTTATCCATCACTCAAATATCGGAAAGGGTTGGCGTTTTTGGAGTTTAGAGCCTCAGATCCTTTCCTCCCCCAGGGCCAGATGATAGCAGTATTAAGGAAGGCCGCCCAGCGGGGGAAACCCCGGAAACGCGCCCAAAATAATTCGGTTACCGGGCGCGGCCGCGGCGACCGTCGCCGTCGGCCGGATCCGGCGCGATGGCCGCGGCGTCGCCGAAGATCACGCGATTGCGGCCCTCGGATTTCGCCCGATAGAGGGCGTCGTCGGAGATCTTGACCCAGGCGTTCTGGGTGAGATCCTTCTGGTATTCCGCCACGCCGATGCTGACGGTGACGGGGCGCTGTTTCAGCAACTGCGCTTCGGCGATGCGGAGGCGGAGACTTTCGGCCTGCTTCATGGCCGACGCCCCGGGTGTATCCGGCAGCAGCAGCAGGAACTCTTCGCCGCCCATCCTGAAAAGCCGGTCAAGCCTGCGCGTGCGCGTCTTGATCAGGGTGACGAGGCCTTTCAGCACGCTGTCGCCGGCCTCGTGGCCGAGGTCGTCGTTGATGCGTTTGAAATGGTCGATATCGATCATCAGCACCGACACCGGCGCACCGGTACGCTGGTGGCGGGCCATGGCTTCATCCAGGGCGAACTCCATCTGGCGGCGGTTGAAGGCGCCGGTGAGGGGATCGGTGATGGCCTGGTCGATGAGGTCGTTCTGCAGGCCGCGGATGACCGCGGTGATGAAATAGATCACCACCACATTGAGCGTCAGCGCCGCGCTGAAGCGCAGGGCCATATCCAAGCCAAGTTGTTGGTTGAGCGCTATGCCGCCCGCGACAATCATCAAGATGCTGGCCGCCACCGCCACGCGCCGCGGCAGCACGAAGAAACACAGCGGCACGGCGGGGAAGCAGCCCCAGGCGCCGGGAATACCCTCGTTCACCAGCGACATGACGATAGTGAATATCCCCGGCACCACCAGATAGGCGAAGGGGATCGGCGGCTTTTTCTTCAAATGAATCGCCAGACCGTCGATGAAAAAGGTGGCGATCACGGTGGTAAAACCGAGCGCGAGCAGGAAGTTCCCTTGAATGATATTGAGAACCGCGAAGGGCGTGACGAACACAAGGATGGCGATGGCGAGCGTGTACATGATGCGCTCGCGGTAGAACTCCATGACGTCCGTCCGCTCGTGCGGTGGGGACGTAGGCTCTTCGTTATTCATCAGTCAATTTTACGGAAAAAATTCAACGGAAAGTGGCTGCTATTTACCGCCGGCGGCGGGTTTGGTCTCATCTTGAAGAGGAAGATGTTGTCCGCGCCGGGCTTGGTCTCGCCGTCGCCTTTGGCGCCGCGCTTGATCAAGAGTCCGGCCAGGGACGCGGCATCGGAGTCCGAACCGGCGTGGCGGTATAAACCGATCCCGGTGGCTTTGAAGCCGTGGACGTTGAACATTTCCTTGCGGGCATCGGCGGCCGTGCCGACGTACCATGCGTCCCGTGGGCCGGGGTAGCGTTTCATGAAGGTCTCGAGGTCTTCCAATATCTCGGTTCGGGACTTCTGCGGCTTCGCCATCGCGTTCCCCAAGACTGGTGAACGCGTATTCTATCACACTCTGAGCGGTACGCCGCAGACTATTGCGCGGCGATGTTTTTCATGGCCGCGCGGACGTCATCGGCTTCGCGTGCGAGCAAATCGCGCAGATCGGAGCTGGTCTCGGAAACGCCAAGGAGACCAGACGCGTGGTTCACCATATCCTGAAATTGCGTCGCGCTCATTTGCT
>JAIEMI010000333.1 GCA_019752235.1 Rhodospirillaceae bacterium
ATATCCAAGCTACTGCCGCCACCCGGCATGCCGAAGATGTACCGCACGCCATGACGTTTCCAGGCGGCGGCCAAAACCTGCGCGACGGTCTTTTGCATGATTACTTTTTACGGGTCGCGGCGACGGCATCGGCAATGGCCGCCGTCCGCGCCTTGGCGGCGGAGACCATATAAAGATAGTCGCCGCCCGCGAGAATGAACCGCATACCCATGGCGATATTGCGTTTGATGACCGCATCGTCGTAGATGCCGCCCGCGCCGGGGATTTTCTTGTGCTTGCGGCAGGCGGCGATGACTTTTTCGTAGGCTTCCGTGACACGCGGATTCAAAAGATCGCCCTTGAGGCCCATGGTCAGCGTCAGATCGTTCGTGCCGATGAAGAGGATGTCGATGCCGTTCACCGCCGCGATGCTTTCGGCATTTTCGACAGCTTCGGGCGTTTCGATCATCGCCGCCAGCAACATCTGTTCGTTAAACGCATCCGAAACCTTGGCGGGGGACTGAAAGCCGAGCTGCGGCATGGGCGGGCCGGACGAACGCTCGCCCAGCGGCGGGTATTTGAAGTGATGGACATATTTCCGCGCGTCCTCGGCGGTATTGACGTGCGGCAGCACCAGTCCCCACGCGCCGCCGTCGAGCGCGCGCGTCCCCATGGCAATCTCGCCCTCGGGGATTCGCACCAGCGGCGTGATGCCCGCCGTCAGCGCCGCCTGGGACATGTTCACCGCGGTTTCCATCGAGAACATGCTGTGTTCGAAGTCGATGAACAGGAAGTCGTAGCCGCAATCGGCCATCAATGCGCCCATCTCCACCGACGTACAGAAGCGCACGCCGACGCCGATGGCCGCTTCTCCCGCCATCAGTTTCCGCCGCAAGGTGTTCTCGGTCATGACCAGTCTCCCGGGCGATACAGATATTGCGGTCCCAGCTTGCGCACATCGGGGCAGCCGATCTGGCCCGTGGCGATATGGATTTCGTTCTGCAAAATATTGATCGCGCGCGTGACGCCCTCTCGGCCCGCCGCCGCCACGCCGTAAATGGTCGCACGGCCGACAAACGTAAAGGCCGCGCCATGACACAGCGCCGCGACAACATCCGCGCCGCGCTGAATACCGCTGTCGATCATCACGGTCGCGCGGTCACCGACGGCGCGTTTCACCGGCCCGAACATGTCGATGGGGCATACACCCCGGTCCAACTGCCGCCCGCCGTGATTGGACACAATGATCCCGTCCGCGCCGGTATTCACGCATTGCACGGCATCGTCGGGGTGGAGGATGCCCTTCACCACCAGCTTGCCGGGCCAGAGCTTGCGCAGCGTTTCCAGCACCTGCCAGGTCTGTAGCGACGGCACCTGCGTCGCGTATATGGCCATCAATTCGCGCGAGGCGATGTCCTTCTTCACATAGGGCAGCCAGTTCTCCTGATAGGGCATGCCGGTGCGCATGTAGTCCCATACCCACGGCAAATGCTTCAGGCCTTCAAGAATAATCGGCAGCGTCGGCGTATAGGGGCGCACGAAGCCGCTGCGGATATTGCGTTCACGTTTCGCATGAATCGGCACATCCACCGTCACCACCAGCGTCGAGATGCCGGCTTTCTCGCAGCGCTTCAAAAGATCGGTCGTGATGTTCAGGTCATTGGGGATGTAAAGCTGATACCAGCACTTGGGCCACACCTTGGCGGCGTCTTCCAGCGTGCAGGTGCTGCTGCCCGAAATGATGAAGGGAATATTCGCCGCCGCCGCGGCTTCGGCCAGCAGCAAGTCGGCCTTGGGCCGGACCATGGCCGCCACACCCGTGGGTGCGATCCCAAAGGGCAACGAGAACGTCTCGCCGAAGATGCTGAGCGACTGATTACGCTGGCTGATGTCCACGAGGTATCGCGGCACCAGGATCTGGCGGTCGTAAGCTTCGCGGTTGCGGCGTACCGCGTGCTCGTCCTCGCAGCCGCCTTCGAGAAAATCATAGACCACTTGCGGCAGGCGGCGCTTGGCGAGCTTGCGCAGGTCGTCGATGCTCAGCGCTTTTTCGACCGCCATCCCCGCCCCGCGCTAATGATGGGAATACATTTTGCGGCCCGGTGTGGGCATGTCGGCCACCAGTACCGCGTCGGGCGTGGTGATGAAAAGCTGCGTGTTGTCCTTGCCGCCGTAGGCGCAGTTGGTGACGTGGGGCCCGACATTGCCGCGAATACGCAGCAGCGGTTCGCCGAGATTGCTGAACAGCCACGCCGAACCCAAACCGACGTGGCACACGACGAGGCCGCCGCCTTCGTCCAGCGCCATGCCGTCGGGACCGCCGCCGCCGGACATCTGGATGAACTTGCCGACCTTGGTCACTTGCGTGTCCTTCACCATGGGCACACGCCATACCGCGTTGTCACGCGTGACGGCCACATAAACGATGGTTTCCGTGAGGTTCAGCACCAAGCCGTTGGGACTGGGGATGTTGCTGACCAGCAAGTCCACCTGACCGTTGGCGCGCACGCGGTACAGACGTCCGGTGGGATCGTGATAGCCGGTCTGGCCCTGGTCGGTGAAATAGAGGTCGCCGTTGGACGCGAACACCAGATCGTTCACACCCCGGAAGCCCTGCACCAACACCTTATCGAGAAACGGTTCGACCTTGCCGGTCTTGGGATCGAATACCATGACGCCGTTCTTGGCGTCGGTGATGAAGGCGCGGCCGTCCTTGTGGAACTTCAGGCCGTTGGGCCAGCCGTCGTACTCCAGCTCGCAGGTGACGTTGCCGGCGGGCGTGATCTTGAACAACCGGCCCCAGGGGATATCGACGACCCAAAGGTTATTCTCACGGTCGAAGGAGGGCCCTTCCAGAAAGCACGGCGATTCCGGCGTATGCAGCTGGATTTCCGCCCAATGGGTTTTCTTGCCCTTGATGTGGAATTTTTCCGGAATGCGGGCAAAAACCTGGGCATTGATCTCCGGCGGTGCGGCGTACATCGGGCTTACTCCGCCGGCGCCGTCGCCATGGCGGGCGTTTCCTCGCGCGTCAGCAGCGACACGATGATCATGACAATGAACGCTGCAGGCACGGAGATGATGGCCGGCTGATCAATGGGGAAGATTGCCTTTTCGTTGCCCATGATCTGCACCCAAATATTGGGGCCGATGATCATGAGGCCCACGGACAGCAGCAAGCCGACGGAGCCGCCGGTCACCGCGCCGATGGTGGTCAGGCGTTTCCAGTAGATGCACATCAGCAGCACCGGGAAACACGCGCTAGCGGCGATGGAGTACAGCATGCCCGTGAGGTAGATGATGTTCTGCCCTTCGAAGGCGATGCCGAGCAGAATAGCGATGCCGCCGATGACCACGCTGGTGGCGCGGAACACCATGGTTTCTTTTTTCTCGTTGGATTTACCGCGCAAGACGACGCTGGCGTAGAGATCGTGCGAGATCGCCGACGACGCGGCCACGTTGAGTCCCGCCACCACCGCCAGGATGGTCGCAAAGGCCACCGCCGCGATCAGGCCCAATAGCAGGTCGCCGCTCACGTAGTCCGCCAGATGCAAGAGGATCATGTTGCTGCCGCCGCGCGGGGTACCCGCCTCGGTCATATATGTGGCGTTGTCCGTAATGAACGCCACGGCGCCGACGCCGACGACCGCGAACACCAGCATGTAGACCACGCCGATCACCAGCATCGCCACGATCAGCGACTGGCGCGCGGCATGCTGGCTGCGCACCGTGAAAAAGCGCATGAGGATGTGCGGCATGCCCGGCGTGCCCAGAATCAACGCGATGGCCAGCGACGCCGCCGAAAGCGCGCCCATGTTCATCCCGCCCGGCAGGAACAGGTCGCTGCCCAGCTTGTGAACCGCCTCGGCCTTTTCATAGAGGTTGCCGAAACTGAACCCGGCCTGCGCCAGCACCATGAGCGACAACAGGACCATCGCGAACACCAGAACGATGGCCTTGATGATCTGTACCCAGGTCGTCGCCAGCATGCCGCCGAAGGCGACGTAGACCACCATCAGTCCGCCGATCAGCATGACCGCGTAGGTGTAGGGAATGCCGAACAGGATTTCGATCAGGCCGCCCGCGCCGATCATCTGCCCGATGAGATACATCAGCGTCACCGCGAGCGCACTGATGGCCGAGAAAATACGCATCGGCACCGGCGACAGCCGCGCCGAGGTCACATCGGCGAAGGTGAAGCGGCCCATGCGGCGCAACGGCCCCGCGATCAGCGCCAGGGTGAAAGCCAAGCCCGCCAGCGACGAGACGAAATAAATATTGGTGTCGTAGCCCGACGCATAATACATACCGACACCGCCGAGCACGGTGGACGCGGAGATCAAATCCCCGGCAATGGCGAAACCGTTCTGCCAGCCCTTGATGTTGCCTCCCGCGGCGTAAAGCTGCGACGTGGAGTGGCTGCGCTTGGCCGCCCAATATGTAATGACGAGCGTTACCGCGATCACCACGAAGAACATGATGACGGCGGCCGAACCGGCTGACGATTGCATTATCTCTCCCCTATTCCGCCCGGCACCCTAACAGAAGTTAGGCGCGGTTCCCAAGCCTCACCGCAGTGCGGAAAACCAACAACCTTATCGTGTAACAAGACTGCGGCATTTCTCCGCGGCCGCCTTCAATGTGCGCCCCAGCCATTTCAGGTCGATGGACAGCACGATAAAACGTGCGCCCTTTTTGGTCCATTCGGGCAGCTCGGAGGGGTCGTTGATATACATGCCGACGGGAATGTTGTGGCGTCCGGCGGCGGCGAAGATCGTATCGACGGCCTGCAATACCACCGGACTGCGCACCTGGCCGTGCACGCCGAGTGAACTGGAAAGGTCCGCCGGGCCCGGCATCAGCCAGTCCACTTCCTTGCGCGCGAGGATGTCGTCGATCCGCGTCACGCACGCGCGGTCCTCCACCATGCCGATGGAGAGAATTTCATCGTTGGAGCGCGCGACGACGCTGCCGAACTCCTCCAAGCCGTAGGACGCGGCGGGCACGCCCGTACACGTGGGGCGGTCGCCCGCCGGATGATATTTCATGGAGCGCAACGCGACGGACGCGCTTTCGTCCAGCCCCAGGTGCGGCATGACGATGCCCTCACAGCCCGCGTCCAGCAGACGCGGGACATTGGGAAGGTCGGCGACCCCCACACGCACCACCGTGTTGATCCCGGCCCCCCGGCTGGAGCGGAGATGGCCGATGGCGGCGCTGAGATCGATGGGGCTGTGTTCCATATCGACAATGAGAAAGTCGAAACCCGCCGCGGCATAAACTTCCGGCATGGCGGGGTCGGTCGAGAACACGAAAGCGCCCAGCAGTAAATCTTCCTGCTGCAGGCGCTGTTTCAGTGTCGGCATTTTACGCATGGTGCCTTCCCCCTCCAACCCACAACACAAATTGTCATCCTCGGCCGCGCGAAGCGCGTGCCGGGGATCCATTGCTCCACACACTCAGGCCCTGCGTTCTTTGCACGATGGATCCCCGCTTTCGCGGGGATGACAAGCTGCGTATGGGAAAATATTCGAGTCATCCTAATCGACTTTTCGGCACCAGCACCGCGCCTTCCATCAGCCGCCGTGCCGTGCGGTAAACCACCGCCGATTCCGCGACACCGTTCTGCACGTTGGCCGCCACCGGCAGAATACCCGAAGGATGGGCAATCAATATGTCACCGTCCGCAGCACGCGCATATTGATGCGGAATGGTGCCCGGCGTGCGGACCGCTACCGCCAGGCACATGGCGGCGGTCAGCGGCGTGGCCTTATGAGGCACGCCCGATGAAATCATGCGCACGGTGATGTGCATCTCGTCCGGCTTCAGCGTTTTTCCGCCCAGCGTCTGCGCCAGGACCGGCGCGGCGACGAGGCCGATGAAGGGCACATTCTTGGTTTTGGTGCGCGCTTCGGTCTCGTCGGCGATGCCCATGTGGACGGCGGCGGCCACTCGAATCTCTTCGTACGTCTTCAGCAGTTCGGGATGCGACAACTGATCCGGCGTCTCTGTCGCATAGAGCCCAAGGTCGCGCGCGGCGACAAAAGCCACGGGGTTGGCCGCATCCACAAGCGACATATCGACAAACCCCACGCCGGGTACTTTCACGCGGTCGCGGACTTTTCCGGTGGGCAATAGCTTTCCCGTTACCGCACCGCCCGGATCGAGAAAAGAAAGCTGGATCGGCGCACCGCTGCCTGCGACGCCTTGCAGCACGAAGTCGCCGTCCACCGCCGCTTTACCGTCCGCGATGGGAAATTTGGCGACGATGATCTTGCCGGTGTTGGTGTTGTGAATGCGTACGGTGGCGTCACCGCCTGTCACGACAACCAGTCCTTCATCAACCGCGAACGGCCCGACGGCGGCGGAAATATTTCCGCAGTTGGCCTTGTACTGCACCAGCGGCTCCTTCACCGCCACTTGCACGAAGGTGTAATCGACGTCGGCGTCGGCGCGGGTGGAAGGACCAACCACGGCGGCCTTCGACAGCGACGTGATGCCGCCGCCCAAGCCGTCCAACTGGCGTCCGCTGGGATCGGGACTGCCCAGGGCCGCCAGGAAAATCGCCGCCCACGCCGTGCGGTCGGCGGGCAGATCATGGCTGCGAAACATAATCGCGCGGCTGGTGCCGCCGCGCATGTAAACCGCCGGTACGCGTAACTGTGACATGACCATCCCGTTGACAGGCTCGACCGTTGACAGCCTTGGCCCTCATTCTAAAGTCCTCGCGCTGGTTTCGGGGAGGATAAAATGCCGCGGATCGCGGGAGGTACGTTTCTGATCACCGGCGGCGCGAGTCTGGTGGGCTCCTATATAGCCGATGCCCTGCTGGCGCAGGGCGCCAAGGAAATCCGCCTGCTGGATACGCTGGCCTTGGGCTCCACCGAAATGGTCGGCCACCTCCTGAACGATACGCGTGTGAAGCTGATTCGCGGCGATGTCACACAACTCGATGACGTTGTGAATGCCGCCACCGGCGCCGACGGCGTCTTTGCCCTCGCCGCCTTCCTGACCATTTCCATGGCTCAAAATCCGGCCTTGGGCGTGACCATCAACAACATGGGCATCGTCAACACGGTCGAGGCCTGCCGCATCGCCAAGGTGAAGCGCATTATCTTCGCCTCATCCGTCGGCGCCTACGGCCTGCCCACCGCCGATGTGATCACCGAAGAAACGCCCTTTACTAGCGCGGGCGCGTCACCGGCCTTTGTGCTCTACAGCGCCAGCAAGCTGACGGGAGAAGCACTGTGCGCCCATTATCAAAAAGCGCACGGCGTCGAATTCAACGCCTTGCGTATTTCCTCGGTCTACGGCGCGCGGCAGCACAACCGCGCCGTCAACGCCAACTTCATCTTGCAGGTGCACGACCGGATTCGGCGCGGCGAAGCGCCGGTGATCCTGGGCGACGGCAAGGAAGTGCACGACTACATTTATGTGTCTGACGTGGCCGATGCCGCCGCCATCGCCATGAGCAGCCCGTCCCACGGCCATGTGCTCAACATCGCCACGGGCATCGATACGAACCTGACGCGCGTCACCGAAATAGTGCTGGAGGTTTGTAACGCCAGGCACCTGAAACCCCTGTACCGCGCCGATGACCGCGCCGTGAAAGCCTCCACCGTCACGCACCTCAATTTCAGCCGTGCGAAGGCTGAAAAAACCATCGGCTGGACGCCCAAAATCAGCATCGAGGACGGCCTCCGGCGGACCATTGCCTGGCGCGATTCTCGAGGCAAAAGTTGAGGTTTTCTAACGGCTTCTTACGGTGTTAGTCTGACGGCTTCTGCGCCGCCAGCTACCAATCTGGAGGGCGCGTGGGGGAGAAAGCTGGATGACCACGGCGAGAACCTATTATCCGTGGCTTGTGGTCGCGTTACTGATCCTGCTTTACACCTCCAGCTTCATCGACCGCTCCATCTTCGGCCTGCTGGTCAAGCCGATCCGCGCCGATCTGCAAATCACCGACACCGAATACAGTCTGCTGGCCGGCTTCGCCTTCGCGGTGATGTACACCTTCTCGGCCATTCCCCTCGGTTACCTCGTCGATAACGGCAGCCGCCGTATGCTCATCGCCGTCGGCTGCGCGGTGTGGTCGATCATGACGGCGCTGTGCGGCATGGCCAATTCTTTCGGCACATTGTTCGCGGCTCGCGTCGGCGTCGGCATCGGCGAAGCCACGCTGTCACCGGCCGCCTATTCCCTGCTCAGTGATCTTTTTCCCAAGGAAAAACTCGCGCGCGCGCTGGCGTTCTATTCCTTGGGCATTCCCGTCGGCTCCGGCCTCGCCTTGGTCATCGGCGGATCGGTGGTGGATTATTTCGGCAGCGTGCCGTTGACCTTGCCCTTCATCGGAACGCCCAAGCCTTGGCAGACCGTCTTTATCGTCATTGGTTTGCCCGGCCTTGTGCTGGCGGCGCTGGCCTACGTCATCATCAAGGATCCGCCGCGCCACGGCGCCACTGACGCCGCCGGCAATCTGGAACGACCCAACCTACTGACGGTCCTGCGGTACGTGTTCAAGCACCACGGCTTTTACGTCTCGGTGATCGGCGCCGTGACGCTCAATGGCTTATTCTGCTATGGCGCCAGCGCCTGGATCCCCAGCTACCTGCAGCGCGTCTACGACTTTTCCGCCAGTGAAGCCGGCCTCGTCATGGGAATTCCACTGCTCGTGCTCGGCGTTCCGGGCACGCTGCTCTCGGGCTTCATGGCCGACCGCCTCCTGATCCGCGGGCACAAGAATGCGCATCTTTGGGTGAGCATATTCTATTTGTCGGGCGTGCTGATCTTCGGCGCCTTAGGCCCGATCATGCCGACACAGGAACTCTCGGTCGCGTTCATCGTCGCGTTCGGCTTCTTCATGTTCACCTGGACCGGTGTGCCCACGGCCGTGATCCAGCTTGTCACGCCGGTGCGCATGCGCGGTCAGGTGTCGGCGCTCTATCTGTTTTCCGTCAGCCTCATCGGCCTGGGCATCGGCCCGACCGCCATGGGCGCGGCGACGGACTTTCTGTTCAGGGACGAAATGGCCGTGGGCAAATCCATCGCCCTGGTGGGCGTGATCGTCATGGTGAGCGCCATCTGGTTGATGTACCGCGCGCGTAAATACCTGCCCGACGGATTAACCCCGAGAGCCTAGCGTTAAAGGGAGAAGGCACATGCCAGCCGCGACGGGGAAATACTATCCGTGGATTGTACTGGTTTTGCTGATCGCTCTTTACACCTCCAGCTTCATTGACCGCTCCATCTTCGGCCTGCTGGTCAAACCGATCCGCGCCGACCTGCAAATCACCGACACGCAATACAGCCTCATCGCGGGCTTTGCCTTCGCCGTCACCTATACGCTGGCGGGCATTCCCATGGGCTGGATCGTCGATAACGGCAGCCGCCGCATGCTGATCGCCGTGGGCTGCGCGGTGTGGTCCTTCATGACCGCGCTGTGCGGCGTGGCCAATACCTTCGGCACGCTGTTCACCGCGCGCGTCGGCGTGGGCATCGGCGAAGCGGTGCTGTCGCCCGCGGCCTACTCGCTGCTGAGCGACCTGTTCCCCAAGGAGAAGCTGGCGCGCGCGCTGTCCTATTATTCCCTTGGCATTCCCATCGGCTCCGGCCTCGCGCTGATGATCGGCGGCTCACTGGTGGATTTCTTCGCCGACATGGCGCCCAACCTGCCCTTCTTCGGCACGCCGAAGCCGTGGCAGGTGGTGTTTCTGGTCATCGGCCTGCCGGGTTTGATCCTCGCCCTGCTTACGCCTTTGATCATCAAGGAGCCGAAACGGCAGGACATCAGCAAGGGGCCGGAGCGGTCCAACATCGTCACGGTCCTGTGTCATGCCTGGCGTCATCGCGGCATCTACCTGACCGTCGTGGGCGGGGTCACGGCTACCGCCGTCGGCGGCTATGGCGCCATGACCTGGATGCCCACGTTCCTCCAGCGCGTGCACGGCTTCACCGCCGGCGAGGCCGGCATGTTCCTGGGCATCTCTACCCTGGCGCTAGGCGTGCCGGGCACAATGTTCTCCGGCTGGCTTGCGGACAAGCTCGTCATGCGCGGACGCGGCGACGGCCACATGATCGTCGGCATCATCTATGTCATCGGGCTATTCATCTGCGGCTTTGTCGCGCCGATCATTCCGGATCGCGGCGCATCGCTCTTCCTGGTCGCCGGGTTCGGGTTCTTCATTTTCACCTGGGTGGGCGTACCGACGGCGCTTTTGCAGATCGTGACGCCCGTGCGTATGCGCGGGCAGATCTCGGCGCTTTACCTGTTCTCCACGGGCATCTTTGGCATCGGCCTCGGCCCCACCGCCGTGGGCGCGGCGACCGATTACATCTTCAAGGCCGATGAGGCCGTCGGAAAATCGCTGTTTCTGGTGGGCATCATATCGCTGTCCATCTCTCTGGCGTTGCTGCTCGCCGCGCGGAGATATTTGCCGAAGAACGCCGCCGACCTGAAGACGCTTCAGACCGCGTGATTTGCCCTGGCGGCTTTAGTGGCCGCGGCGTCAATCTCCCAGGCATCGCCTTCGCGCGTCACCACCACGCCGTAATCGGCGCGTGCCTGTGCGGGCGTGATGAACTCGTAGGTCACATCCGTCAGCACGCGTTCCGGCGCGCGCGTGAAAGGATCGCCCCATCCGCCGCCGCCCGGCGTCGCTACGCGCGTGAGATCGCCCTTCACCATGGCGATACCCTCGTCCTTGGTCACATGCTCGGGCCGGTAACGCTTGCCGCCGAGCGTGTACTCGATGTCCGCCAGCATGCCCGGCTGGCCGCCGTGCAGACCGTAGGGCGGATAAATGCCGCGGTCGCCCAGCACACTGGATGTTGCATCGCCGCGATGGACGCGGGTTTGATACTCAACACCGAGCCCGCCGCGATGCAGACCCGCGCCGCCCGAGTTATTGCGCATACGGTAGTAGTCGAAGGTGAGCGGATAGAGCTGCTCGCACACTTCGACCGGCGAGGTGCGCGCGCAGGAGATCGGCGCGTTGCCGTTGGTGAGCCCGTCGCCCTGGGAATGGCCGCCGTAACCCCCGCCCGAGAAGCGGAACATGATGTATTGCTTGCCGCGCGCCGGGTCGTGGCCGCTGACCGTCAGGTTGGCGACGGAACCGAAACAGGCGGCGGGCACGCGGTCCGGCGCGGCTTGCGCCAGCGCGCCAAACACCGCATCCATCACGCGTAAGGATACCTCCGCCGACGATCCCGACACCGCGCGCGGGAACAGCGCATTCAGGAACGTGCTTTCCGGCGCCACCACTTTCACCGGGCGGAAGATGCCGGCGTTGTTGGGCACTTCGTGGAACACATGCTTCAGGGCACAGAACACCGCCGCGAAGGTGGCGGAGATAGATCCGTTCAACGGACCCTTCACCGGCGGGCTCGATTTGGAGAAGTCGAAGATCAGTTCGTCGCCCTTGACGGTAAGATCAAGCGAGACGCGGATTGGCTCCAGCACGATGCCGTCGGAATCCAGATTGGTTTCGAAGCTGTAGGTACCGTCGGGGATTTCGGTAATGAGCGTGCGCATCTGCTGCTCGGTACGCACCCGCAGTTCGGAGATGGCCGCGCTCACCGTATCGGCGCCGTATTTATCCAAGAGCGCCGTCAGCCGCGCCTCGCCCACGTTGAGCGCCGCGAATTGCGCCTGCAAATCGCCGCGCCGCTCCTCGGCCACGCGCATGTTGGCGAACAGCAAGGTCAGGATGTCTTCCTGAATGACGCCGCCCTTGGCCAGAAGGATCGGCGGGATACGCACGCCTTCCTGGAAGATTTCCGTGGCCTTGACGCCGAAGCCGCCCGCAACGTTGCCGCCCACGTCGGTCCAGTGGCCGCAGTTGGCCAGATAAGCGAAACGCTTGCCCTTATAGAAAAACGGCCGCACCAGTTTCATGTCCATCAGGTGCGTGCCGCCCGCGTAGGGGCAGTTCAAAATCACGACATCGCCTTCGCCCAAATTAGGATAAGGCTTCAAGGCCGATTGCACGGCGTATTGCATGACGCCGACGAAAATCGGCAGACCGGTCTCACCCTGCGCCACGATCTCGCCGTTCGTGACGTCGTAAATGCCGTTGGCCCGGTCGCGCGCGTCGGACATGACCGGATTGAAGGCCGCCTTCTCCAGCGCCAGGTCCATTTCATTGACGATCTGCGACAAAGCGTTTTGCAGCACCGTCAGCGTGGCGGGGTCTAAATTGCGAGCCATCATTTGATCTCCACAATAAGGTTGCCGATGTCGTCGACCGTGGCGGTTTCGCCCGGCTCCATGACCGTCGTCGTGTCCATCTGATTGAAAATCGCCGGGCCTTGCACCACGGCACCCACCGGCAGCGCATTGCGATCATAAATCGGCGTCGAGACCCAGCCGTCGTTGAACCAGACATCGCGCTTGCCGATGATCGCGTCCTTGGCCGTGCCTTTGGCCGCGCGCACGATCTTCTTCAAATCCAGATGCGGGCGGATACCCGTGACGGAGGTCCGCAGGTTGATGAGCTTCGCGCGGAAGGCCCCCAGATCGATGCGGAACTTGTCCAGGTATTCCTGGCGCAGCTTGCGCGACAGATCGGCCATGCTGAGGCGGTCGATATCGAGCCTCACGCGCAGCGT
>JAIEMI010000088.1 GCA_019752235.1 Rhodospirillaceae bacterium
GGGGTTTACCTGCAAAGCCTGGTAGGTCGCTTCAAGGTCTGACCCGTTTGCGGCGGCCATCATGGCCGCCACGGCGGCGGACCTGAGCAACTCCATCGGCATCGTCATCACGACTCTGGGCCCCGGCACCGCCAGCGTGGTCAATGGCGTGGCCTACGCCCGCGTGGACCGTGCGCCCCTCCTTGTGATCACCGACGGATGGAATGCGAAGCAGGCTCATGACTCGCAGCAGCGCTATGACCAAAAGGCGCTGATGGCGCCCATCACCAAAGCCCAGACACGCCTTGAGGGCGACGACCTGCCGCAGGAGGTCGAACGGTTGATCCAACTGGCGCGCGCCATGCCGCAGGGGCCGGTTTACATCGAGCTGACGGGCGAAGCCGCGAAGCGGGTTGTCGATGACACGTTCGTGTCCACTAAATACGCGATGACGCCACCGGATGCCAAAGCCATTGCATCGGCGCGGGAGATGATCGCCGCCGCGCGCAAGCCTGTCATCATCGTGGGATTGGAAGCGCGTGGACCGGGCGTTGGCGCGGATATCGCCGCGCTGGTGGAAGGGCTCGGCTGTCCGGTGTTGTCGACCTATAAGGCCAAGGGCGTCGTGCCCGACACCCTGCCGCAGTGGGTGGGTCTGTTCACGGGCGCGGCGGCGGAGCGGGACTGCGTGTCGGCGGCCGACCTGATCATCTTTGTCGGCTTCGACCCGGTGGAGCTGATCGGCCGTCCGTGGGTTTACACCGCGCCGGTGCTGGATTTGAGCGCCGTGCAGCACCCGGTCCACTACGTCACGCCCGCGCTCGGCATTTATAATGACGTTGCGTCCACCATGGCGGCCTTGCGCGGCGGTCATAAGCGCAGCCTGTGGACACCCGAGCAGATTGCCGGTTATCGCGACGCCATGCGGACCCGCATTGTGTATCAGGGCGAGGGCGCGGGTTTGACGCCCGACGCGGTGGTGGCGACAGCGGTGAAGGCGGCACAAGGCGCACGCGCCACGGTCGATGCGGGCGCGCATATGATCTCAAGCATGGCGCTGTGGCCCGCGCGGGGCGCCAACGACATCCAAATTTCCAACGGCCTTTCGACCATGGCCTTTTCACTGCCCGCGGCCATCGCCACGGCGCTGACCGACCCCAGCCGCGCGGTTTTGGCGTTCACGGGAGACGGCGGGTTGATGATGTGCGCCGGCGAGCTGGCGACGGCGGCCCAGCACGGCGCGCGGATTTGTGTCGTCGTGTTCAATGACGGCGCGCTGTCGCTCATCAGCCTGAAACAGCGGTCGCGGCAGTTGCCGACGGAAGGCGTCGAATGGCCCAAGGCGGATTTCGCCGCCGTGGCCGAAGGCTTCGGCGTGAAGGGTTTCCGCGCGCGCACGGCGGCTGAATATGAAAAAGCGCTGCAGGCCGCATTAGCGCATAAAGGCCCGACATTGATCGACGTGGATGTGGATCCCTCGGGCTATCTCGCGCAGATTACCGCTTTACGCGGCTAAACTTCGTTCATCTTGCCGGCGTGGTCGCGTTTCAAGCGCATGGAATACATGAAGCGCTCGGCGGGGTGGATGTTCAGCGCCACTTCGATCAAACGTCCGCCCGCGCCGTAATAGCGGCGTGTAATCAGCAGCGCGGGGGAGCCGGCCTTCACGCCCAGCACGGCGGCGCGTTCCCTGGGCACGATGGTGGCCTGGATATCCTGCTGAATCTCGACAATGGTCTCGCCGTATTTACGCTCGATGAGCGTGTAGACGGCAATGCGGCGCACGCCGATGTCTTTCGCCACGCCGCCGAAGGCGCTGTCGATATAGACGTCGGTCCAGGACATGGGTTCCTTCTTGTCGCTGGAGCGGCGCACGCCCTGCACATGCATCCATTTCTTCCCGATGCGCGAGCCCAGCTGATCGGCCAAGGCGGCGTCGGCGGTGACGCGCTGGTGGGACAGCACGTCCAGAATGGTCTCGTGGGCGAACTGCGCCACTTCGGCCAGCGAGTGCAGCGACTGGGAATAGCGGGTCGTGGTGTTGCGGGCCTCGACGCGCGTGCCGATGCCGCGCCGGGCGCTCAGCAGCCCTTGGGCGCGCAGGTGGCGGATAGCTTCCCGAATAGTGTGGCGGCTGACCTTGAACTCCGCGCACAGCTCTTCTTCCGTCGGCAGCAGGCTGCCGACCGAGAACCGTTTGGCGGCGATGGCCTTCGACAGGTTGTGAGCGACTTGCAGGTAAAGTGGTTGGCGGTCGGCGCCACGCTTAATCATAGTATCCCCATAAAATACCACGCGGCCTCAACTACGGGCTGCCGCCATGGGGCGCACTCTAGCCGAAACGTGCCGTCAACCAAAGTTACTGCTACCTAAAAACCTGGGTTTTTCAGGTTATTTAATCCCGGTAGGAGGGGTCCGTCCGGTCCAAAAGCCGCAGCATCGTCGGCCATTCCAGGAGGCCGTAGGGGCGGCGGGTCTCGGGCAGGTAGCTGTGGGAGACCTTCTCGGGAATGCCCGCGGGCGGATAGTTGATCTCGGTATTGCAGGCCATGACGTCCACCTGCACCTTGCAGGCGTTCTCCAGCCAGTACATGGCGTTGAAGGCTTCGGCCACCGTCGGGCATGCCACCAGCAGGCCGTGGTTGCGGAGAATCATGTGGCGTTCGGTGCCGAGGTCGGCCACGAGGCGCTTTTGTTCGTCGAGATCGAGGGCCGGGCCTTCGTAGTCGTGATAGCCGACGCGGCCATGAAAGCGCATCGACACTTGGGTGAGGGGCAGCAGGCCGCATTTCATCGCCGAAACCGCCATGCCCGCGCGGGTATGCGTGTGAATGACGCAGCCGACTTCGGGGCGCGCTTCATGCACGGCGCTGTGAATGACGTAGCCCGCCGGATTGATGTCCAGCCCCAGGTCGTCATTGGGGTTCAGGATGGTTTTGCCGGAGAGGTCGATTTTGATGAGACGCGAGGCGGTAATCTCATCGAACAGCAGGCCGTAGGGGTTGAGGAGGAAATGCTCCTCGGGCCCCGGCACCCGCGCCGAAATGTGGGTGTAGATCAGATCGCTCATGCCGTAGCGGTGAATGAGGCGATAGGCCGCCGCGGTATCGACCCGCGTCTGCCATTCCTCGGCGCTGACCTGATCGCGGACGGACATCCGCGTCTTCTTGATCTCGTTCATCCTGTCCTCCGTTACATTCCGTAATCCTAGAGTATCCGAAGCCCCCCGGCTATCGAACACCTGTTTGGTGGCCTTTTTCAACAACTTGCGTCCCCGGAAAGCGCTTTGCAGCCCCGGGGGCCCATGGTATTTGTCCGTACAAATGAAACGCCGAAAAAACGGCGAGCGCAAGAGTATGTTTCAGCGAGAATCGGATGACGCAGAGCAGCGGGAAAATCGACAAAAAAGCCGTCATGGCCGGCTATACCCAGGGCCGCTACCTTGAAGACTTCAAGGTTGGCGACGTCTATGAACATCGCCCGGGCCGCACCATCACCGAGACGGACAATACTCACTTCAGCTTGCTGACCATGAACCGCCAGCCGCTGCATTGCGACGCCGCTTTCGCGTCCATGTCGGAGTTTGGCCGTCCGCTCGTGAATTCCGCGCTGACCCTGGCTATCGTTGTCGGCATGACCGTCGACGACGTCAGCTTCCGCGCCATCGCCAACCTCGGCTGGAAAGACATCAAGCTCACCGCGCCCGTGTTTCCGGGCGACACCATCTATTCCCGCACCAAGGTGCTGGACGTGCGTGAATCCAAATCACGGCCCACGCAGGGCATCGTGACGACGCAGACCGAAGGCTACAAAGCCGACGGCTCGGTTTTCATGACGTTCGAACGCATGAGCCTGATTCCGAAGCGCGGTCATGGCGTCGGCGATTAATCTTTAGACTTCGGGGGAGACACCGATGCCTGCAGCACAAACCATTTCCGAACAGTTCGGCGCCTTCGCCGTCAATCTGTCGAGCAGCGACATCCCCGCCGATGTGCGCTTGCGCGCCCAGCATCACATTCTGGACGCCGTCGGGATCGCGCTGGCGTCGGGCCGCTATGATTTTTCCAAAACCACGCTGAAGGGCATTCAAGCCCTGGGCGGCACGGGAAATGTCCCCGTGATTGGCATGAACGCGCGCCTGTCGCCGCGTGACGCGGCCATGATGAACGGCTTCCTGATCCACGGCCTCGATTTCGACGACACCCACATGGGCGGCGTCATCCACCCCACCGCCAGCGTCATCGCGGCGGTGCTGTCGGCCAGCACCATGGTCAATGCGTCGGGCGCGGATCTTGTCACCGCCTACATCCTCGGCATCGAAGCCGCCACGCGCCTCGGCAGCGTGGCGCAAGGCGGGTTCCATCAGGTGGGCTTCCACCCCACCGGCATCATCGGCGTGTTTGCCTGCGCGCTCTCCGTGGGGCGCTTGCTGGGCCTCACCGATAAACAACTGACCGAAGCGCAAGGCATCGCGCTCTCCATGGCCTCCGGCAGCCTGGAGTTCCTGGAAGACGGCGCGTGGAACAAGCGCCTGCATCCAGGCTGGGCGGCGGCGGCGGGCATCACCGCCGCGATCCTGGCGCGCGAAGGCTTCGACGGCATCACGCTGCCCTATGAAGGACGTTTCGGGCTGTTCAACGCCTACCTCGGCAAGGAAGCGGGCCGCACCAAGCTGGCATTGGCGACCGAAGGTCTGAACAAGACCTGGGAACTGATGAACACCGCCATCAAGCCTTACCCCACCTGCCACTTCGTCCACGCTTGTATCGACGCGGCCCTGGAGCTGCGCAAGCAGGGCCTCGATCCGTCGCAGATCAAGAGCGTCGAAGCGCTCGTCCCGGCGGACGTCATCAAGGTCGTCTGCGAACCCAGCGCCAATAAGAAAAAACCCGCCAACAGCTATGACGCGCAGTTCAGCGTGCCGTTCCTGACGGCGGCGGCCTTCATGCGCCAGCGCCTCACTCTCGCGGATATCGAAGACGAAGCGCTCAGGGATGCCGACATCCTGAAGCTGGCCGACAAGTTCACCTACCGCGCCGATCCGGACTCGCCGTTCCCCAAGGCTTACTCGGGCGAATTGGTGGTGACCAAGACGGACGGGCAGGTGATCCGCCACCGCGAGCACATCAACCGCGGCGCCGCCGACCGTCCGCTGACCAACGCCGAGATCGTCGAGAAGTATCGCGGCAATGCGGCCATCGCCGTGGATAAGGACAAGATGGCGCGCGTTGAAACCGCTGTCCTCACCCTTGACCGCGCCAACGACGCCGCGGCGCTCATGCAGGCGCTGTCGGTCAGCCTGCACTAACTGGAATATTTTTTTATGTCCGCTACAGCCGAACGCGACGAGTACGAACGCCTGGTCCTCGATAGTGTTGACCGCTTTCTGGAAAAGGACGTGCGTCCTTACGCCATGAAGCTTGAGCACGACGATACCTATCCCGAGGACATCGTCGCGCGCATGAAAGAGCTGGGTCTGTTCGGCTGTATCATTCCTCAGGAGTACGGCGGCCTGGGCCTGCGGCCGTCCACTTACGCCAAGATTATCGAACGCATCTCGGCGGTGTGGATGTCCATCAGCGGCATCATCAATTCGCACCTCATCATGTCGTTTATCGTCACCAAGACCGGCACCGAGGAGCAGAGAAAACGCTTCCTGCCGAAATTCGCCACCGGCGAAATTCGCGGCGGCCTCGCGCTGACCGAACCCGATTGCGGCACGGACCTGCAGGCGATCCGCACCTTTGCGAAAAAAGATGGAGACCATTACGTCATCAACGGCACCAAGACCTGGATCTCCAACGGCATTCATGGTTCGGCTTTCGCCCTGCTGGTGAAAACCGACAAGGACATCGAGCCGCGGCACAAGGGCACGAGCCTGTTCATCGCCGAGAAGGGGCCGGGCTTCACCGTCAGCAAGAAGCTGGAGAAGATCGGCTACAAGGGGATCGATAGCGCCGAGCTGGTGTTCGACGACTACCGCATCCCCGCCGCCAATCTTGTCGGCGGCGTCGAGGGGCGGGGCATGACCTGCGCCATCACCGGGCTGGAACTGGGCCGCCTTAACGTCGCCGCGCGCGGCGTGGGGATCGCCAGCGCCGCGTTGGATGAAGCGGTGAAGTACAGCCAGCAGCGCAAAACCTTCGGCAAGCCCATCCATCAGCACCAGGCCATCGCGCTGAAGCTCGCCGACATGGTGACCAAGGTGCACGCCTCGCGCCTCCTGGTCGAGCACGCCGCCGCCGCCGTGGATCGCGGCGAGCGCTGCGACTTCGAAGTGGGCATGGCCAAGCTGTTCGCCACGGAAGCGGCGGTGGAAAACGCGCTGGAGTGCATGCGTATCCACGGCGGCTACGGCTATTCCAAGGAGTTCATCGTCGAGCGCCTGTACCGCGACGCGCCGCTGCTGGTGATCGGCGAAGGCACCAACGAAATTCAGCGCATCGTCATCGCCAAGCGCCTGATCGAAAACAATCCCATCTGACGGAGCCTATCCCCGTGCTTCCCCTGCAAGGCATGACGATCATCGCCGTCGAACAGTACGGAGCCGGACCTTTCGGCTCCATGCTCATGGCCGACATGGGCGCGGACGTCATCAAGATCGAAAACCCGGCCGAGAAGGGTGAGATCAGCCGTCACGTCGGGCCCTATTTCTTCGACGGCGGCAGCAGCCACTTTTTCCAATCCTTCAACCGCAACAAGCGCAGCATCACGCTCAACCTCAAGCATCCCGAAGGCCGTGCGATCCTGCGCAAGCTCGCGGCCAACGCCGACGCGGTTTACAACAATCTGCGCGGCGACCAGCCGGAAAAGCTGGGCCTCAATTACGAGGCGCTGAAGGATGTGAACCCACGTCTCGTGTGCGCGCACCTGTCGGCCTACGGCCGCACGGGGCCGCGCAAGGCGTGGCCGGGCTACGACTACCTGATGCAGGCGGAATCCGGTTACCTCAGCGTGACCGGCGAGCCCGACAGCCCGCCCTCGCGCATGGGCCTGTCCATTGTCGACCTTATGACAGGCCTCATGACGGCCTTCGGTCTGGTGTCCTGCGTGATAGGCGCGCGCACCAGCGGCAAGGGCATGGATGTGGACACCTGTCTCTTCGACACGGCCATCCACAATCTCGCCTATCTCGCGACGTGGTACCTGAACGCCGGCCACTCGCAGGGCCGCGAGCCGCGCTCCTCGCATCCGAACATGACGCCGTCGCAACTCTATAAGACCAAGGACGGCTGGATCTTCATCATGTGCAACAAGGAGAAGTTCTGGCCGATCCTTGCCGAGAAAATCGGCAAGCCGGAATGGGGAACCGATCCGCGTTTCGCGAACTTCGAAGTGCGTCTGGAGAACCGCGCGCTGCTGACTAAACTTCTGGACGAAGCGTTCTCCGCCAAGACAACGGTGGAATGGATGGATGCGCTGGGCGGCACCGTACCTTGCGCGCCGGTCTTCGATGTGGCGCAGGCGCTGACCAGCCCCTTCGCCGTCGATAAGGGCCGGTTGGCCGACTACACCGGCGGCGATGTCGGCAACGACAGGATCAGCATGCTCGCCAGCCCGCTCACCATCGGCGGCGTCGAGATGCCGACACGCGCCGCCCCGGCGCTGGGCGCCGATACCGAAGACGTTCTGAAAACCATCGGCATCGGCGCGGCGGACATCGCGGGGCTGAAGCAGAAAGGCGTGCTGTGAGGTCTTTCGACCGTGCGCGCCAGACGCCGGTGAACTTCTCGGTGCCCGCGGGCGCTTGCGACTGTCACACCCATGTCTATCTTGATGACCAAGCGTACCCCATGGACCCGGCGCGGAAGTACACGCCGCCGCCGGCAACCAATGAGGAACTGCTGGCGCTTCAGAAGTTCCTGAATTTCGACCGCGTTGTTATCGTCCAACCCAGCAATTACGGCGCCGATAATCGCGCGACCTTGGACGGCGTAAAGGCTCTTGGCCAGCGCCGGGCGCGTGCTGTCGTCGGCATCGACGAAAAAACCGCCGCAGCACAAATCGATGCCTATCATGCGGCCGGCGCGCGCGGCGTGCGCGTCAATCTGGCTCTGGCGGAGAACGTCGATCCCGCCGCCGTCGCCAAGCACCTGCGCGCCACGGCAGAGCAGTTGAAGGAACGCGGCTGGCATATCCAGATTGTCGCCCACATCAATGTCATCGCCGCCTTGAAGGACGCACTGTCGTCGTTGCCGCTGCCGGTGGTGATCGATCACTTCGGCTATCCGAAAATAGATGGCGGCCATCGGCAGCCGGGTTTCGACGTGCTGGTGGACCTCGTGCGCAGCGGCGCCTGCCATGTGAAGATTTCCGGCGCCTACCGCTGCTCGACCCAGGCGCCTGATTTCCCCAACATGAAGCTCATGGCGCAGGCGCTTATTCAGGCGAACCCCGACCGCGTCGTGTGGGGCACCGACTGGCCGCACCCGGACGGCCATGTTCAGGGCGCCAAGCCGACCGACGTCACGCCCAACCTCGTCGTTGACGACGGCGCGCTGTTGAACCAATTGCCGGTGTGGGCGCCCGATGCGGCGGTGCGCCACAAAATACTCGTTGCTAATCCGGCGCGGCTGTACGACTTCTAACCCCATGACCAAAGTCATCGCCAAGCCGCTGGCCGACGCCGCCGTTCTCATCACCGGCGGCACGTCGGGCATCGGTCTCGCCGCGGCGCAGCATTTCGTGCGCGCGGGCGTGCGCAAGATCGTTCTCAACGGCCGCAATCCCGAGCGGGGCGCCAAGGCCTGCGCCACCGTTCTGAATGAAGCGGCGGGCGTGACCGTGAAATTCGTCGCTGCCGATATCTCCAACCTCGACGACGCCCGGCGTCTGACCGACGAGACCGTGAAGGCCCTGGACGGCATCGACGTGCTGGTGAATTGCGCCGGGGGCGACCACGCGCCGGAGTTGTTCCACGAGATGTCCATCGGCGACATTCAGAAAATGCTGATCCACTTCGTCGCGGGGCCGACGCAGATGTGCCACCTGGTGCTGCCGCATATGACCAAGGCGGGCGGCGGAGCCATCATCAATGTCGCGTCCGATGCCGCGAAATTCCCGACGCCGGGCGAAAGCGTCATCGGCGGCTGTATGGCCGCGCTGGTGATGTTCACCAAAACCCTTGCCATGGAAGCCAAACGCGCGGGCATTCGCGCCAACGCATTGACGCCGTCCATCGTCGAGGGCACGCGCACTTATGATCGCGTTATGGGCGGCGGTTTCAGCGCCAAGCTGTTCGATAAAGCGATTAAAGCCGCGCGGCTGGGGGTGGTGACGCCCGACGACATCGCGCCGATGATCGTTTTTATGGCGGGCCCGCAGGGCGCGCGCATGACCGGCCAGGCCATCAGCATTAATGGCGGTATTTCTGCAGGCTAAATCGCTCTCCATTGGCGTTCGGCGTGCGCGCCTTTTTGTTTGCCGGCCTTCCGCCGGAGGGGCGGTATTTCGGCCGGTTAGTCCCGTATTGGGACGGTCTGATGACGTGAATACGCCGTGACGGCGGCTCTTCCCCCCGATATGATTTTGCCGACTTTCCATGACGGAAGGCACATTTTATTAGAGGGGAGGTTTCACGATGTCTGAAGCTCAAAACGGCCTGCAGCGCCGCTCGCTGCTGCAGAAAATTCTCGGCGGCTCGCTGCTGGGCGCGGCCGGTCTCACCGGCCTGTTCACGCGCTCCGCAGCCGCGGCCGAAGCGCCGGTGACGTCGGTGGTGTTGCGCAACGTCGGCATCGCCGTCGCGGACCTCGACAAAGCCACCAAGTTCTACACCGAGGCTTTCGGCTTCACCGCGCCGAAGCCCGCCAAGATCGGCGCCTTCCTCTCGGGCCTGATGGAAGTCGAAAACCTCGATCTCACCATTCAGTACCTGGAAAGCGGCGGCACCACGCGCCTGGAGCTGCTCTACTTCGGAAATCCGAAAGCTACCGGCGACGGCAGCCGCCATCCCATCAACGTGCGCGGCTTATCGCACATCCAATTGCGCGTGCCGGATGTGAAAGCCGCCATGGATAAGGTCACCAAGGCCGGCGGCAAAGTCATCGACAGCACGCTGCTGAAGGATAAAGACGGCAAGATCCTGGCGGTCTTCGCGGTCGATCCCGACGGCACCCGCCTCGAACTCGTTCCGTAAGAACGTATCTCTCTTCACCGTGGGCTGCTTTATGCAGCCCACGGTGATTTATTTTGTGAACAGCTCATGGCTAAGTATCGCATCGGCGTGACTGCGTCGTTTTTCGACGAAAACGGTACGCACATCGACGGCGGCATGGACCTCTCGCCGCTGACGCGCGAGCCGGACATTGAGCTTGTGCGCCTCAAGCCGATGCCGGTGCTGACGCCGGACGTGACCCGCGACCTCGACGCCATCTTCATCCGCGAGGTCGAGCTGTATAACGACAGCAGCGTCCACCCCAACCATCGCCTGGCGCATCTCTCGCGTCTCGGTGTGGGCCACGACAATATCGACAAGGATGCCTGCAATCGCCACGGCGTTGCTTGCACCACCACGCCCGACGCCAGCCGCCGCCCCATGGCCGTGGCGACCGTCTCGCTGATCATGGCGCTAGCCATGCGGATTAAAGAGAAGGAAACCACGGGCCGCATGGGCGCGCCGGGTTTCGCGCTGGGGCCGCGCATCACCGGCGTCGGTTTTGTCGGGCGCACGCTGGGCATTGTCGGCCTCGGCAACATCGGCCGCGAAGTCGCGCGCTTGATGAAGGTGTTCGATGTGAAGCTCATCGCGCATGACCCTTACGTGCCGAAAGCGATTTTCGATGAGCTATCTGTCGAGTCCGTCGGTTTGCACGACCTGTTCCGCCGGTCCGATTTCATTTCGCTGAACTGCTCGCTGACGGATGAGACGCGCCACATGATCAATGCGTCCTGCTTCGACGTCATGAAGCCCAGCGCCTATTTCGTGAACGTGGCGCGCGGGCCGGTGGTGAATCAGCCGGACTTCATCAAGGCGTTCAAGGACGGCAAAATGGCCGGCGCGGCGCTGGACGTGTTCGATCCCGAGCCGCCCGCGGACAACGATCCCGTGCTGACGCTGGACCCCGAACGCACCATCCTCACACCCCACGCCATCGGGTTCACGGACCAGATCGTCGACGGCATGATGGAATGTGTGTTCCGTTCCATATTTGATGTGAGGGCCGGCCGCGTGCCTTACGGCATCGTCAATAAGGCCATCGCCGAAAACTCTGACTTCCTAGCGAAACTGAAACGCTATGCGGCGGGGGATTATCTGGACTAGTGTCTGCCTGAGCAGCACCGAGGGAGGAGCGATCCATGACCGATTTCAGCTTTGAGAAGACCAGCCGTATGCTGTCCAGCCCGGCGGGGGATCTTCACTATCACGAGGCCGGAACCGGCCCTGTGCTGCTTCTGCTGCACGGCTCCGGCCCCGGCGTGACAGGCTGGGCGAACTTCGAGAAGAACCTGCCGGTCTTCGCCCATCACTTCCGCACCATCATTCTTGATCTGCCGGGCTACGGCAAAAGCGCGCCCGTGGACGGCAACCCGATGCAAGCCAGCGTCGACGGTGTCATCCGTTTCATGGACGGCCTGAAGCTCGACACCGCGCATATCGTCGGCAACTCGCTGGGCGGCATGATCGGCGCCATGCTGGGCGCGCAGCACCCCAAACGCCTCAGCCGCCTCGTGAGCATCGGCGGCATCGGCTACAACGTCTTCACCGCGTTCCCCGGCGAAGGCATCAACCTCCTGACGGAATTCGTCGAAGACCCCACCCGCGCGCGCATCGAACAATGGCTGCGCTCCATGGTCTACGATCAGTCCATTGTCACCGATGAGTTGATTGAACGCCGCCTGAAGCAGGCGCTTGACCCCGTGACCATGGCCAGCAGCAAGAAGCTCTATTCGCGTGCGTCGCTCGCCGGGCTGAAAGCCATGAACGAGGGCCCCAACGTGGCGATGACCTTCTCCTATCTTGCCGCGATCCAGGCGCCGACGCTGCTCACCTGGGGCCGCGACGACCGCGTCAGCCCGCTGGAGCGCGCTTTCGTCGCCATGCGCATGATCCCGAACTGCGAACTGCACGTGTTCCCGAAGTGCGGCCACTGGGCCATGATCGAGCACAAGACGGCGTTTGAGCGCTTGGTGATCGAGTTCCTGCAGCGGTGATTTACCTCAGGTTGTCATGCCCGCGAAAGCGGGCATCCATCTATCATCCGCAGGGACACAGTTGCGGCGCGATGGATCCCCGCCTTCGCGGGGATGACAGGGAGTTTAGGGCGAGCGCTACGCCTGATTGCTCGGCCACTGTGTCTTGTTGACCAGCAGCTTCGGCCCGATCTGATCAATCGAGCTCACGCCCAGCAGCGCCATGTCGCGTTCGATCTCGGCGCGCAGCAACGTGATCACGCGTTCCACACCGGCTTCGCCGCCGGAGGCCAGGCCCCACAGATAAGGCCGGCCGATGGAGCAGGCGTTGGCGCCCAGCGCCAGGGCCTTGATGACGTGCGTGCCGCGCCGCACGCCGCCGTCGACGATGAGCTCCAGGCCGTCGCCCACCGCATCGCGCATGCGGCCTACGCATTCCACCGCGCCGGGGACGCCGT
>JAIEMI010000109.1 GCA_019752235.1 Rhodospirillaceae bacterium
GAGCTGTCAGCACCGTGACGACCGCAGCACCAGACCGCGATGATTCGCCGCGTCCCGAGGATGGGAGTGTGGACGGGGGTGCGGGCGTGCGTATTGAGCTGAGCGCGGCCATCGTCACCGTGACCGACGACGCGCCCAAGACCCTGCTGGTACGTCCGCCCGAGCTGGCGCCCCGGCCCGGTCTGCCGTATGGGCCCTTCGATCCCACCGGCCACCGCACCCTTGAGGAGGGTCTCAGAGCCTGGGTGGAGGAGCAGACCGCCCTCCATCTCGGCTATGTCGAACAGCTTTACACCTTCGGCGACCGCTTCCGGGATCCCAAGGAGCGGGCGGGGGGGCCGCGGCCGGTGTCAGTGGGCTACCTGGCCCTGGTCCGGCAAACCGCGCTGAAAGACGTCGGTGAGTCCTCCTGGGGCGACTGGTACCGCTATTTCCCGTGGGAGGACTGGCGCGACGGCGCCCCGACGATCATCGACTCCCTCATCGGCCCCCACCTGACGGAGTGGGTGAATGACGCCAAAACCAAGCCGGACCGCACCCGCCGTCAGGATCGTGTGAATTTGGCCTTCGGGTTCGGCGGCGCCTGGGACAACGAGCGCGTTTTGGACCGCTATGAGCTGCTTTACGAAGCCGGGCTGGTGTTCGAGGCTGGCTTCGATGCGGGAATGGAACCCAGCGCTCCCTTGACCTCTATTTTACTGCATACGGGCGCCGCTCTGACCAAGGATCACCGCCGGATCCTGGCGACGGCCATGGGTCGCCTGCGCGCTAAAATCAAATACCGGCCGGTGATTTTCGAGTTGATGGCGCCCACGTTCACGTTGTTTCAGCTCCAACGGGCCGTCGAGGCCCTGTCGGGGGGGCGGCTGCATAAACAGAACTTCCGCCGTCTGGTGGCGCACGAGGGACTCGTCGAGCCCACGGGCCATATTTCAGCCCAAACCGGGGGGCGCCCGGCGGAGCTTTTCCGATTCCGCCGCGAGGTGGTCCATGAGCGTCCGGCCCCCGGCGTGCGCGTCCCGGTGCGCGTCAGCAAGCGCGCGGGATGATATAAGTCATTGATATAAATATAAAAATATAACATCTATCGCCCCGGTCGTGGGCACCTCCCTGCTTTCTTGACTTCCAGAATAAGTGGCCCTACCGTTAATCCAACACGTGGGAACGTGCTTTTTCTACACCCCACATATGCTCAAGTTAAGTATAACTTTCGTTCTTCTGTCACATCACGAACCGGAAAAGGTGGCCGCCATGAACGTGGTCAACACGACGCACACATCCGCGAAAGACCTGCGCTTTACGTCGGAAGTGGAACGCGATACCGCGCACCTCTACGAAAAGGTGCGCAAGGTGATTCCGGAAGTGGAATGGCCGGTCTTCGCGCCGATCATCGATCGGATCAATAAGCTGAAGGTGCAGAAGAACGCCGTCATCCTGGGCCATAACTACATGACCCCGGAAATCTTCCATTGCGTGGCGGACATCACCGGCGACTCCCTGGCTCTGGCCCGCAGCGCGTCCAAGACCGATGCCGACATCATCATCATGGCCGGCGTGCACTTCATGGCCGAGACGGCGAAACTGTTGAACCCCGGCAAGAAGGTGCTGATCCCGAACAGCGGCGCCGGCTGCACCCTCGCGGAATCCATCACCGCCGAAGACGTGCGCCAGCTGAAGGCGCAGTACCCCGGCGTGCCCGTGGTGACCTACGTCAACACCTCGGCCGAAGTGAAGGCCGAAGCTGATATCTGCTGCACCTCGGGCAATGCCGTCGAGATCATCGAAGGTCTGGGCGTGCCGCGCGTGATCATGCTGCCCGACGAATACCTGGCGCTGAACACCGCCAAGAAGGTGAAAACCGAAATCATCACCTGGAAAGGCCGTTGCGTGGTGCACGAGATGTTCACGCCGAGCGACATCCGCGGCATGCGTGAAACCAACCCCGGCGTCGTGGTGTTGGCGCATCCCGAGTGCTCGCCCGAAGTGGTCGCCGAAGCCGATTACGCCGGCTCCACCGCCGGCATGATCGACTATGTCGCGAAACACCGCCCGCAAAAGGTCGTGCTGGTGACCGAATGTTCGATGAGCGACAACGTCGCCGCCGAATATCCGGACCTGGACTTCGTGCGCCCGTGCAACCTGTGTCCGTTCATGAAGAAGATCGAGCTCTCCAATATTCTCAACGCGCTTGAGAAGGAAGAGATCGAAGTGCATATCGATCCGGCTATCGCGGCGCGGGCCCGCGTGTCGGTCGAGCGCATGCTCACGGGCTGGAAACCCGGCGCGTAACGCGACTTTCCTTGACCGTCCCCCTTGACCGCCCCTGAGGTTCCTTCGCAAGCCTTGATCGACGATGCCGTGCAGCGTGCGCTGGCGGAGGATCTGGGCCAGGACGGCGACATCACCACGGATTCCGTGATTCCAGCCGACCGTCAGGCGACAGGCGTGATCGCCGCGCGTAAGCAAGGCGTCGTTGCCGGCATTCCCATTGCGTTGCGGATTTTCCAAACCATCGATAGCAGTGTCCGCGTTGTCGTGAAGCTGCAAGATGGCGCGCGTGTGGCGCCCGGCGCGGTGCTGATGGAAGTCTCCGGGTCCGCGCGCTCCTTATTGAAAGCCGAGCGCGTCTGCCTGAATTTTCTGGGGCATCTCTCGGGCATTGCCACGGCGACCGCTGAAATCGCCGACGCCATTGCGCACACCAAGGCCAAGGTCTGCGACACCCGCAAGACGACGCCGGGTCTGCGCGTCCTGGAAAAATACGCCGTGCGCTGCGGCGGCGGGGCCAATCACCGCATGGGCCTCTACGACATGGTGTTGATCAAGGATAACCACATCGCCGCGGCGGGCGGCGTCGCGCAGGCGATCCGCGCCGCGAAGGCCGCCGTGCGCCCGGGTATAAAAATTGAGGTGGAAGTCGATACGCTGGCGCAGCTCGACGAAGCCATGACGGTCGGCGTCGATCAGATCCTGCTCGACAACATGGGGCCTGCGCTGTTGAAGGAGGCCGTCGCGCGCGTTGCGGGCCGGGCCGTCACCGAGGCTTCGGGCTCCATCACCAAAGCCACCGCGCCGGCCATCGCCGAAGCCGGCGTGGACGTGATCTCGGTGGGGTGGATCACGCACTCCGCCCCGTGCCTCGATCTCGGGCTAGATTTTACCGCTTAAGCTTTCCGGGTTCCCGCGATCACAAGGGCAATGCCCGCCGCGAAGGCGATGACCGCCGCGATTTGCGGGATGGCGACGTCGTGCTTCTTGTCGGCGGTGGCTTCAATGGGGCCCAGGTCCAGGACTTTCTCCTTGGTGGTGAAGGAGAAGCCGCCGAGCGCGAAACCCCCAAGTCCGAGGACGATCAATACGATGCCGGCGATGGCGGTGCCCTTCATGGCTTTATTCCTTTGAAGTGGGTCTTCCGGCAGAACGCGATGGATGTGCAAAGGTTCCCGCTTTTGGCGAGATGACGCCGGACTGATTTCTGTACAAGGCCCATGATGCCTGCCGGGTTCCAGGCGTGCTCCGGCGGAACAGGCACGGGCGGAAATTAATCGTTCTGATGCCGAAAACCCGGAACCCGCCGTGCGGCCGCCACGTTAGGCATGCAAAGCGGATCATTGTGTCCGCCCATGCGGGAGCGGGCGCTTATGGACGAAAATCTCAGAACCTGGCTGTGGTTCATTTCGGTCGTGACCGCGATGACCCTGGGGCCGATCGTCGTCGGCAGTTTTGCCGTCTACATGATTGTCCTGGCCTATCGCCGCTATCGCGGCCTGATCTGCGAAAAACTGCGGACGGCGCGGGTTTTCCACGCCGGCCATTGACCTAAGGCCGGCCCATTAAAAACCCCGGCGCCTTTCAGCGCCGGGGTTTGTCTTTTTTTATCGGTCCTCTAAAGGCTTAGACGCTTACCGCTTGATGTTCAGCAGTTCGCTCAGCATGTCGTCGGCGGTCGTGATGATCTTCGCGGCCGAGGAGTAGGCGCGCTGGGTGGTAATCATGCGCGTGAACTCGGTGCCAAGATCGACCGTGGAGGCTTCCAGGGTGGCCGAGTTGATGGTGCCCGCGCCGGCATCGCCGGCTTCGCGCAGCGTCGGATTGCCCGAGAAGTCGGTGGCGATCCAACTGTTGCCCGACAGGGACTGCAGGCCGTTGGGATTGGTGAAGCTCGCCAGCGGGATCATGAACACCGGGCGCGTCACGCCGTTATCGAACAGGGCCGTAACGATTCCGTCCGAGCCGATCGAGACGCCGGCGAAGTTGCCGAACTTCGCGCCGTTCTGCTGCAGATAGTTGAGCTGGTAGTCGCCCGCGAGCTGCGTCAGGCCGTCCGGGGTGTTGTAGTTGCCGAAGAAGTTCTGGATGGCCGGGCTGTCCTGGTTGCCCTGCTCCATGTTCTCGGCGCCGTTGGCCCAGACCAGTTCCAGGTTGAACTTGGGCTGCGGCGCTTCGCTGGGATCGCGGCCGAACAATTCGGCCGGTGTACCGTTGCCGGCGAATTCGATCGCCGGGACGCCGCGCTGCGGAATGCCGGTGCCGCCGATGACGCCGCCCAGATCGTACCAGGCGTAAATCAGGTCTGTGACGTCGTCGCCGCCGTCGAGGCCGGGGATGGTGTAACCCGCGGTGTCGTTCTGGAACAGCAGCTGCTTACCGGAGGCGTCCTGCACCGGATCCGCGGGGTTCATGTTGAACGTCATATCGGTGGTCGACGCCTGATCGAAGGTGATGCCGTTCTCCCCGGATACGCGGCGCGCCCAGTTGCCCGGAGGCGTCGGAGCGTCGCCGACGCCGGCGCCGCCGTAGGCATTGATCATCGCGTTGTTGATGAGTTCCGCCATCTCATCGAGAATCTGGCTGACCGTGCGCGCGGTGGTGTCGATGTTCGACGTGCCGTCGTCCGAACCCGCGTTGGGGTTCAAGATGATGTCGAAGGCCGAGCCGTTGACGTTGAACTGGATGGTGCCCTGGATCGGCGAGGTCGCCTGGTCGTTCAAGTCGATGCGGCCGGCCGAGAAGTACACTTCGCCCTGCTGCGTGCGCTGAGTCACAACCGCCGACTGGGCGGGCTGCTCGGCGGTGGCGGCCCACTGGTTGGCCGCCGTCTTGGTGAAGTTGTAACTGAGGTTGTGCGCGTTGCCCAAGCTGTCGAAAATCTGGGCGTTGACGCGCTGCTGCGCGTTGACCAGCGCCGCCGACGGCAGGTTGGCGCCGAGCGACAGCTGGGTGGTCGGCGAAGCCGTGCCGCCGATGGTCTGCAGGTTGATCGGCTGCAGGTTGGTGCTGTCGATGACGTTGTCGTTGATGATGACCTTGTCGCCGTTCTCGCGGATGTAGGCCTTCATGAAGGTGTTGTTGCCGACCGTCACCTGCTTGGCGCTCAGCGTGCCGTCGTAGAAGGTCAGGGGCCAGCCCTGCATGAAGCCGCCGCCGACGTTCTGCAGGAAGCCTTCCTGGTCGACTTTGTAGGAGCCGGCGCGGGTGTAGGTGAACAGGTCGTTCTCGCCCGCCCGGGCGACACCGTTGGTGACGAAGAAGCCTTCGCCCGAGATGCCGACGTCCGTGGACGAGGTTGTTGCTTGCAGAAGGCCCTGAATGTCGACCCCCTGGCGCGGGCTGGATTGCACGCCGCCCGGCGAGTACTGCGTCAACGAGGTCTGGGCCGTGATGAGGGTCTTGAAGTTGACCGTCGTGGCCTTGTACCCAATCGTGTTGACGTTGGTCACGTTGTCAGCGATGGCGCCCATGGCGCTGGACTGCGACTGCAGGCCCGACACGCCCGAAAATAATGCACCGAACAACGACATATGAGGTCTCCTTGGTCTTACCGCTTCGAAGGCCGCAAGTGAGTTTTTTCCAACTGCGACTTTGAAGACTTGGGGTTAATTTCTTCCTAAGCTCTCGTTACTTTTAGGCCGCGTTTTGCTGTTCTTCCGGTTTCGCCGGCGGTTCATCGGCTGCGCTGATCGACAACACCTTATCGACCGGGATGCCCACTTTATCGAGCAGCAGGACCGTGGTGCCGTTGATCGTCGTGACGCCGGTGACTTTGCCGAAGGCCGTGACGTAGTTGTCGACCGGCTTGTCGTCGCCGCCGACCGATGTGATCGACAGCGAGTAGACGCCGTCATCGAGCTGAAGGCCGTTCGCGTCTTTGCCGTCCCAGGTAAATTCGTGCACGCCCTTGGTGGTCTGGCCGACCTTCGAGAAGACGATGTTGCCGGTGTCGTCGCGCACGACCACGCTGACCGACTTGGCGTCGTCCGTAAGCCCGTAAGCGGCCTTCATGACGCCGTTCTGCAGCGGCACCTGGTTGCTTTCGCCTTCGATCGTCTTGCCGATGTAGTTCACGGCGTTCGAAACGATGCTCTGCTGGCTGAGGCCGATCAGGTTGGTCAGGTTGGCGTTCATGTTGATCTGCTGTTCGACCTGGGCGAACTGCGTCAGCTGGTTCGTGAACTCGGTCGAATCCATGGGCGACAGCGGATCCTGGTTCTTGAGCTGCGACGTCAGCAGCTGCAGGAACGAGTCCAAGTCCTTCGCCAGCTTGTTGCTGGACGAAGCGTTCTTGTCCTGCGACTTGGCTAAGGCGTCTGTCGCCGCGGATGATACGTCGCCGATGGCCATGGTACGTGCTTTCCTGTGGGCTTTACGCGAAGGTGTCCACGCCGCCGCGCGCGCGGGCGGCGGCGGTGTAGTCGTAGGTCATCGCGATATCGTCTTCTTCGGTGGTCGCGCCGGAGTCGTCGGCTTTCGCGTTGGCGCCGCCGTTCTTGCCGTCACCGGCGTTCTGCGCGTCGCTGTCGCTGCGCAGGCTGAAATGCAGGTTGTTGGCGTCCGTGCGCAGGCCCGCGTCGTTCAGCGTGCGCTCCAGGGTGCGCGAGTCGTTCTGCAGCAGGGCCAGGGTGTCCTTGTTGTCGGCGGTCACGGTGACGCGCACTTTGTGGTCTTCCGACATTTCCAGCTTCACGTCGATGCGGCCCAGCTCGATGGGCTTCAGCTGAATCGTGACGTTGGAGAGGCCGGCCTTGGCGGCGCGGGTGATGTTGACCTTGATCTGGTCGATGATCTGCTGCGCGGTGCGCTGCGGGCTTTCGGTGGCGGTGGTCTGCGCGCCGGCGGTCGTCGCGTTGGTCTGGTTGTTGGACGAGCCCGTGTTGCCGAACGCGCTGTCGCCGAAGCTCGCCGCGCCGTGATTGCCGTTGCCTTGCGTCGCGGACGGCGCCGCCAAATCGGCGCGCATGGCCGAGGAGGTGCCCTGCTGAGAGGCCTGCGTCTGAGGCTGGGGCGCGAGCGCGGGGGAGGCGGGGGAGGCAACTTGCGCCTGGACCGCCTCAGCAGGGTTCTTGGAGCCGACCAGCGCGTTACCGGCGTCGTTCACGCCCACCTGGCCGTTGGCCGTGGACGCTTGCGTGCCGTTGTAGCCGGCATAAATGTCATAGACGTTGTTCGTCGTGGCGGCGTGCGCCGCGGCATGCGTGGTGACGGTGACCTGCACCTGCGCCTTGGTTTCCGGACCGACTTTCTGCGACAGATCCTGCGATTGCGCCTGAGCCTGCGCGGAGGTGGGCTTCTGCGTCGTGGTGGTCGCCTGCGCGGTTTCCGTGGTCTTGGCGGTTTCGCCGTCGGTGGTCACGGTCTGCGCGGCGGCAACCTGTTCGGTCGCTTTGGCCTGCACGGGGCCGGCGGTTTCGGCGACGGCCTGTTTGAACGTCGGGCCGGTCACGTCAGCGGCCTTCTGTACGGCGGCGGGCGCTTCAACCACGGCGGCTTTCGGACCGGCGTTGGGATCGACGGCGGTGGTATTGGTTTCCACGGCGGCGGTATCGGTCACCGCGGCGACGGTTTGAACAGCGGTCTGCTTCACCGCGCCGGTGTCGGCGGCGGCCTGGACCTGCTGGGCCAGCAGGATCGGCGCGATGGTTTCGGTCGTGACGAGCGGCATGTCGATGGCGACGGCGGCGGCGACCTGCGCGGCGGCCTGGCCCTCCGGGGTTTGCGTCGTATCGGCGGTGTCGTCGGCGGTTTCGTCGGCGGACGCGGCCTTGGTCTGATCGGACTCTTCGTCCTCGTCGCGGCTTTGATTGGTTTTGGGCTTGGCGGCGGTGGCGCGGTCGTCGTCCTTGTCGTTGCGCGCCTTGGCGGCGGCATCACGATCGGCGCTGGCGCGGGCTTTCGCGTCTTCGTCGCCGCGCACGAGCTTGCTGTCCAGCGCCGTGTTGGTGTCGAGCGCTTTCACACTGGCGCTGACACGGCCCAGCAGGGCGGCGAAAGCGCCGGCGGCGCTATCGTCATCATTCGCCACGGCGCCGGGGGCCGCCGGGTTGGCTTTCGACGAAAGGGCCTGAATAGCGTCCATGACTTGGCTCCAGTTAAGTGTTCGGTTCTCGTTCCCGGACCTGTGCGGCTTCCCACATGGAAATCGGGCGGCACGCGCATCTGTCCGCCCTTGTCGATGCAAGGGCCGGGCCAAGTCCGGAGATGGAGCGAACTAACTGTATTTATGTGGTTTTTTGGGTGAGGCGGCGGCGAGAGACGCCGGCAGGCCGGGCTTCGGGCAAAAGATTCCGCGACGCTGGCGGCAAGTTTTGCCCACTGGGGACAAGGCGTCGCTCAGGTGTTGATGTCGAGCAGGCTTTGGGTGAAGTCGTCGCCGACGAAGCTGGCGAAGGCCGCCAGGTAGTTGGCCTGCTGCGACTGCATGTTCTGCAGGTTGGCTTGCATGGCGAGGTACTGCTGGGCGGCCTTGAGCTGAATGTCCTGGTTCTGTTTCTGCTGATCGTTACGGACATCGATCGTCTGCTGCGACAGCGCACTCAACGCGGCATTGGCATGACGGTCGTCGATCGCCGTTTGGGTCGCCGAGCGCTGGAGGTCGCCGCTGGCGGACGAGAGGTTGATCTCGGCGGCATTGATATCGGCAAACGCGCGCTGGCGGTCGGCGTTGGTCGCGAACTCGTTGTAGAACCACGACTGCATCACGCCGATGCCGTTCTTCTTCAACGTGCCGTTCACGATGATCGGCGGATCGTCCGGAACGACGCTGACCTCCATGCTGATGGCTTTGGTCTGCGGATTGTAGCTCAGCAGCTTCAAGCCGTTGCGGGTCGAGGTGCCCTTGGTGATCGTCTGCCCCGCGCCCGTCGTGTATTCCTGCTCGGTCGTGCCGTTATTGCCGTAGGCCTGCAAGAAGTCCGAGCCCAGGTCCGGAATCCAAACCGTGCCGTCGTTGGCCTCGATGCGGTAATCGCTGCCGATATACGTGCCGGTCAGCGTCGTGGAATCGAGCGTAATGCTGTTGCGGTACTCAAGGGTGTTATAGGTGCCGTCCTGACGATTGATGTTGCCCACGAGATTGAACGCGGGCCCGCCGCTGTCGGCTTCGTTATTAATAAGCGTGACCTGGGCGTTGAACTGGTCGATGAACAGCTGCTTGTTTTGCGCCGGATCGCCGGTTCCGGCGATGCTGCCGCGCATCAGCAGCAGCGTGTTCGCGACGGCGGCGACGCTTTCCTGGCCGTTTTCCACCGCGATCTTCGCGTTGTTGATCTGCGCCTTCACCGAAATCCAGCGTTCGTTTTGCGCGTTGATGGTGTTGTTGCGGTCGGCGGCCTGCTCGTTGACGGCGGCCTGCGCGTCGGCCAGACGCTGCGATGCGTTGGTCTTGATCTGCTGCAGCAATGAATTTTGGGTGGAGCCGATGTTCCCGAACAAGGCGCCGGCGCCGTCCTCGGACGCACCGAGGATGGACGCCGCGGCGGAACCGCCGGTCCCGAGCAGGGCCGATCCGGTTACCGTAATGGGAATGCTGGAGATAATTCCAACCATGGCCGCCAATCACCTAAATGCGGAGCTTCGCCCCTTACACCGCGCCTCCTGGCGCCGCGGATGTCCCTGGCCGGGAACACCGACGAAAGTGTTAACACGGCCAGCAGACTTCTCCAAGGTAACGCTTTACGCCTGGGGGCGTTGCCAATTGGTTAACGCCAGCGCGACACGCGCGATGACCTGCCGCCAATCTTCCATCTTATGCTGACGGAACAATCGGATAGACGGATACCAGGGCGAGTCCTCGCGCCACAAGAGCCAGCGGTAGTCGGGCATGAAGGGGGCCAGCATCCAGGCCGGCTTCCCCATCGCCGCCGCCAGATGAATCACCGCCGTATCGACCCCCACCACCAGATCGAGCTGGCCGATCACGGCGGCGGTCTCGCTAAAGTCCGCGACCCGGCCCTCGCAGGCGAAAACCAATTTTTCCGGGGGGAGATCCTCCGCCTCCTGGGCGCGGGCGCCGACCTGCAGACTTATAAAGTCCGCGTCGGTCCCGGCGGCCAGCGCGCCGAACAGCCGGGCCGGAAGGGTCCGGCGGCGGTCGATCTTGTTGTCCGGCGATCCGGCCCAGACCAGCCCGATGCGCGGGCGCCCGGACACCGGCAGGCGGAGGTGATCCGGCGCCGGCGCCGGCGCGTTGAGATAAGCTTTCGCGCGCGGCGCATTTTCCGGCGTGGTGGCGAAGATGCGCGGCAGGCTCATGAACGGCGCGTGCGCGTCGAAGGCCGGCAGTTCGTCCCCGGCGGCGACCACGTCATCGGCGAGATCCGCAAAAAGGCGCTGCAGGACTTTCGGACATTCTATGACCAGGCGTGCGCAGCGACCGCGGGCCGCCGCGGCGTAGCGCACGAACTGAATCGCGTCGCCGAGACCCTGCTCGGCATGAAGCAGCAGGGTGCCGGAGACCGGCTGTCCGTCCCAGGACGGTTGGTCGAAGCTACGTTTGCGTGAACTGAAGTTGGGCAAGCTCCAGCGCCACTCATATTCCTGCCAGCCTTCCGTCCATTGGCCGGTCAGCAGCAGCACCCAGGCCAGATTGTAATGCGCTTCGGCGTTGTCGGGCCGCAGTGCAACGGCGCGGCGATAACAATCCTCGGCGCCTTGTGTGTCGCCGGTATCCAGCAGCGCGACGCCGAGATTGGTCCACGCATCGACATTGTCCGGCAGGATCTTTAACGCCGCGCGGAAATGGCCGACGGCTTCCGCCGGGTTCTCGGCGCGTGTGAGGAAAACGCCCAGGTTATAGCGGGCTTCCGCGTTATCCGGCGCCAAAGCCACCGCGCGCCGCAAATGCGTTTCGGCCATGGCGGTGTGCCCCAGCAGCGTCAGTGCGTTGCCCAGATTGGCGTGGATGACCGCCCGGTCACCGCCGCGCGCCAGCGCTTCCCGGTAATACCCGACCGCCTCTTCCGTGCGGCCCTGGGCCCGCACGACGACGCCCATATTGTTCAGCACGTCGACGTCGTGCGGCGTCAGGGCTAAGGCTTTACGCAGACTGTTTTCGGCGGCGACGTGGCGCAGCAGGACGCGCTCCGCATTGCCTTTGGCGGCCCAGACGTCCGCGCGCCCCGGAAAGCGTTTTGCCGTCTCGATCAGAACCTCGTGCGCCTGGTCCCAGCGGCCAAGCGCTCCCAGCGCGCGGGCCAGATAGAGCCGCGGTTCCAGCGCGTGGGGAAGGCGATTGGCGGACTCCAGGAAATGACCGGCGGCGTTCTCGAAATCTCCTGTGCGCAGGTGCGCAAGTCCGAGGCTGACCCGGTAGAGAGTCTGTGTGGGCGCCGCTGCGACGCACTGAGTCAGCAGCGGCAGGGCCCGTTCCGGCTGGCCGAGATCGACGGCGAGGAGCCCGAGTCCGTGAAGCGCGTCCAGATTGGCCGGTTCGGCGCGAAGAATCATCTGGTAGGCCTCATGGGCCTCGGTCAGCCGCCCCGCTTGATGAAGCGCGATGGCCGATGCGAGATCAGGTGTTGGGGCCGGCGGCGTCATGGTGCAGAATCAATCTCTCCGAACTGTTCCACAGCATGCCGAATATGAGAGACGAAGGCGAGATTATCGACGGGCTTATGGGTGACGCCGACGATGCTCTGTCGCGCGGCAGCGTGGGCAAGGCGACGGCGCTCTACCATGGCATTCTGCGCCTGGCCCCGGATCACACCGGCGCTTTACGGCAGTTGGCCGCGATCGAGGTGAATGGCGGCGACCCGGCCACGGCGTTGGACCTGTTCGAACGCGCCCGCCGGCTCGCGCCCCTGGACGCCGACCTGTGCCATGGGATCGCGACCGCGCTGCGTTTGATGGGGAACGGCGCCGATGCCGAGATGGCGCTGCGGGCGGCGCTCAAGATCGACCCCGGGCATGGGCCGTCGCTTTATGATTCCGCCATGGCGCACCAACAGCGCGGCGATCATGCGGGGGCCGGCAAGCTTTACCTCGCCCTTGCCGCGCAGGGCACGTTGCGTTTCGACGCCATGTTCAATCGCGGCGTGACGCTTTATCGCCTGGGTAATCTATTGGCGGCGGAGCGTTGGTTTCACGCCGCCGCACAGATCGATCCGGCGTCCCCCAAGCCGTTCATCAATCTGGGTATGATTTATCGCGTCTGGGGATTTGTGAAAGAAGCCATCGCGTGCCAGGAGCAGGCGGTGAAGCTGGCGCCGGATAGCGCCGAGGCGCACTGGAACCTCGCCAATGCGCTGCTGGTGAACGGCGATTTCGAGCGCGGCTTTACCGAAT
>JAIEMI010000031.1 GCA_019752235.1 Rhodospirillaceae bacterium
GAAGCGCGTCGCCGGCGCCCACCGCGACGAAGACAAGCGCGATGACGCCATGCCTCACGAAACCGAGCTGCCGCAGTAGTTGCGTTCTCAGCCGTAACGCGGCGTGTCTTTCCAGCCATAGCCCACTTCGGTCAGCGGCTTGCCCGCGAACAGCCGTGTGGTCTCGGCGATCTGTTCGCCACCCAATTCCTCGTAAAATCGCCGCGCCGGATTGTCGGTCAGAACCCAGACAAATAGTCCGCGCAGGCCAAATCCCGCCAGACGGTTGGCGGCTGCCAAGAATAGCCGCTGTCCGTGTTTGTTGCGCTGATGGCTCCGCTGTACGTAAAGCGAGGAGACCTCCGCTTGATAGCGCGGATCCTTGTGCCGCAGAGGGCCGCCCGACACAAAGCCGACAATGCGCTGATCGTGATCTTCGCTCACCAGAGTTGTGAAGGCGCCGCCGCTGCGCTGCAAAAGGCGCGCCCACACCAGCGTGCGGTTTTCCACGGTCATGCTGTCGATATAGTCCTGGGGAATGATGCCGGTATAAGCCGTGCGCCAGGTCTCCACATGGACCTTGGCGATCCCCGGCGCGTCGTCGATTTCCGCGGAACGAACGGTGAGCATGCGGGTTACATCGCGTTGTTACGTTCAGGCATCACGGGCAGGCATCACGGGCAGGCATCACAACACCGCTATTCTATAATGGCTGCGCCGATGCGCGTAGTGTTTCCGGCGCGGGGCAGGGTAGGATCGCCGCCGCTTACCATTCTCCTGTACGAGAGACGCGGCCCCGCTTTTATGACTGTTCCTCTCTCATCGCCGCGCAAGGCCGCCGTCGCCTTCATCCTGTTCACGGTTTTGCTGGACGTGATTGCCATGGGGATCATCATCCCCGTGTTTCCGGCGCTGATCACCCAATTCATGAGTGGCGACACACCGCGCGCCGCCGTGATCTACGGATTCTTCGGCACCATCTGGGCGCTGATGCAGTTTCTGTTCTCGCCGGCGGTGGGTGCGCTGTCGGACCGCTTTGGCCGCAGACCGGTGGTGCTGTTGTCCAATCTGGGCCTCGGGCTCGACTATATTCTGATGGCCGTGGCGCCCAATCTGATCTGGCTGTTTATCGGTCGCGTCGTCGCCGGCATTACCGCCGCCAGCATCTCCGCGGCCAGTGCCTACATCGCGGATGTCATGCCGCCCGAGAAACGCGCCGGCGCGTTTGGATTGATCGGCGTTGCCTTTGGCCTCGGGTTTGTCTTGGGTCCGGCCTTGGGCGGTGTGCTGGGCGGCATCGATTTGCGGCTGCCGTTCTGGGTCGCCGCGGGTCTTAGTCTCGCCAACGCGGCTTATGGTTTGTTCGTATTGCCGGAATCTCTGCCGCGCGAGCATCGCCGCGCCTTCAGTTGGAAACGCGCCAACCCCGTGGGCTCGCTGACGCTGCTGCGCTCCCACCCCGAGCTGTTCGGCTTGGCGACCGTGCATTTTCTGTACACGCTCGCCCATAATGCTTTGCCCAGCGTGTTTGTGCTGTACACCGCTTACCGCTACGGCTGGGACGAACGCACCGTGGGCCTCACCATGGCGGGCTTCGGCGTCGCCATCATTGTCGTCCAAGGCTTGATTGTAAAACCCGCCGTGGCGCGTCTCGGCGAACGCATGACATTAGTTCTGGGGTTACTGTGCGCGGTGCTGGGGCTGGCGATCTACGGCCTCGCGCCCACGGGGTATGTGCTGTGGATGGGTATTCCCGTCGCGGCGCTTTGGGGACTGTACGGCCCGGCGTCGCAAGGCTTGATGACGCGCCGCGTCGACCCCTCCGCGCAGGGCCAGCTTCAAGGCGCGCTCAGCAGCATCCTCGGCATTACCGGCATGATCGGCCCGGCCCTCTTTACTCTGACCTTCGCCCGCGCCATTTCCACCCCTGAGTCCGCCCTGCCGGGCGCCCCCTTTTTGCTGGCGTCCGCACTGGTTGCGGCGGCCTTGGTCCTCGCGTGGCGCGTAACCCGCCCAAATAATTAAGAATTTTTTTGCTTTCCCAGGCTTGAAACCCGAAAGACCGCGATTACATCGGCTCTCGTGACGGATGCCTATCAGGGTCCGTCGCATCCGTGGCCTAACGGCGCGGGCCATAGACAGCGCGCCGCCTTGAAACCATCGTATTGCTCATTGGAGGATACACCATGCGTACTTTCGACCTTTCTCCGCTTTTTCGTGCGTCGGTCGGCTTCGATAACTTGACCCGCGTGTTCGACGCGGCGACCCGTCTGGACGACGCCCACTTCTCCTATCCCCCCTACAACATCGTGAAGGCCGGCGAAGATGCCTATCGCATCACCTTCGCCGTCGCCGGTTTCGGCGAGAGCGATCTCGATGTGCAGGTGGAAAACAATACCCTGACCGTGCGCGGCAAGGCCGGGCAGGAGGAAGACAAGTCGACCTACCTCTATCGCGGCATCGCCGGCCGTTCGTTCGAACGCAAGTTCGAATTGGCCAACCATATCCAAGTCTCCGGCGCCCGCATTGAGAACGGTCTGCTTCACATCGACCTCAAGCGCGAAATTCCCGAAGCTCTGAAGCCCCGCAAAATCGCGATCGGCAGCTCCACGGCTCCGCGCTCCATCGCGCAAGCGGCCTAATGCATTAGCAAGCGGGGCGGCGCCCAGGCCGCCTCGCTCAACCTCACGGCCGCGCGTGGGCCCGGATGGGACCGCTCTCCGACGGATCCCCACCCATCCCGGCCCCGCGCGGCCCTCCTTTTTCTAATGCCTGACTTCTGATTTAAGATGCGGGCATGACTCGTTCCGTATCGCCCTTGATCGCGTTCTATCGCGGCGACGCCGTCGATGCCGCGGGCCGCACGATCACGGACATCTGGTCCTTCGATCATCGCCGCCTCGAAATGGTGCATGATTTCATTCAATGGCTGTTCCCGTTGCCGGACCCCAGCCGCTTCAATCCCGACGCACCGTTGCTCACCGCCGCCGACAAAGCGGCCTTTCGCGCCGATCCGCACCTGCAGGATCGTGTCCGCAGATCACTCGATCTGATGCTGGATTTTCTCGGTTTAAAGCGCGAAGGCGGTGTCATCATGCGCGGGGCGGCGTTCGCGCACGCCTATTGGCTGGAGCCCGCCAATCACAATCATCTGCGCCTGACGCGTATCATGCTGTTTCTCGGTCATGCCGGATTGCAAGCCGAAGCGGCTGCGTTGCTCGCATGCCTGGAAGACATCGCCGCCCATGAAGGCGCGGGCAAAATATTGCCGCGCACGCTGGATTTCTGGCGCGCTAGTGCTTCGGGATAAGAGAGTCGGTCTTGATCTTTTCGATGTAGGTGCTGATGGACACCGAGTCCGCGAAAATGAATTCCGCCTGGCCTTCATACGCACCCAGGATTTCGTCCCTCATGCCCTGAAACTGTCCCGGCTTCAGCAGCAGGCCGGGCATACGCGCATGGTCCACGATGTCGTTCTCCGGGTGGTAGAACACTTCGCGGAACACAAACTGTTTCACACCCAGATCAAGACCCAGGGCGACGATACCGCTCACCTTGGCGATATTGGAGGTCGTGACGGTGGTGATGAAGCTCACCTTCACCTCCGGCAACGCTTCGCGGAACGCCCTGACGTTGCGCACCACGCGGTCGAGGCTGGTGCCGTTGCGCAGTTCCTTCTGCGTGTCCGGTTCGGCCGCATCCACGGACACCGACAGCAGCGTCAGGCCGGCTTCGCGCATTTTGCCGAAGTCGTGTTTGTTCAGCAGAAGGCCGTTGGTCTGCAGCATGAAAGTCTCGGTCGGTTTCGCGCGCGATTTCGAGACCGCCAGCATCAGGTCCGTCAGGCGCTTGTCCAGCGTCGGCTCCATGATGCAGCCCATTTGGAAATGCTTCACCGCCAGCACGCGGCTATCGATGAAGTCCATCAATTCCTGCGCGCTCACGGACTCGTCCGACCGCGGGTTATGGCAGTAGACGCAATGTAGGTTGCAGGTGTTATTGGGGTCGAACCGGATCGCGGAAAAATGCGCCGGTGGTTCCTTGATCGCTTCGCGGTAATTGTAAACGTTGAGCTGTGAGTCCTTCTCATCGGCAGGCGGCGCTGGTTGGCGCCCGGGACGCAAGGACTTGGGGAATAGGAAATCGAGAAAACGCATTTTTGAAACACGCATAAAATGACGGCGGCGCGCAGGGTATCACCCTCGGCACGCAGCCGCAACGCAGGCTCTGGTCTGGTCAGGACTGTTTCAGACGGCGACGGCCTTGCGGTAGAGGTGCCATGTGGCGTGTCCCAACACCGGGATCGCGACCGAAAGGCCGACCAGCAGCGGCACGGCGCCAATCACCATGGTGGCGACCACGATCAAGCCCCACAGCGCCATCATGATCGGATTGGCCATGACCACACGCAGCGACGTCTGTACCGCGGTGCCGATGCCGACCGGCTTGTCCAGCAGCATGGGGAACGACAGCGCGCCGATGCACAAGGCTGCGATAGCGAAGGCCAACCCAAGCGCGTTACCGGCGATGATCAGTGTCCAGCCCTCGCCGGTGGTGAAGAGGCGTTCCACAAAGCCCGCGCCCAAGCTCGCCGGCGTGCTTTGCCAGGGATCTCCCAGCGTCAGGCCGTAGATCGTCATGGCCGTGGCCAGCCACAGGAAGAACAGCGCCACCAGCAGCAGGCCCAAAAGCGTGATGTCCTGGGCCGAGGGCGAGCGGCGGAAATCGAACACCGCGAGGCCGGAAATATCCTGTCCCAGTTCGCGGCGGCGGCTGACCTCGCACATGCCGATGGTGATAAAGGGCCCCAGCAGCATGAAACCCGAGACCATGGGGAACACCAGCGGCAGCAAATCGTAATTGAACACCACCAGGAACGCGGCCAGCGTCACCAGCGGATAAATGATGATGACGAAAACGCCGAAGGTCGGCTTGGCCTTGAAATCATCGATGCCTCTCAGCAACGCGTCTTCAAGGTCCGCCAAGGTCAGTTTGCGGATGGCCGGATGATAGGCATGCTCGTCCGTGAGATCGGAAACGTGTGCCATACGAGAATCTCCTCGAACCGTTCACAACAAGAACAGTGGGAATACGCGAAGGTACGTTCACAACACAAATGCCGCGCGAAGCGCTGATTATAGCCCTTTTCCGGGTGCGATCTACGCTGTGGACTGTTTCCGTAAAGCCTTGTTTTGTCTTGAAACCGCCGGCGCGAGGTCGCCTACAAGTTGTGGCGGCAGAGATCAGGCGCCGGAAGGACCGGCTTGTTTTTTTGATGCCAGCCATGGCGGTAAAGTTTGAAAAGCCATGTGCATCGTCTCGTTGAAATGATGGACGCGGCATCCCAGCGATCCAAACAGAGTCTGCAACGATTTCTTTGTGTAGATGGTGACGTGCCCATTGCGCGGCGCGATGTACCAGAAACCGATCTGGTGCGGAGGCAAGGCATCCACCACTAAGGTCGAAAACAGCAGCACGCCCGTCGGCGTCAGACGCTTCACCATGTCTTGCGCGGTCGCTCTGGGGGTGGCGGTATGTTCAAGAACCTCAAAGCTTGTGACGACGTCGAAATGACTGTTGTCAGGCGGGGTCTGCGAAGTCATGGGATCCCAACTCGTCGCGGAGAGACCCTTTTCACGCAGAATTTGGGCCATGAGGCCGCTGCCGCCGCCGTAATCAAGAAGCTGAATATCGCCGGCGGGTCTGAGGAATTTGAAAACCGTTTCGGCCATGCTGCGCGGCCGTGCGTCGGCGTACTCCGGATCCACTGTGATGTAGTCCGCGTTGTAAATGTGTTCCTGATACTCGGCGGCGGTCCACGCGTCGAAGGCGTTTGAAAAGATCAAACCGCAGGACTCGCACTGATGATAATAAACCGCCACGCCGCGCAACGGCAGAAAGACCTTGCTGAGTTCAAGACAGCTCTTGTTGAAGTCAACAACGCCATAAAGCACGGCCGATCCTTGACAGACCTTGCACACGCTCCGCTGGCCGCTGAAGCTCACATTAAGCATGCCGCACCTCATGCGACGTGGTGGTGCCCGCTTCCGGACTTGAACCGGAACGCCGCTCATGAACCCTCGTCCGGCCCCTGTGAGCTTTCACTACATCACGCGCGATAAGTTGCTGCCGACGCTCCGTGAAGCACAGGAAAAGATCACGCAGCATGTGCTGGCCGTCTTGCAGCTTCCGCGCGCCTCGCTCCTTCATTCTCCGCGTTGCCACGATAATACCGCCATATTTCTGTCATGACAATGTCGGGCGATGTTGTTATGATAAGAGCTTGAGGAGAGACGCAATGGCAAAAACGGCCCCCCGCACTGAAAAGCTCGATCTTCGGCTTACGCCGACCGCCAAACGCATTCTGCAGACGGCGGCGGTCGCAAGTTCACGCTCCGTAAGCGAATTCGTGATCGAAAGCGCACTGGCGCGCGCGGCGGAAACGCTGCCCGACCGAGCGCACTTCGGTCTCGATCCTGAACATTGGCGGGCGTTTCAGGCCGCGCTCGATGCCCCGGCTAAGCCCATCCCGGCACTCAAGAAGCTTCTCGCCAAGCCGAGTGTTTTCGAGCACCCGCGCGCCAAATGAGTGGCTTGCGAATCGAGAAGCTCAACCGGCTGCATACCACCGAAGGTTTCGATTGCGGCAAGGAAGCCCTCAACCGCTTCTTGATCCGCCACGCCCTGCAAAGCCAGCAGGCCGGCGCGACTAACACCTATCTGGCGCTGGACGGGAATCGTGTCGTCGGCTTCTATAGCCTCGTGGTCGGTGAAATTGCCTATCCCGACGCGGCCGAGCGGCTGACGAAAGGCATGGCCCGTCACCCGGTGCCCGTCATGCTGTTGGCACGACTGGCCGTCACCACCGGATATCAGGGCAAAAGGCTCGGTTCGGGACTACTCAAGGACGCGATGGTGCGGACTCTGCAGGCCGCGGGTTTAGCGGGCATCCGCGCACTCGTTGTCCACGCCAAGGATGACGAGGCGCGTGGTTTCTACGAGAGATATGGATTCGAGCCGTCCCCGACCGACATCCACCACCTCTATATTCTTTTGAAGGATGTTAGAAAGACAATGGGTTGATCCGTATTCCTTGCGTGAAGCGCAGGGAAACTCTCCGCGACGTAGATGCGTTGAAGCCGGTCCGCGAAGGTCAAGCGCCGCCTAAACCGCCTGGACACCCATGAGCCCAATCGTGCTGCGCCAAAGCGCCGGTGTAAATTCTGTAACGACTACGTTTGAGACACAGGTCTAAAACGGGTTTTTGTGATCGAACCGAGCTGAGCGCGAGATAAGGCGCAGAAAAACCTAATCTGCATGATTAAGTGGTGCCCGCTCCCGGACTTGAACCGGGACGCCGCGATGAAGCAGCTACGGATTTTAAGTCCGTTGCGTCTACCAATTCCGCCAAGCGGGCACAGGGAAAAGCGCGGGTAGTGCGCGCGGGGCCACCCTAACGGGCCTCGTAGTTCAGAGCAACGGTTCAGGGTTATGTGCGGGCTTCGCATTCAGCGTCGCAAGCCGCGAGCGCCAGCACACAGGTCAGGATCGTCAACGTTCTCCTGGCCTACCTTGCACGTTAGAGTGTCGGACGAATATCCGCGGCGAGTTTTTCGATCGCCGCCGCCACGGCCGGGTATTTGAATTCTTGAGCGTTGGCGGGCACGCTTGCGAACAGCGGTTCGCCGGCCAGCCAGCGTTCCTCGGCGTTATCGACCGTCAGTGCCACGGCGAGGGATTGGATCAGTTCGTAGTGGTGGTGCGGCAGGCCGCTCAAGACCAACGCGGTCTGCACGATCTGGTCCATGCGCTGGCGCAGGTCGGTGGTGTGGTCGGCATAAGGGAAAGCTTCGCCGGAGTTGTCCCGAAAAATCCGCAAGCAGGCGTCGAGCGATTTTGAGAGCAGAAACCGGCACGGTATCGGGCGGTGCCCATAGGCCGAGCAGGCCTGATCCGTCAGCACCGGGCACGGCAGAGCTTGGTTGTGTGCGTGGCCGCTGGTGATGCGGCGCGAGGCTTCCGCGGCGGCGGTGATGTCGATCACCTTGCCGCGCACCGCCTGCGCCAGGCGGAAAATATCGGGCAACGTCACCATCACCAGCTTGGTGCAACAATGGAAGCATCCCTTGGCGCAGGCCGTGGCGCCCTTCTCAAGCTGATTCATGGTCGCGTCGAACACATTGCCCGCGTAGACGGCGGCTTGCACGGCGCGATTCCTGATATCGGTGTCGCGCAGGATCAGCGCGAGATGGCGCACATGGGCTTCGGCGGCGCGCCGCGGCGGGTTGGGCGGCAGCGGCTTGCCGATCCAGGCTTCGTCTTCCTTCAAGAGCCGGCGGCGTTGGCTGCGGTCAAGGCGTTCTGTCATAAGCGGGCGGTCACGGCATGAGTGGTCACAGCGTCGGGCGCACGGCGTTGGCCAGCGCGTTCACCAACCCCATGATGGACGAGGGGTTCTGCTCGCCGCGGTCGAGGGCGACGCCGGCGAAAATCGGTTCGCCCGCGAGCCATCGCTCTTCCGCATGGGTGGTCGTCAGCGCGACTTCCAAAGCGTGAGTCAGCTCGATGTTCTGATGCGGCAATCCGCTTAGGAACAATGCTCCGCGGACCATCACCGTCATGAAGGCTCGTACCGGGCCGAGGTTGTCGGGATACTTGAACGGCTCGCCGATACCCTGCGTGAAAATCCGCAAGCAACTGTCCAGCGACGTCGAAAGCACGGCGCGGCAGACGACCGGACGGTTGGCATAAGCGGAGCAAGCGTGGTCTTCGAGGATCGGACAAACCACGCGGTCGACTTCCCGCTGCAGCTGCGGCATGGCGCGCGAACGGGCCGAGGCTTTGACGATCCGCATGATCGCTCCGGCATTGCCTTGCACGGCCCGCGCGAGATTAAAAACCTCCGGCACGGTCGAGCTGACATAGGTCGTGCAGCAGTGCGAGCACCCCTTCGCGCAAGCCACCGGCTGCGTCACGTGCTGCGCCATGGTCGCGTCGATCAGGTGTTCGGCGAAGGCGGCGGCGCGGCTGGCGCGGTCTTTGACCGCGGTATCCATCAGCATCAGCGCCATATGCCTTACGTTGGCCTGAACCGCGCGCGGATTGGCGCCGCTGATATCCACCGGCTTGCCGATCCAGGCTTGGTCCTCGATCAAAATCTGGCGGCGTACACTGGCGTCCAGGCGCTCTTGCATCGGATCCCCCTAGGTATACCCACACTACTTGGAGGTTACGAGCGCGGCAACGGCGGGAAGTCTTGCCATCATACGCCGGATAGGGCACGAGGTGGCGGCCAAGGAAATATCATGCCCAACCCCGCATCCGCCGCGCTGTCCGCCGAGGAGATCCTGGCCCGCGTATTGTATCGCGACGGCTTGGTGATCGTCATCAACAAGCCGCCGGGGATTCCCGTCCACGCCGGTTTCGGCGGCGGCCCCAATCTTGAACACTCCTTCGCGCACCTGACCTTCGGCCTCCAGCGGGCGCCCTCACTGGCGCACCGGCTAGACCGCGACACGTCGGGCTGCTTGGTGCTGGGCCGCCATACCAAGGCGCTGCGCGACCTTGGCGAAATGTTCGCGGGCGGCGATGTGCGCAAAACCTACTGGGCCGTGGTCGACGGTATTCCGAAAAATACCGAAGGCCGTATCAAGATCGCCATGAGCAAGGTCGGCAGCGGCCCGGGGTGGAAAATGAAAGCCGACCCCAAGGGCCAGCCCGCCATCACCGACTATAAGGTGCGCGGCACGTATGAAAGTCCGCGCGGTCCGCGGGCGTGGGTTGAATTCCACCCCCACACCGGCCGCACCCACCAGATTCGCCTGCACAGCGCCGAACTGGGATGCCCGGTCGTGGGCGACAAAGTCTACGGCCGCATGCCGACCCCAGGATTCTTTGGGGAGCCCTTGATGCTGCATGCCCGCGCCGTGACGCTGCCGCTGCATCCCAAGCGCGATCCCATCCGCGTGCGCGCGCCGGTGCCCGAGCATATGCGCGATGATCTCAGGGCCTGCGGCTTCGATGTCGATAAAGACAACGTCGAACCGCAAAAATCGAAATCACAGTGACGTTTAGAGTGATGGCACGTTAAAGGGCTCCGCGCCGCGGGCCCGCATGACGGCAGCCACATCCGCCAGCGCGCTGGAAATCGCCGCCTTATCGGTCGAGCGTGCGACGATGCTGGTACCCGGCTTGCCGTCCTTATAAAACGGGTAGCTGCCGATGCTGGTCTGCGGATAGCGCGCTTGAATTTCCGTCAGCTCCGCCGCGATATCGCCTTCCTTGACGTGGGCGTCGACGTGGCCCGAAAAGACCGGCGCGCCTTGCTTCAGCAGCGGCGCGGCGGCTTCGAACATGGCGCGCGCGATGGCGGGCACGCCGGCCATCACGAACACATTGCCGATGCGATAGCCCGGCGCGGCGGTGACTTTGTTGTCGATCAGCTCCACGTCCGGCCCGTCGGGCACTTCCGCCATTTTCAGGCGCGCTGCGTTGGGATGGCCCTCGTAGTAGGTCGTCAGGCGGCGCACGGCTTCGGGATGGCGTATCACATTGCGCCCAAACGCGCGCGCCACGCAGGGTGTGGTGATGTCGTCGTGGGTGGGCCCGATACCGCCGGTGGTGAAAACGTAAGTATAAAGCGCGCGGCAGGTGTTCAACGTCTCGACGATGACCTCCGGCTCGTCGGGAATCACGCGCGCCTCTTTCAGGCGAATCCCCATGGCGGCCAGAGTCTCGCCGAAGAACTTCAGATTGGCGTCCTGTGTGCGGCCCGACAGGATTTCATCGCCGATGATCAATAAACAAGCCGTCGGCGCGTTTGTCATCACAACCAATCCTGCAAAATCGGAATCAACGGCTCATCCGCCGGCGGCATCGGATAGTCGCGCAGGCGCTCGGCGCGCACCCACGCCAGTTTCTGGCCTTCCCGCGCCGTGACTTTCCCGCGCCACTGACGGCACACATACAGCGGCATCAGCAGGTGAAATGTTTCGTAGGAGTACGACGCGAACGTCAGCGGCGCGAGACAGCTCGCGCGGATATCCACGCCCAGTTCCTCGTGCAGTTCGCGCACAAGGGCGGCTTCCGGCGTCTCGCCCGGTTCCAGCTTGCCGCCGGGAAACTCCCACAAGCCCGCCAGCGTCTTGCCTGCGGGGCGTTGCGCGAGCAGGATGCGCCCATCGGCGTCCAGCAAGGCGACCGCGACCACGGTCAGAATTTTCTCGCCCGCGCGCGGCGGCGCTTCGGCGGCCGCGAAGCAGCCGCTCTCGTCATCGTCGATGCCGCCGTCAGGTACGATATGAGCCATTGATATCGATGTAGCCGTGAGTGAGGTCGCAGGTCCATACCGTCGCTGCGCCTTTGCCAATGCCGACGTCCACTTCGATCAGGATCTCCTGGCCCTTCATGTGCTTGGTCACCGGCGCTTCGTCGTAGCCCGCCACCGCTTCACCGGCGCGCGCCACGATCACGCCGCCGATGGTGATGGCCAGGCGGTCGCGGTTGGCTTTCTCACCCGCCTTACCAACAGCGGCGACAATGCGGCCCCAGTTGGCGTCTTCCCCGGCGATGGCGGTTTTCACCAAGGGCGAGTTGGCGATGGACATGGCGATGCGCCGCGCCGCGCTGTCGTTGTCCGCGCCGCTCAGGCGGATTTCCACGAACTTGGTGGCGCCCTCTCCATCTCTGGCGATCTGTTTGGCCAGATCGATCAGCAGGTCGTCGAGCTTCACCCTAAATTCCGTGAGCCGCGGATCAACCGCGCTGGAGACAAAACGATGTTTGGCCTGGCCCGTGGCGAACATCAGCAGCGTGTCGGAGGTGGATGTGTCGCCGTCCACCGTGACGCAGTTGAAGCTCTTGTTGGCGCCGGCGGTGATCAAGGTCTGCACGGCGGCGGGTTCCAGCGCCGCGTCGGTGAAGATGTAGGCCAGCATCGTCGCCATGTCGGGCGCGATCATGCCCGAGCCCTTGCAGATGCCGTTGATGGTCACCGGCACGCCGTCGATGGTGGCGGTGCGCGTGGCGGCCTTGGCGAAGGTGTCCGTGGTCATGATGGCCTTAGCCGCCGCCGTCCAATCGTCTTCCTTCAACGCGCTTTGCGCCGCCGGAAGCACCGCGACGATTTTTTCCGCCTGCAGAGGCACGCCGATGGTGCCCGTGGACGACACAAACACTTCATGGCGCTTGCAGCCGAACAGCCGCGTCGCGCCGCTGACGGTGGTTTCGACCGCCGTGATGCCCTTCTGGCCGGTGAAGGCGTTGGCGTTGCCGGCGTTGACCACCAGCACGCGCGCCTTGCCGCCTTTGATGTTGGCCTTGCACATATCCACGGGCGCGGACGCCGTCAGAGATTTCGTGACAACGCCGCCCACGGTTGTGCCGGGCGCCAGCTCGGCCACCAGCAGGTCGGTCCGGTCCTGATAGCGGATGCCGGCGCTGGCCGTCGCCAGGCGCACACCTTTGACGGGCGGCAGCGTCGGGAATGTGGGGGGTGCTAAGGGCGAAACCGCGTGGGCCATGGCAGAACTCTACGCTGGGCTGAGAAAAAAGGCCGCGCTTCAATGACATAAGCC